>NZ_CP095742.1:1841785-2148750 GCF_023078495.1 Luteibacter aegosomatissinici | reverse complement strand
GGCCCTGCGCAGGATGGCAAGGCATGAGCACCTTTCTCGCGATGGGTGGCTATGGTGCCTATGTGTGGACCGCCTTCGCGGTCTTCTTCATCGTCCTTTTGATCGACACGCTGGCACCGCTCGCCAGGCGCCGCCGCAACCTGCGCGATATCCGCGCACGCATCGCGCGCCAGGAGAACCGCCGCCGGCCGGGAACCCCAGCCAGTAATGAATCCAACGCGTAAACGCCGTCTCGCCGTCGTCATCTCCGTCATCGTTGCCGCCGCTATCGCAGTGGGCCTTACGGTGTTCGCGCTGCAGCGGAACATGAGCTACCTGTTTACCCCCAGCCAGGTGCAGGAAGGCCAGGCCACGCCCTACCCCACGTTTCGCCTGGGCGGCATGGTCAAGTCCGGCTCCATCCAGCGGGCGAAGGACAGCCTGAAGGTGAGCTTCATCGTGGTGGACGATGCGGGCGCCATGCCCGTGGAATACACCGGCATCCTCCCCGACCTGTTCCGCGATAACCAATCGGTGATCGCCACCGGCCGCATGGCCGACGGCCGTTTCATCGCCAGCGAAGTGCTGGCCAAGCACGATGAAAACTACATGCCGAAGGAACTGAAGGACGCGATGGCGAAGGCGCACCAGAAGCGCAATATCGACGACACCGCCATGAAGGACACACCCAAGTGATCCCCGAACTCGGCCAGTTCGCCCTGATCCTCGCCCTGCTGCTGGCACTGGTGCAAGGCGTGCTGCCGATGATCGGCGCGTGGCGCGGCAACGGCGCCCTCATGGCCATCGCGCGGCCCGCCGCCGCCGGCCAGGCGGTATTCGTGTTCGCGGCGATGGGCATCCTCATCCACGCGTTCCTGGTGTACGACTTCTCGGTGGCTTATGTCGCCGACAACTCGAACCTCGCGCTGCCCTGGTACTACCGCATCACCGCGGTATGGGGCGCACACGAAGGCTCCATGCTGCTGTGGGTCTTTATCCTCAACGTGTGGACCGTGGCGCTGGCCGCCTTCAGCCGGCACCTGCCGCAGCCATTCGTGGCCCGGGTGCTTGGCGTCATGGGCCTGATCGGCGTGGGTTTCCTCGCCTTCATCCTGTTCACGTCCAACCCGTTCCTGCGCGAACTGCCGATGCCGGCCGATGGCGGCGATCTCAATCCCGTGCTCCAGGACCCGGGTATGACGTTCCACCCGCCGGTGCTCTACATGGGGTACGTCGGGTTCTCCGTCGCCTTCGCCTTCTCGATCGCCGCGCTGCTCGGTGGTGAGCTGGAACAGGCCTGGGTGCGCTGGGCGCGCCCGTGGACCAACGTCTCGTGGGCGTTCCTCACCATGGGCATCGTGGCCGGCAGCTGGTGGGCGTACGCCGAACTGGGCTGGGGTGGCTGGTGGTTCTGGGATCCGGTGGAAAACGCGTCGTTCATGCCGTGGCTGGTCGGCGTCGCGCTGATCCATGCGCAGGCCGTGACGGAGAAGCGCGGCTCGCTGCCGGCATGGACGGTACTGCTTTCGCTGTTCGCTTTCTCGCTCTCGTTGCTCGGCACCTTCCTTGTTCGCTCAGGCGTGCTGACCTCGGTGCACGCGTTCGCCTCGGACCCTCGTCGCGGCCTGTATATCCTGGGCTTCCTCGTCGTCGTGATTGGCGGCTCGCTGCTGCTGTACGCCATCCGCGCGCCGAAGGTCGCCACCGGCAAGCCGTTTGCCGCGCTCTCGCGCGAGACCGGCATCATGGTGGCCAACCTGCTGTTCACCACGGCGGCCGCCATGGTGTTGCTGGGCACACTGTTCCCGCTGATCGGCGATGCATTGAACCTCGGGCGCGTTTCCGTGGGGCCGCCGTACTTCGGCTTCCTGTTCGTGCTGCTCATGGCGCCGGCGGTGCTGCTACTGCCGTTCGGCCCTTACCTGCGCTGGGGCCGCGCCGAAGGGCGCCAGCTCACCTCCATGGCCCGGCGCGCCGGCATTGCCGCGGTGATTTGCACCGGTGCGGCCGTGTTCTTTGTCGATGGCCGACTGCGTGCCATCGCAGGTGTCGCGGGTTCGGTGTGGGTGGCCGCGGGTACGCTGGCCTATGTGGTGAAGCGCTGGCGCGAGATGCCGTTTGGCCGCCGCTTTCCTGCCGAGATGGCCGGCATGCTTGTCGCGCATTTCGGCGTGGCCGTTTTCCTTATCGGCGTACTCCTTTCCGAATCGCTTAGCACTGAGCGCGACGTGCGGATGGCGCCGGGCCAGGTGGAAGCCGTTGGCTCGTACCAGTTCCGCTTCGATGGCGTGCGCGAGACAACGGGCCCGAACTGGCGCGCCGACGAAGGCGTCGTCACCATCCTGCGCGATGGCGCGGTCATGGCCACGATGCACCCGCAGAAACGCACCTACTCTCGCGGCCAGGTGCAAACCGAGTCCGCGATCGACCCGGGCCTTTTCCGCGACATCTATGTCGCCCTGGGCGAGCCGATGGATGGCGGCAACGTGGAAGGTGCCTGGGCGCTGCGCCTGTACCACAAGCCTTTCGTGCGCTGGATCTGGCTGGGTGGCCTGTTCATGATGGTGGGCGGGTTCCTTGCCGCGGGCGAGCGGCGCTTCCGCGCGAAGAAGGCCGCGGCGCATGCAACCGCACCCGCGAAGGAGCAACTGGCATGAGCCGGTTTCTTCCGCTCATCGCTTTTGGCCTGCTTGTCGCGCTGTTCGGTTTCGGCATCTGGTGGAACACCGCGCACGACCAGCACGACATCGTCTCCCCACTGATCAACAAGCCCGCACCCGCGTTCGCGCTGCCTGTCCTGGGCGACGACACGCGCAAGGTCGACAAGCAGTCGCTGCTTGGCAAGCCCTACTTCCTGAACGTGTTCGGCAGCTGGTGCATCGAATGCGTGCATGAGCACCCAGTGCTCTCGGGCGAAGTGAAGCAGCTGGGCCTGCCGCTGGTCGGCTTCAACTACAAGGATGATCCGCAGGATGCCACCGCGTGGCTTGCCGAGCATGGCAACCCGTTCGATGTCGTGATCGTCGACCGCGATGGCCGCGCGGGCATCGACTTCGGCGTGTACGGTGCGCCGGAAACGTTCCTCATCGATGGCAAGGGCGTGATCCGCTACAAGCATGTTGGCCCGATCACACCCGATGTCGTGGCCAACGAATTCCGGCCCGCGTTGGCGGCGCTGGCCAAGGAAAGCCCGTAATGCGCCGGATCGGCCTCCTAGCCCTGCTCTGCCTGCTGCCGCTGCTGGCCATCGCCCAGGCGATCCAGCCCCTGCCGTTCCACGACCGTGCCGAGGAAGTGCGCTTCCAGAAGCTCAGCGCCGAACTGCGCTGCCCCATGTGCCAGAACGAAACACTGGCCGATTCCAATGCGCCGATCGCGCACGACCTGCGCCGGCAGATCTTCGAGATGATGCAGGCGGGCAAGAGCGACGCCGAGATCAAGGCGTATCTTGTCGATCGCTACTCCGATTTCGTGCTGTACAAGCCGCCGGTGGAACCAAAGACCTGGCTGTTGTGGTTTGGCCCGCTCGTGGTGCTCGTGCTGGGCGGCCTCGTGGTCGCCGTGCAGGTACGCCGCCGTGCCCGCACGGCACCTGCGACGACAGCCGCAGCAAACGATACCGAGGATGATTGGTGAGTAACTGGTTCTATGCCGTTGCTGCGGCGATGCTCGCCGTGGCGCTTGCCCTGCTGCTCGTTCCCATGGTGCGACACGGCCGAACGCATGGCCGTTCACGCGCCATGTTCACGGTTGCGGCCCTGCTGGCTGTCGCGCTCCCGCTGGCCAGCATCGGCCTGTATGCGGTGGTGGGCACCCCGGCCACGCTCAACGGCGTGGAGCCAGCGAAGGAGATGACTGTCGGCCAGGCCGTGGACGCGCTAAAGGCGCGCCTGGCGGCAAACCCGGGTGACATCGAAGGCTGGCTGCTATTGGGCCAGACCTACACGATGGTGAAGCAGCCAGCGCAGGCACGCGATGCGTACGAGGGCGCGCTGAAGGCCGATCCGAAGAACGTGCCAGCGATGGTGGGCTGGGCCGAGGCCGATTCCCTGGTACGCGGCGACCATCGGATCGAGGGCCGCGGGCTTTCCCTGCTGGAGCAGGCTGTCGCGGCACAACCGGATAGCCAGAAGGCCTTGTGGCTGCTCGGCATCGCCCAGTTCCAGCAAGAGCGCTACACCGATGCCGCCGCCACCTGGCGCAAACTCCAGCCGCTGCTGGACCCGGATTCGAACGTGGCGCACGCCGTGGCGGAACAGATCAACCTGGCTGAGAAACGCGCCGCAGGTACGGCGCAGTAAGACGAAACCCCGCCGTCCGTGTCACCATTCGCTGCATTGAGCCAAGGAGCAGCGCATGGGCGACGCCCGCCGATACCATGACCTGAGCTCGCCGTTCCGCATGAAGCGCGGCGGCGAGCTGCACGGCGCCCGCGTGGCGTACGAAACCTGGGGCACGCTGGATGCCTCACGCGGCAACGCGATACTTATCCTTACCGGGCTTTCGCCCAGCGCGCATGCCGCGGCGAATGCGGAAGACCCGACGCCCGGCTGGTGGGAGGACATGATCGGCCCCGGCCACGCGTTCGACACCGATCGCTACTTCGTCATCTGCGTGAATTCGCTGGGCAGCGACAAGGGCTCCACGAGCCCGGCATCCATCGATCCCGCCAGCGGCGAACCCTACCGCCTCACCTTCCCCGAGCTCTCTCTGGAGGACGTCGCCAACGCCGCCTACGAGGCGGTGACCCATGCTCTGGGCATCACCCAACTGGCCTGCCTGGTCGGCTGCTCCATGGGCGGCATGAGTGCGCTCGCCTACATGGTGCTGCACCCGGGGGCGGCGCGTACGCACATCAGCGTCGACACCGCGCCACAGGCGCAGCCGTTCGCCATCGCCATCCGCTCACTCCAGCGCGAAGCCATCCGGCTCGATCCGAACTGGCGCGAGGGCTACTACGAGGGCGACGTGTGGCCGGACCACGGCATGAGCATCGCGCGCAAGCTCGGCGTGATCACCTACCGCTCGGCCATGGAATGGAATGGCCGCTTCGCCCGCATCCGGCTTGAGCCCGATCAGCGCGAGGGCAATGAGCCGTTTGGTTTTGAGTTCCAGGTGGAGTCGTACCTGGAAGGCCACGCTCGCCGGTTCAATCGCCAGTTCGATCCGAATGCGTACCTTTACCTCTCGCGCGCCAGCGATTGGTTCGATATCAGCGAATACGGCGAAGGCGATGTCATGCGCGGGCTATCGCGCATCGCGGTGGAGCGCGCCATGGTCATCGGCGTGAGCACCGATATCCTGTTTCCGCTCGAGCAGCAGGAGACGATCGCCAAGGGGCTCGAGGCAGCCGGGGCGAAGGTGGATTTCGTGGCGCTGGATTCCCCGCAGGGTCACGATGCGTTCCTGGTGGATATCGAGAACTACAGCCGGGCCATTGGCGGCTTCCTGCGCAGCCTGTAACGGCCGGACATCGCACGCCGCCGCAGCCGGAATGTCGCACCGTACGGCCCTGCACGGCACCCCGCCGGGCGCCCTGCTATGATCATGGGCAGCGCCACGTCCCCACGCCCCAGTAAGAGGTTCCACCCATGCTCACGGTCGAATTCCCGGGCAGCGGCAAGCTCATCAACGCGATCGATAACGCGGTGAGCCAGCCGACCACGCCGGCCATCACGGATACCCTGCGCAAGGCCCTGTGCCAGCTCATTCGTTCGCAGGAGGTGGTCCTCCCGGCGTGCGTATTCGAAGCGGCCAAGGATCATTACGCCCGTCGTGAGCTTTACCGGAGCGAAGAGCACGGCTACAGCGTGGTCGCCATGACCTGGGGTCCCGGCCAGGGCACCAAGATCCACGACCACAGCGGCATGTGGTGCGTGGAAGGCGTGTGGAACGGTGCCCTTGAGATCGTCCAGTACGAGCTGATCGAGCACGACGCGACGCGCTACCACTTCCGCCCGGTTGGCTCGATCGAAGCCGGCCCGGGCTCGGCAGGCAGCCTCATCCCGCCACACGAGTACCACACGATCCGTAATCCCAGCAGCGACGCCGTCACCGTCAGCCTGCACATCTACTCCGGCCGGATGACCCAGTGCGCGGTGTTCGATGAGCAGGGCGACGACTGGTACCTGCGCAATGAACGCCAGTTGGGTCTCGACCAGGTGCACTGATTCCCGCATAATCGCCAGCCCCATGCCGAAATGGCGGAACCGGTAGACGCGGCGGACTCAAAATCCGTTTGTAGAGATACAGTGTGGGTTCGAGTCCCACTTTCGGCACCAAATAGCAAAATCAGGACCGATCGACCCTTCTAGGCGATCACAGAAACCCGCCCCGCAAGGCGGGTTTTTTGTTGTCCGCCGTCTCAGGGCATGCCAAGGGGACCCGACACAGCCCCTATTGCATGTGAGTAACTTTGTGCGTAAGGTAGAGTCGTACTCACCGAGAGCCCGCCGGTTACTCACATGCTCACTGACGCCAAACTGCGAACCCTCAAGCCCAAGGCCGCCCTGTACCGGGTGACTGACGCTGCTGGGCTCGTCATCGAGGTCCCAGTGAGCGGGGGTCTTCGCTGGCGCTTCCGGTACAGGTTCGAAGGCAAGGCCAAGATGCTGAGCCTTGGGACCTACCCGTCTATCTCCCTCGCCCAAGCCCGCCTGCGGCGTGATGCGGCCCGTGCCAGCATCGCTAACGGCGTTGACCCGAGCGCGACCCGTCAGGAGGCCAAGCGGGCCCGTTCCCTGGCTCTGGCCCCTACCCCCACGTTCCGCTCAGTCGGCAGTCTTTGGCTGGCTCGGCAGGACGTGGCCGAGGTCACGGCAAGCAAGAACCGCTGGCTGCTAGAAAGCTTCCTCTACCCCGACCTAGGCGATCGTCCGATCAAGGAGATCACCGACCGGGAAATGCTGACCGCCCTCCGCAAGATTGAGGACGCGGGCAAGCTGGAAACCGCCAAGCGAGCCAAGATCAAGGCGGGTCAGATATTTCGCTACGCCATGTTGGAGGGCCTGACGGACCGTGACCCCACCGGCTCGCTCCGTGGCGCTCTGAAAGCCCCCAAGGTGAAGCATCACGCCGCGATCGTGGACCCACTCAAGATCGGCGAGCTACTCCGTGCCATTGATGGCTTCACGGGCCAGTACGTGACCCTGTGCGCCCTTCGGCTCGCCCCACTGGTGTTCGTGCGTCCGGGCGAACTGCGGACGGCGGAATGGGCTGAGTTCGACCTTGAAGGCTCCTTGTGGCGTATCCCTGGGCCCAAGATGAAGATGAAGGCTCCGCACCTCGTCCCGCTTTCCCAGCAGGCCGTGGCGATCCTTCGCGAGCTACAGAGCTTCACCGGCAATGGCCGGTACGTCTTCCCTTCCCTCGCCAGTGGCTTGCGCCCGATGAGCGAAAACACGGTCAACGCTGCCCTGCGTCGCCTAGGCTACTCGGGTGACGAAATGACGGGCCACGGCTTCCGTAGCCTGGCAGCTACCCGATTGAATGAAATGGGCTGGAACGCGGACGCCATTGAGCGCCAGCTAGCCCATGCTGAATCGAACAAAGTTCGTGAGGCTTACACTCATGCCGCCCAGTACCTCGATGAGCGTACGCGGATGATGCAAGCCTGGGCGGACTACCTTGACGGCCTGCGGGCCGGTGGCAAGGTCGTTGCATTCAAGTCGCAGGCGGGGTCTGCGGCGTAAGAATTCTGACGCGATAGTCAGAAGCGGCGGGACAGGGTGTAGCAGCACCCCGCCCGCCTAACCACCACCACGACATCAGGAGTCGCGATCATGGGTAACGAAAGTGTAGCTCTGAGCATGGCCGGGAAGCTCGTCCCTATTGAGTCCCTGGACGATCTCGATTTGAAGAATCTCATAGCCACGAACATCGACAAGGCGGATTCGTTGATCCATATGACCTATGGGGTTAACGGTGATTCCTTCCGAGGCATGTGTGAGGAGATTCAGGACAATGTCCTTTGGGCGATTTCGGATCTTCTCCGTCAAGCCAAAGCTGCCCGGAACGAGCTGGCCGATCGGCGAATTACTCCGCGTGAAAGTGTCCAAGGCTGATCAGCTGTCCCCATCCCATGTATTCGAGCCCGCCCTAACCGGCGGGCTTTTTCGTTTAACGAACTGGCACAAAGTGAACGGCTGGGCCTGATTTTCCCTTCCAATGCACGGAAGTCAGTGAGTTCGCGGACAGCCTAAGCAACTGTATCTAATGGCATTAGCTCGGTCATTGCGAACTGGGGAGGGCTGCATAAGCGATGGAGGTGTTTTGGTAGTGGAACGGCGAGGGCTGACGCAGCCGAAAACGCCACGGCGCGGCGGGCCGTCCCCAAACGGACCGGAAATCCCGGGGAAAGTCGTCGTTTCGGAGCGGTTTATCTAACCGCGTGGCGTCTGCAACGCTTCCAGGGCGATACGAAGTCGAGCGAACGAGACCATTACCTACATGGTTCGATAGGTAAGGTTTTTCTTGTCAAGCCTTATACGCGCCACTGTGGGGTATATCTTTCACCCAAGCGAACCGGCTACGCCTTACAACACCATCCTTCGTGATGGCACGCATTGGGACGAAAGCGGGACGTGGATGCGCTTCTAGACCTTCTTTGGGGGCAACAAAAAGCCCCCACCGCTCGCAACGGTGAGGGCTAGGAGTCTTGCTAACTAAGGCCGTGCTCTCCCGGCAGCGGCGCTTGCATCGTAGGTAGTTACCTACAACGTTGCAAGGCACTCGCTCGGGACCGGCTCAACTGGAATCTCCCATGTCACTTATGAGCGACGTGTCGGGCCCGTTTGTGCCCGAAAACCCGATCAAGTTCCTTCGCCTACCTGCCGTATGCGAGCGCACCGGCCTTTCTGGGACACAGGTATACCGCCTGGAGGCGGCAGGAAAATTCCCTCGCCGCGTAAAGCTGGCGCTCTCAACCAGCGCGTGGGTCGAGGCGGAAATTCAGTCTTGGGCGGCTGGGCGTATTGCCGTTTCACGGGGTGACGCATGAGTACCGCTCCCCGGTGCCCCCGCTTCGACTCATGCAGTGCGAACATCTGCCCCCTGGATCCACGTTGGCCCCGCGCTCAACACATCCAAGGCGAGCGTGTTTGCAGCTTGCTCACTGAGCTGGTCAAGGCCGGAGGCCAAACTCGCGTCGCTGGCATTGTGCAGCCGGACCAGTTCGCCACGCTCGTTCGCGAGTGGCCGAAGGTGGAAGCCCGCTGGACCGATATTAGGTCACGCCTCAAGGCTTCGGCTAAGACGGGCTCCCGTATCGATATCGCACGGGCGCGTTTCCACCACTCGCTACAAGGATCGCAACACCTCCCCCTGCCCGATGTATTCCCCCAGTCATCCGGCCCTTGTGTTGGAGTGCTTGGAGAGGCAGTTACGGCGGCGGGAGGTTCGCAATGAAGCCCAGGTACGACAAGCGAGCGAGGCATACCGGGAAAGGAGCATCGGCGGAGGGACACCGCCTGATCGTGCCCGCAGCGGTGTTGAACTCGCCGAACTATCGGGGCCTTAGTCACAAAGCAAAAGCTCTCATTCTCGACATGGGCGCGCGATACAACGGGTTCAACAACGGGAACCTCGCCCTTCCCTGGTCGTGGATGAAGACTCAGGGTTGGAAATCCAAAGACACCTTGCAACGGGCGATCAGGGAATTGTTAGGTGCTGGGATGATCGAGCTTACACGTCAGGGCGGGATGCACGCTCCTAGCCTGTACGGGTACACATGGTTTCCAATCCATGAGACGAAAGTAACGCTGGACGTACCGTTTACCACGGTCGCATCAGCGAAATGGCGGACTCATGGCGAGCCGCTAAAAACAGAAGTCCCACCCCGACTATCGGGTCAATGTACCCCGACCATCGGGTCAATCGAGAAGAAAGTGGCGTGACTTGCCTCGTAATCGCCCCGACCATCGGGTCAGTTCTGACCTTTTTACCGGTGTTTGTGCCCCGACTATCGGGCTCCTTTAATATTTACCAAGGGCTCTACGGTTTATGAGCATCCACTATCTCCCCGTATACCACCCAACGACCCCAAACGACGCGTCAGTGACGCGTGCCGACGCATCGAGGCTGTCCGCATCGAAAGCGGACAAGATGCGGACAGAAAGTAACGCTGTTAGTAACGCTCTCACCGTTACCCAACGGTCGCCAGGCTGGAACAACCGAAAGCCGGACATCCAGCGGGTGCAGCTTGGTGCTTGCACTTTGCTAGCAGTTCCCTATCGCCGATGGGCATGGCGACGCCATGAGCAATTGGTAGCCCAGCGACATCGCATGGAAGCTTGACCCATGGCGGACGGCGGGCGGGCCGAAACCCAGCAAGAAATGGTCGAGAGGGCGGCACGTATCCTGGCTACCGCTTTCGCTTGCGGTACACCCTGGATATCGCGGGTGAACTACGAGCGCCCCCTCGATTCATCCTCGGGAGACCTCGGGAATCCTCGCGAGCTTTTCGTGGCTGAGCGTGAGGAACGAAGGGGTAAGCGAAAGGTACTTGTGCCCACCCTTCGGGACGACGAGGGGAAAATCGTCACCCGTCGCCTCCGGTCATGGCGATACCACAAGTTCACCGCCAACCCGATCTATAACCCGTCCTGGGACGCGCTAGGAGCATTGGCTATAGCGAAACTGGACGGCCCCCTAGAGGCTACCCTTCTCCTGTACGCCACGGGCGATGTACATAGGTACTGGCCGACCGTGGAGCTATACGGCCTGGCATGCCTTCGCAATGCGTTCGCATGGGAGGCGCTTACGGACGCCATGCAGCGAATCCTGTGTGGGCGGGCTGCGATCTCCAAGGATGACCGGGCCCGGCAGCTAGGACTACGCGCCAGCACCTACCGTGAGCTTACGGGGAAAGCCGAGGCCATGATGAGGCGATGGCTGTCTGAGGCAGCCAGCCGCTTCCTTGCGGTGTTGGGTTAAAGAAAAGGCCGCCTCGTGGGCAGCCTCTTCAGAATTGGTGCGGGGAGGGGAGTCGAACCCCATAGGGCCTCTTGGCACACTTAACGCCTAATCACTTCACCGCTGACATGAATACCCCGCCTTGGTCCCCGCAGAACCCCTACAGTATTCATACCCATGAAAACACCATGAATTGCCATGTTATGCCCTCCTTCAGAGCCATCAAAAGCCATTAGGATTAAATCCAATGCTGTAGCGACTGCGATGCGGGCCAAGGCGGTATCCATGCCAAACGCGGTGCAAATGAACTCGGCGAAAAGTGCTTTGATAATTGCCAAGCCTGATGGCCGTGAGGCCATGGAAGCATCTTACGCTCGTATCGTGCTCCGGCTCAATCCCTAGGTGTGAGGATTCTTGCCAGCCTGAGCATTGCGTGGCCGTAATCAGGTAACGGCACTGTACCCGGCGCCCTAAGAAGGACTACTACGTCCTGGGCAGCCTCCACCACCTCGGACAGGCCCATTTCCTCAGCGGCCGTCCTAATCAGATGCGCACGAAACCTTGCCTCGTCCAGATCGTCCGCCAAGGCCGCGTCATTCATCGCGATCGCCTCGGCATTTAGCTGGGCGAATCGAAGAATTGCATCTTCATCAACCATTTTCACGCAGGAATTATGCTCCGTTCTTGCCGTGGTAGACACGTCGTGCGGTTCGCCGCGCTGCGAACTAGGTAGTTCTTCGTATGATCTATTGAGTACCGCGAAGTTGGCAAATCCTACGTGCGACATATTGCGCTCAGCGGCACCAAGGCATCAGCTCACCCTGGGGGGGAAGAGTGGAGTGCACATACTGCACGGGGAGAGCGAGTCATGACGCATCGAGCATTTGCGGCAAATACGTTGCTTTTTGCATTGCTGACGGTATCTGGCGGGGCATCTGCCGATTTCTGGAGTGACGCCAAGAGGACACTGGGCGACGCAGGCACCGTCGTTTATCAGGGGACGGTTGCGCCCACCCAGGTGGTGGTCAACGCTGCCCAGGCTGCTGTGGGGCAAAAGAGCTCTAGTGACATTCTCGCACCACTCCAGCAAGTGGCATCGTCAACCGGCGATTTGGTTGAAGGTGGCGCATCTCTGGCGCGCCAGCCCCAGCAATATCTTTACAATCGTGCTCAACGATACGCGCAGAAGTGGGTAGGTGACTCTGGCGCCTTCATCTTTGACGTTGCTACGTTTAGTACCGAGCTAAATACTGACCTTGCATCTGCAACCGCCGGTGGGGCTGCAAATGCACTGAGGGGTCAGAACCCACTTCAGATCGCAGCCGCACCGTTAGCAGCTGCACTCCAAGCTGCGCGTGACCAACACTACTCACGCTCCAAGCCGATTCCCGATAGTGTCAAACTGGCTTTTCGCGGACTGATCGATGAATCAACCCTCGGTCGTGCCAGATACGCGGTTGGGCAAATTGAGATAACGCTCCCTAACTTGATCGGGCGAAGCAACCGATTCATGGGGGCTGATTATGCGGTAACAGTCGGGGATACGATCGTCTTCAATCGTGAACCGCCAGACGTTTCCGAGGAGCCAGAATGGTGGGCGCATGAACTTACCCACGTGAAACAGTACGGGGATTGGGGCATTGAGCGATTCGCGTGGGAATACATTCGTGATGGCGGTAATGCTGTAGAGGGACAAGCACGAAGCAATGCATCTCAAGTTGCGTCGGCCTACGAGTCACGCTCGTCGGATGATGGAACTGGCACCCTTGCACTTGCATCGCAGTCAGCGCTGCCGGTTCCGAGCAACGGACCCGATATGAGCGTGAGCCCGCAGGTGTACACCCAGCAGGTTCGGATCGTAGCGCAAGCGTTTTTTGCCGATGGCAGTGGGCTTCCGAATAGTCCCATTCAGTTCTTGATCAATAGTCAGGGCTTCATCTTTGTGCGGAATATTTACACGGGTGAATGGTTTCAAGTTGGATGGGCAGTCGCCCCGCCGCAACCGAACCATGGAGAGGCTTGGGTTTATCAAACGCGCTTTGTCGCTTATGCGGTGATGCCGGATGGGAGAATTCTATTTCCTGACCAGGGTTGGATACAGATTGGGTTTGTGCGGCAGGTATAGCGGACGGAAACACACCCCGGAAATGGCATAAGTCATAGGGACCCTTGCCGCCCAAGGCCCTACCTCGCCCGACGCCGTGCCGGGTAATGCACGGCTCACTTTTACGGTAGGGCGGACCAAACACCAATCTATGAGGTTGCAATATGGGCGGCGGTGGACAACCGAAAAGCACCACGACGACGACCAAGACCGAACTCCCGGCTTGGCTGTCCAACGAGTACAGCTAGTTCTTTAACCAGACCAATCAGGTCAATAACAAGCCCTACGTCTCCTATGACGGCTAGCTCAACGCCAACCTGTCCAGCGGGCAGCAGCAGGCCCTAGGTAACGCCTGGCTAGGTGCACAAGGCAGTGGGGCCCAGCAGAACGCCCTGAACAGCGTTCTTGGGGGCGCGTACAACGTCAACGCCGGTAGCAATCCCTACGCAGGCAGCGGCAATCTCAATCAGGTCATCGCCCAGTCCAATCAGGACACGATCAACGCCTACAACAAGTCTGCCGTTCCCCAGCTCGCGGCCCAGTTCTCACAGGGCGGCGCATTCGGTGGCTCGGCCATGGCGTAGGCCCAGCAGGATAGCCAGTAGACGCTTGCTGACCGCCTTGCCGCGAATACGACCAATCTTCGCTACCAAGACCTGCAAAATCAGCAGCAGCTATGGCAGCAGGGGTTCCAGAACCAACTGGCTGCCAATCAGCAGAACGCCAGCAACATCCTTGGTGCCTCCCAGGCCCTCACTGGGGCTCAGTCCTTGCAGGCCCAGTACAACGGCCAGCTCGCCGGTCTCGGCCAGGTCCAGCAGGACTTCGCCCAGGGCAACATCGACCAGCAGTACAACGACTGGTACCAGCGGATGTACGGCTATGACCAGCAGCGCCTCGCCAACCTTGGCAATGCCCTGAACTCGTCTGCGGGCAACTTCACCAGTTCGGCGACGAGTGGCCTCAACCCTGCCTACAAGCCGCGTACCGCTGGCGGTGCCGTCGCAGCCGCAGGTGGCGGCGCTCTCGCTGGTGCTGCAACTGGTGCAACTATCGGGGCAGCGGGTGGCCCCATTGGTGCTGGTGCTGGCGCTGTTATCGGCGGCGGTCTCGCTCTCGCTGGCTACTACCTCTAAAGGATCACTATGGATTACTTGATCATCATGGACCCGGACAGTCCGGCCGCGAAGGCTCATGCGAGCCCTGACGCCATGCCTTACCTGCTGGCAGCCAAACAGAACGAAACCACGATTGTGTGCCCTACCCTTCGGTGCACGTGGCTGGATGCCTCTGTTCCGAACTTCCTACGGGCCGAGCTACTCCCCGACCACAACGGGATTCGAAACATCGTGTGGCTCCCGATTTCTTCGGTAGTGACCATCTTCGAACCGAATCACAACCCGAGCGTTCGCCAGTCCCCAGACGCTCAAGTGCACTAAGGCGGCAGAATGTCTTTCCTCGATAACCTCATTGGCCCGACTCCGGGCGCAAGTGACGACGAGCGACGCTAGCTCGTCAACGGTGGCCTGCTCAACGCGGGCCTTTCCATTCTCGCCAACAACAGCCAGCCGGGCGTCACCCCGTTCCAGGCAATATCCGGTGGTCTGCTGGGCGGCCTGCAATCCGTACAGCAAGGCGCTCGCCAGTTGCAGGACGACAAGTTCCAGCAGCAGCGTCAGGACTTCATGCAATCGCAGATGGCTGACCAGCAGGACCAGATGCAGCGTCGTCGCCAGATCCAAGACCTTGCACTTCACTTCGTCACGCAGAACCCGGACGGTACGACTGGGTTCAATCAGGACGGGTATGCGAACGCCCTCATGGGAATCGATCCCGAGGCGGCTCTGGACCTGCATCGAAATACCATCGCCAGCCAGATGGCCGATTTGCAGGCAAAGAAGGCTCAGCGTGACCTCAACACGCCTGACCTGCGAAAGATCGAACAGGGCAACAGCATCCTTACCCAGGAACAGCAGCAGGACGGCAGCTACAAGACCATCGCTACGGCCAATCGCTTCGCCCCCCCTGCAGGCTTCGGAGACCGACCGAAAGATTGCTGCCCTACGCGGGTTGGGTGCGACTGACGACCAGCTCAAAGCTGCCTTTGGCCTCACGAGTTCGGGTGGTGACAATGACCTGACTCCGGACGCCATCGATAACATGGCGTGGGACCAGATCCTTACCGGGACCCGCCCGCAGTACTCGCGGGGTAAGTCGGGTGATGCGATTCGCAATCAGGTGAACAACCGGATCGCCCAGGTATCGAAAGAGGCTGGCGTGGGTCCTCAGGAGCTTGCCACGGTCTCCGGTCGGAATAAGGCGATTCAGGGTTCGCTTGCCTACACGCAGAAGCAGGCCGATGCCCTTGAGCGGCAGGAGGAAACGTTCGATAAGAACTTCGACACCATGCTTTCGCTCGGTGACAAGGTTGGCCGCACTGGCATCCCCGCCTTCAACAAGATGCTGCTGAACGCCAAGAGCAACATTGGTGGCGATCCGGATACAGCCGCGTTCCTTACGGCCCGGAACCTTGTGGCCCAGGAGTACGCGAAGATTGCCTCGTCGGCGACGGGTGCTGCGGGAACGACGGACAGCTCGCGTGAGCATGCCCTTGAAGCCATCAATGCGGCTCAGACCCCCGACCAGCTCCGTGCCGTCTACAAGGCCCTCAAGCAGGACATTCATAACCAGAAGCAGGCGAACGTGGACAAGCTCAATGACCTTACCGCCCGCAAGGTGCAGTTCGGTAACGTAAGCCCCTCGATGAGCCAGCCCGCGGCTCAGCCTGCCGCCACGAACGGCGGCTGGTCTGCTCGGAGGGTCGATTAATGCCCATCTTCCACGTAACCGGTCCGGATGGGCACACGTACGAGATCAATGCACCAGAGGGCGCAACAGAGCAGGACGCCATTGCGTACGCCCAGGCAAATCTAGCCAAGCAGTCCCCGGCTTCGACCCAAGCGCCAGCACAGCCCGAGCGATCGCTCATGCAGCGTGCGGGTGATGCCATTGCCCAGGGCTACAAGGACGTAAACGACTTCGGCAATAACCTCGGCGATGCCTTTGCCCACCACGTAGCAAGCGTGCCGGTGGGCGTTGCCCAGTTGGGCATGCACGGTGCCAAGGCCATTGGTGACTTCGTAGCACCGGCTGATAACACCCTTTCGGGCTTGGTCACTGGCAAGCAAAAGGGTAACTGGCTCGACCAGCAAACGGCCGCGTACGACAAGTGGGTTCAGGATCGCGAGCAGGCTTACCAGCAGTCGGTGCCGAACTCGGTAGGGAGCTACACGGGCGCAACGCTCGGTGAGGTTCTTCCTTGGGCTACCGGTATCGGTGAAGCCCGGGCCCTCGGTCTGTTGCCCAAGGTATCCAGCACCGCCGGAAAGCTTGGCTTGCTGTCTGCCGAAGGCGGCCTCATGGCTGCGACGCAGCCCATCGCGGACGGTGGCGATAACTACGGGGCGGAGAAGGCCAAGCAGATCGCCGTAGGAGCTGCCACGGGCCCGGTTCTCTACGGTGTCGGCCAAGGTGCTGGCGCTGTCGGCCGTGGTGTAGGCAACCTCATTCAGCACGTCACCAACCCGCAAGCCGTGGCGGATGCCAACATCGCCCGCCTTTACGGGAGTGACCCTGCGACCGTGGCCAAACTGGCAAATGCACCTCAGTTGGTTCCGGGTGAAGTGCCTTCTGCCGCTCAGGTCTTGCAGACGCCCGACGCCGTACAGGCCGAACGCATGCTGCGCAACAACCCTGCTTCCTCGGCTGCTTTCGTAGCTCAGGACAACGCCAACAACTCGGCCCGAGTCGGATTGCTTAACCGTCTCGCCGGGACTGACGATGACCTGGCAACCGCCGTACAGGCACGTAGGGATGCAACGCAAGCGTATTACCGTGACCAGCTCGCCCCGACCACACCGCAGCAGCGGTACAAGAACGCGGCGGATGTGCTGGATAGCATCAAGGGCGAAATGTTCCGCCCCGACTTCGACGCCTTGCAGGACGCAAAGACGATTGCCGGAAAGGTGGCACGTGGGACCCTGGACGAGGGCGAAGCTGCCGACCAGTTGAACCAGATCACCGTGAAGACCAAGAAGGCACAGAAGGTGCTGGACCAGGCGATTACGGCGATCAACAAGAACATGGTTGACCCCAGCCGAATCGTGGGCCAACTGGAAGAACTCACTAAGTCAGGCAACCCTACGGTGTCCGGTGCGGCGCGCCAGCACCTCGACCTTATCGCCAGGAATCGGGACGGGGCTGGAATGGTCCCTGCCCGGGCCCTTGACGATATGCGCCAGAACATTGGGAATATGCTCTCGGCAAACGCCACCAATGGCGTCGTTGGTTCCCAAGAGGCTGCACTGTATGGACCGGTCACCGCCAAGATTGTCTCTACTCTCGACCGGGCCGTACCGGGCTATCGTAATAACCTGGCGACGTACGCCAAGCTTTCGCAGCCTATTAACGACATGCAAGCCGTACGTGGGCTACTTGACCCTAACGCTCCGGGTAGCCTTAACACTGCTGGCGATCCACAGCTTGCCGTCGCTCGTGTAAAGCAGGCCCTCCGGTCCGATGACAACGCCCGCTATGGCCTCGGTGACGCCACGCGAAGCTAGTTGGAGAATGTTAGGGACAGCCTCCTTCGCCGAGGAATCTCCGACCAAAAGATCGCCGCCGCCGGTCCAGGCACGGCAGCCGATATGCAGGCCCAGGGACTACTCTCAGGGGCAGTCTTCGGTAAGACCCTAGGTAACCGTGGGGGTCTTATCGGACGCACTGTAGGAGGTAGCTTTGGCGGCCTTCTAGGCCATGCCGTAGGGGGCATCGACGGTGGCCTGCTGGGGGCCAGCCTCGGTGCCGGTGTCACGGACGCCATCGGGGCGGTGAACTCACGGGCCATAGCCAAAACCGGCATGACGGCCGCAGACGCCAAGGCGACCTCCGAGGCCATTCAGCGGTGGCTCAAGGCCCAATCCCCGGCCACCCGGACGGGCCTGCTGGACTACTACCTCTACGGGCTCCCAGCGGCGACGCAGAGCCCATAACGTGCACTTGCTGAGGCCAGGGACGGCCTACCCTTTCGGCGAGAACCTAGTCGTGGCATTGTCACGGTTGGAGCGCAGTGGGAAGGCCGGTCAGGCAAGGGGAGCAGCACATGGAAGACTGGATTGAGCAATGCCGAATATGGTGTAAACAGGCCAAGTTCCTTGCCGAAGAAATCGAATGGCATCCTAGGGACAATCGCGTAAGGTGCCATCGCGGCAGCAGCGCATTGCTTGATGCAAGCCGGACTAGTATTCCTGGCCTGACTTTCGAAGGCGAAGCGGAGCGGCGGGGTTTTGGCCTTTACCAAAAATACGCAGTAATGCACCGACAGGGGACGCAAGTCCACCGCGTTCTGATGCTAGAGGTTTATCCACATTTCAAACGCTCTCATGTGGATTTGGAGAAAGAGATCTACGGACCCCACATCCACATTGGAGACGAACGCAAACCCGGGCAGTCTCATGCAGTGAGGCAGGTTCTTTGTAATCTAGACCCTTCGCTCTTGGCTGGTTGGATCGAAAGATTCCGTCGGCATGCGACAATCCGAGACATTCCCGGACGGTCTTTGGCTCAACCCTTCATTGACGATTTGTTTGCCTAAGCATGCTATCGATCGACTGCAAAAGCATCTTTGGAGATATGGGCTGGCGATGCAATCGCATCGACGGCCAAGGTCAGGACGTACTCTACGTAAGTAGTCCCATGTCGCTGCCTAACGGATCACCCATCGATTTTTATCTCATCAATTATGGGGATAGATTCGTCGTCACGGACGATGGATTGTGGTTATTCGCATTACGTAGCCTCGGATACTCTCTTGAGGACCGTCGAAATTGGCGCGGCTTAGCGGAGCTTGCCGCAACTCATGGATTTTCTCTATGCGACGACGGTTCGTTTGAGATTGACGGTGATGCATCGCGCCTGCATATATTGGGCGGCTCCGTCATCCGTATGATCTGCGCCCTAGTCGCGTGGGAGAAGGAGCATTACGCCGCAGCTGACTCTGATCTCAGTCTCAATCGTGAGGTCGAACGCCTCATGAGGCTAAAGGCTCCATTGTGGCCCATTGAGAAGTCCCCGATCGTTCGGTTACCGAACGGACAAGAGCTGCGCTTCGATTTTAAGTGGGGGACAAAGTATGTGGATGCCATTGCTCCCATCCCACTCTCTGTCTCCTCACGGTTGCGAAAAATTTTGCAGATGCAGAAAGAGCTGATGGATACAGAGTCTGTCCTGTTCATTGTCGATGACCGCGCTGAACCGAAGAAGGCTACGCAAGAGTTGGCGATCCTGGCGCAAGTATCAAAGGCAATTACGTTATCTGATTTCGATTCAGCCTATATAGCTGCTTGATGGATAATCCGCCATAAGTCCCCTGCCTGCGGTACTCGCATCGAGTTCGTACCCATGCGCGCACCAAGCGAAGAAGACTGAAAGCTGGTTACTCGGCCATTGCGTTGAGCGCAGCAAGTTCGGCGGGGTGGTGCTTCGATAGCCAGCGCACCAGTTGCGGGCTAGATAGAACTCTCGCCAGTGACCTCGCCAAGATGACGGCCTCCAGTACGGCCAACCCTTCGGCCCGGCCACTCCTGCCGACCCGAGACGACCTTCCGAGTGAGAGTCGATAGAATCCTGCTTCCGTAAGCCGCCGCCGTCCTTCGGCATCCGCTTGAATCGCGCCGAGTGCATTTGAGGCGCCAGCAATACGGGACTCTGCCAGTCGGGCGGCTTTCGCCAAATCGCCAGCCTCCTCCGCCCGCCGCCACGCCCGCTCTGTGTGCGTTACCCACATAGCTGACTCTCCATTCGAGAAAGCCTGGCTAGATCGCCCAGGATGGCTAACGAAGGATACGTGCAGCCCTCAATGGTGGGGCCGTTGTGGTTGTAGAAGGCGTTAGGCCACTCAGGAAATAGGACTCTGGGCAACACGAGATAGTCCCGTGGACAAGGCTCGGTGTAGCTGGCTCGGGCAAAGACCACGATATCCGTATCCTCGGGCTCCCGATGCCGGAACCAGGCGGGATAGTTCGTGGTGACCCCGTGCGCGTTCAGCACACTAAACGAGACCGTCCACGCATGATCTATAGTAAGCGACCTTGCACGTCGTTCTACGTGTGACCCCGCCTCCTCCAGCCAGTCAGCGGTGAAGGCCGTCAGCGTCCTCTGCCAAATAGTGACGTAGGCCCTCACCTCGCCATAGTGTTTATGGGTACGAGGCTCGAAGCCCAGGATCTTGTAAAGCGCATTGAGGCTACCGAACCGTCGCGTATAGGCAGGTACAGATGGGCAACCGGGCTCACGGGCAATCAGCGTCGAACTGATTGTCCCCAGGCGTCTACAGATCGCCCTAGCCCGTTTCAGCATTTCATCTGTGGGCATTCGTGCTACCTGATCCTTACGGGAACGCTGAGCCGCGTCAAAGACCTCCTGCGTGACTATCGGCCTGTAGGCGTCTTTCTTACGCACCCACATGGATTCGGGATTGGCCACCTGCTTCCCGCCCAGCAGCTTGCTGTCCCTCCCATAGACGGCCGTGCCGACGTATTTCTCGCTCTCGATCACCGTACGGACTGTTTGATAAGTCCAGGGGTGCCCTAAGTGATTCAACGTCCCCTTGGCATTCAAGGCCCTTGCGATGTCCGTACACGACACGCCCGCGATGCACTGGTCAAAGATCCATCGCACGGTGCGAACTTCTGCAATGGGCCCAGGAACCAGAATCACGCGATCGGTGGCGAAGCTCTTGCGCTCACCTATTGCTAGGAGACCCTTTGGCTTCCCGCTAGTGTCAATGAGCATCCGTCGAAGACCGTAGCCCGACAGCGCCCCCTGGTGATATCCGAGAGTGGCGAGGTTCCGCTGACCGGCCGAGGTCTTCGCAGACAGCTCCCTGCTGTACTCGGCAGCCATGGCCCGCTTGATACCCTTGACCACCATGGCGAAGGGCGTCCCGTCGTTCTCAAACAGCTCCCCGACGTAGCAGACCCGAATTCCTGCCTTCCAGCACAGGAACTCGTAATAGGCGGCCTCGTCGGAATTCTGGAAACGACCCCAGCGGCTCACGTCCAGTACGAGTACGGCGGTGAACCCAGGAGGTCCATGGGAGATATCCTGTATCAGCGATATCAATCCCGGACGGTGCTCGATCGTCAGCCCGCTACGTCCATCATCCCGGTAGGTCCGGACAATGCTCATTCCGTGGGAGTTGGCGTAACCCGTTATCGCCCTGGTCTGGTTCGTGATGGAATACTGCTGCATATCCGTGGACATCCGCAGATAGGCAGCCACAGGAACTGGATGGGGCGTAGGCAGCACGAATTTGGCCGGGCACATTGCGTGCTCCTGGCAGTCATGGCTAGCCTAAAATAGGCGTATCTAGGGCCACAGTCGTGGAAGTATGTGCCCCGAGGGGAGTTTTCTGACGCTATAAAAGGCCGTCAGCAGAGCCCTTCTTCCTCGGCTTGTAGGGTCTGAGCCTCGTGGCAGTCAAATTGCGGTATGGACCGAGGGGTGAGTCGGCTAGCGGCTGGATCGGAGCTGTCTCACGATCCCAAGGCGGAGCCTTCGCAATCGCTTCGTACAATGCGGCACGCTCGTAGAGCTTCTTGCCCATGAACCGTCTGGGCAACAAGCCGACAACCTCATAGTGCGCCTGGAACTGGCGGATGCTGACTCCGCAGTAATGCGCCGCCTCGGCTTCGGTAAGCCAATCCTTCCCTTCGATATTCACTACCGTACCCAGATAACGGATCAGTCATTGTCCTTCAGGCTGTCCTGAATGTTGATAATGTCTGCTGCCGCCTTCGCGATCTCCCTCACAAGGGGTTTCTCGTCCGCAGCAATGCTCGCCAGTACGTAGCTCTGCATGGCCGTCTCACAGAACGGCTTTACAACCGAGAGAAGGTTGGTCCGTCCGGCAGCCACTGCCCCACCGTCCCAAGTGCCGGAAAGCATCCGGTTTCCCTCAACAAGAGCCTTAATCCGTCGGAACTCAAGGAACGTGTATCCGAGATTCGTATCGAGATCACGAGGCAGAGTGGTCAAGCTTGGCAGAGCCATATCGAACGAAGGGAGATGATACTGAGATATTTGGTGATACACGCCTTCTAGACTGTGCTCTTCATCCTCAAGCAACGCGGCCCAAACCAACGCATGCACCGATAGGCCAAAGAGGTCACTACAGAGCATCGATAACAGAAGGCCGGCGTGTCGCTGCTCGCGGGCAGACGCGTGATCGCGCTCCTCCTTTCGCATGAGTCGCTCGGATTGTATGGCACGTTCCGCACTCCGTAAGCCGGTCACAACCGCGAGAAGCGTAAACGCCGCCGCGAGCGTGCTCACCAATACCCCGGCCCACTCTGCCGATTTCTCGACACGGAAAGGACCACAAGCCCAAACTGGAGCACGGAAAATCAGCCAAGAGCTAATCCCCCCGACTGTCAACCCAAGCAACAACGTCCACCACGCACGCGACACCTTAGCCATCTTCGATCCTTGACCCCCAATATTCCACGATGTTAACCGTTTGCCCGTGCACGCTATCAAAAATAGAAGGAAGTAGATTTAGCGGGATCTGGCACCTGATAAGAACCATCCAAGCACCCGAAACCCAGAAATAACCCAGATGGTTTCGGTTGGGTTTGCAACCGCCTCGATCACTAAAACAGTGATGAGTAGTGATGGGTGGCTGGCCTACGGTCTGAGTTCGGTGCCGCCACCTTAGGCGAATGGCCCAAATCCGCACTGTAGGGGGTACACCACAAGGCAACTAGGGGTTACCCGGTAGCGTGGTAGCGGGTGAGGCGGTATTCCCCGTAGCAGGTATTGCAAGGAAGGCTCAGGTCGCAAGATATGCCCCCTATTGCAAAGAACAGGGATTTACAGTCACGGCCCTACCTGCCCCATGCGTAGATCAGGCATCCCTAGTGATTAGTGGTCCATAGGCGGACGTAGGGGCACTCCGGCGGGTCAGTGACGTTGATTGAATATCAAACCAATCAGCTCGACTGAGAACAACGGATATCAATAAACAACAGGGGAAATACTCAACGGCCATCCCGTTTGCGAGCACACGAGAGAATGGCATGCGCTTGGGCCAGGGCTCCGGGATGGTCGTCGTTGCGTTTACGCGTAGGCTTCGTGGTCGGCCTCGGCTCAAGGGCCACCGCCGGGATAGTCTGAGACGCCAGATACTCAGCGATGTGGCTCTCTGAGAACCTAGGCGACTTGCCGACCATGTAGAAACCAATCTTCCCCGCCTTCCGCCAGCGGTAGACAGTTAGCTTGGTCACACCGAGGTAATCGGCTAGCTCTGCTTCCGTGAGAACGGGGGGAAGGGTCACTTGAGGCATGGATACGCGTCGAAGTAAGCAGATCCTACTGCCGAAAACCGGTCGCCAGAATGCGCCTGTGGGTGAGTATCGATATACCGCAACACAATCCGGATCATGCCTGCAACCTGCGTTGGGGAACTCATACAAGATGAGCTTCCCTGGCGCTTCATCTCGGCAGCAAGCTTCATCCCGTCCCACATTCCGGCGACGTAGCCGACAGCACTGGCCATATCTAGATCTGCGATCGTGTCAGGCTTTGGTGGATGCCCCTCCGCCATGTCCATGGCCCGCCTCAACGACGTGTAGAACTCATCGACCGGGACGCTCTTTGACTCGGTGGCGATCGAAGGAAGGACGGCAGTCGCAAGGACGACCACGAGGGATGTCCGCATGATGTTGGTAATCATCGAGCGGGTGCCACAATGACCAACCCAGAGTTCGGCTGGTTATGACGAACTTCCCCTGGCCCGTACTGGACCACTAAGCCATCCTTGAGCAAAACCTGATAGTCGGCTCGATCCCAAGACCAGCCCGACATCAGCCGGTTCTTGTAGGTGAGCACTTGATAGCCTTCCTGCTCGCTGAAACCGTCCGGGCGCCCCAGCTGGCGCTCCACGGCCTGCCGATCCATGCCCGTATCGAGCCGCCGCACCTTCTCTCCGGTCGCACACCCGACCACGGCCAGGCACAGCCCGGCTAGAATGATCTGCTTCATGACCCTGCCCCTCGGTTTAGCCTCACCCCGAGCGGATTGTAATGCGAGGTAGCGAGCAGGTGTTGTGAGTAATTTTGGGAGTAACTGGCATGTAAATGCCATACATCCGTTGACCACCAACGGCTTGTGAGTCCCACTTTCGCACCAATACCAAAGGGCCTCCCGCTGGGAGGCCTTTTTTTATGTTTTTGACCGAAGCGATAGTGAATTTACCATTTCCGCCGTTTTTGCCTAAAGTGTGCAAAATGGCCGCCGATATGTGACGTACATCACACTCTTGGCGGGGTCGGACCGATGATTGGTCGCTGGATACGGCAACAGCAAGCCATGCGCGGAAAGCTGGCCGCCCTGGATAAAGTCCAGGCCATTATCGAGTTCGGGCCGGACGGCACCGTGCGCCATGCCAACGGCCTGTTCCTGCAGACCATGGGCTACCGCCTGGCCGAGATCATCGGCAAACACCACCGCCAGTTCGTGGATCCCGCCGAGGCCGGGTCCACGGCATACGCCGAATTCTGGGAGGGCCTGCGCCAGGGCAAGCCCGACTCGGGCCTCTACCGCCGCCTGCACAAGCATGGCGGCGACGTATGGCTGCAGTCCTCGTACAACCCCATCAAGGATGCGTTCGGCCGGGTGACCGGCGTGGTGAAGTACGCCACCGATGTCACCGAACGGCGCCGCGCCGAGGCCGATATGGACGGCCGCCTGCGGGCCATCGACCGCGCGCAGGCCACGATCGAGTTCGCCCTGGACGGCACCATCCTGGACGCGAACGCCAATTTCCTCGCCGCCATGGGCTACACGATCGACGAGATCGTGGGCCGCCATCACCGCATGTTCGTCGACCCCACCGAGGCGGACTCTGACGCCTACATCGCCTTCTGGAACGGGTTGCGCGAAGGCCGCCACACCAGCGCGCTGTACCGACGTTTCGGCCGTGGCGGCCGCATCGTATGGATCCAGGCGACCTACAACCCCATCCTCGATGCCCATGGCAAGCCGGTACGGGTGGTGAAGTACGCCACCGATATCACGGCACAGACCATGGCGGCACAGACACTGCAGCGCGAGGTGGTGTCGCTGTCCCACGCCGTGCTCGATAACGCGGAAAAGGCCGGCCGTGCCGAAGCCCTGGCCGGTGGCGCGCGCGCCGCGGCCCAACGCGGCGGCGGCGTGGTGGCGGATGTGGTGCGCACCATGGGCGCCATCCAGGACAGCACGCGCTCCGTCGAAGATATCCTGGAGATGATCGACACCATCGCGTTCCAGACCAACCTGCTTTCGCTCAACGCGGCCATCGAGGCCGCGCACGCCGGCGAGAGTGGCAAGGGCTTCGCCGTCGTGGCCGACGAGGTGCGCCAGCTCGCGCAACGCAGCGGCAACGCGTCGAAGCAGATCCATGCGCTCATCGGTAACGCCCGCGATCGCGTGGATGAAGGCGCCGAGCTGGTGGGCAGTGCCGGCCTGGTCATGCAGGAGATCCTGGGCGCTGTCGATCACGTCACCGAGGTGACGAGTGCGATCGGGGAGAGCGCCCAGGTTCAGTCTACGGGCATTGAACGGGTCAACGCCGCGGTCACGCAGCTGGAAAGCGTGTACGGGCACCTTTAGGCCCCTGCCTCACGCCAGGTAACCGCCATCGATCGTCAGGCTGGCACCGGTGATGAACCGAGCATCCGGGCCCGCCAGCCACGCGACGAACGCAGCCACTTCGCCGGGCTTGCCGATACGGCCAAGCGCGATCAGCGACGACAGCATGTCGTGGTACTCCGGTGCATTCATGTCCGTCTCGGTCGGGCCCGGCTGCACGTTGTTGACGGTGATGCCACGCGGGCCCAGGTCCCGCGCAAAACCGCGCGTCATCGCCTGGACTGCCCCCTTGGACGCGCTGTAAACCGACGCACCAGGAAAACCCGAGCGATCCGCGACGATACTGCCCACGGTGATGATGCTGGCGCCCTCGCCCATATGCCGCTGTGCGGCCTGCACACCGGCGTAGACCGCGCGCACATTGACCGCAAATACGCGATCGAATGCATCCATGCCCAGCGTCTCGACGCTACCGCGCTCAAGCACACCGGCATTGTTCACGAGGACGTCGAGGCGGCCGGCATGACCTGCGGTTTCGCCAATCGCTGCGCCAAGTGCCACGGCATCCGCGCTATCGACCTGGACAGCGGTGACCCGGCCGCCAGCCCCAGCGAGTTCGGCGACGAGCGCATTCGCGGCCTGCGCCGAGCTTGCGTAACTGAAGGTCACATCAGCGCCCTCGCCCACCAGGCGCCGCACCACGGCCGCTCCGATACCACGCGACCCACCGGTCACAAACGCCACCTTTCCTTCCAACGCTCGCTGGCTCATACATCACCTAATTATGGATTGATCGATCAAATAATGGCCGTAAAAGAAGGCAGGGCTAGCCCTGCCTTCCTCGCACCATAGGTGAGGCTACGCCTTTATTGATCGATCAGTCAACTATATTGACCGGTGAGAACGAGCGTAGCGCCACCGCGATAATCTGCCTGAGCACACTGTTGGGCGCGCCGCCGCGGGCGGCGATCTTCAGGCCGGAAAGGGTCGCCAGGAGAAAGTGCGCACCCGCTGGCGGGTCAAGGGAGGCGGCGATCTCGCCGCGGCCGATGCCATCGCGCAACCGGCTTTCGAACGCCAGCAGCGTGCGCTCACCGACAGCGGCGGTGACCTCACAGACATCGGGTGCCGTGGTACCGAATTCCGCGACGGCATGAATACCGAGGCATGCCGTCCCGCCCGGCGTGGTGGCGGTTTCTGCGAAGGCAAGTAATGCGCCTTCGATTCCATCGAGCACATTCGCGTGGGCGAACATGGCGGCCAGCGTACCGCCGATGCTCTCTTCCGAATACGTCCGCAAGGCTTCGATGTACAGCGCGCGCTTATCGCCGAACGTGTCGTAAAGGCTCTGCCTTCCGATCTTCATGGCATCCAGCAACATGGGCGTCGATGTGCCCTCGTATCCGTGCTGGGCAAATGTCTCAATCGCCCGCTGAAGCGCGGTATCCCGGTCGAACTCGCGTGGACGTGCCATGGCGGCCATTCTGGAACGAAAGGTCAAGCATACGCCCAACCGAGCCACGGTGGGCACATTCAGCTACAACCGTAGTCGGTTCGCGCCGCTCCCGCCGGGCATGTCGCATCGGTAGCTTTGCTTGGTACTACTTTCTGGTACCATTCCATGACATCCCGCCACCAACGCACCCTCGATCTCATCGCAACCCGCCCCACGTCGGGCAACGTCAAATGGGCCGATATCGTGGCTCTTCTCCGCCATCTGGGGGCCTCCCTCAGGGAGGCGGAAGGGTCCCGCATCACCGTGCTCCTTTTTGGCGAAGTAAGGGTCTTCCACAGGCCGCACCCCAGTCCGGACACCGACAAGGGCGCTGTGGCGGACATTCGTAAATGGCTCTATCGCAATGGAGTGATCGCATGAACAACATAATGGTCATCGACGGCCACCGTGCCGTCGTACAGTACGACCCCGAGATCGACATGTTCCGTGGCGAGTTCGTCGGCCTTAATGGCGGGGCCGATTTTTACGCCCCGGATGTGGAAGGCCTTCGTCGCGAGGGCGTTATCTCGCTGCGGGTCTTCATGGAGGCCTGCCGGGAAGCCGGCATTCCCGCAGTGCGTACGTTTTCCGGCAAGTTCCAGGCGCGCGTTACCGCTGAGCTGCACCTCCGCTCCACCGAGGCCGCCGCGGCGCGGGGCATCAGCCTGAACCAGTTTGTGCAGCACGCCATGGAGCGCGAGCTGCTGGTCGTTTAACGGTCACCGGGCTGCAGCGGTCGCCGGGTATCCCGTCGTCGTCTCGAACTCGGCATACGGGTTCGAGGCCTCGCGGATATTGCCCAGTGGCACGCGCTCGGCAACACCCATAAGGCGGGCCCGGAGCGCGGCGACCTCGCGGATCTTTTCGGAGGCGGCGTAGGAATACTCGTTGGTCATCTCGAAGGCGGCAACCACGTTGCCGTCCTCACTTCGCATGATCCACGGCCGGCGAGCGGTAATCAGGCCGGCGCGCTGCATGGCTTCGTAGATCTCCAGCAGGATGGAGATCACAAGGTCGGTGCGGCCGGGAAACGGACGGTAGCCCACGATGATCGAAGTCGCCACGGTGCTTCGCCTCTTCCGGGTTTGATGAACGTGGCAAGCATCGGCACGGCGACCCACCGCCGTCAATAGGCGATGCCTGTCAATTCGGCATAAGTGGGTTCGGATCAGAGCTCACGTGCCACACGGAAGCCCACGCGCGCACTGCGAACATCGGCGGCCGCGCCCTGCCGGTAGGCCGAGCGCACCATATCCGGTGCGCTGCCCCACGAGCCGCCGCGTATCACCCGGCGGCTGCAGCCAGGGTTCACCCAGGCCTCGCCGGTGCGCGGCGCGCGTATGTAATTGTCGTGCCAGCAGTCCGCCACCCACTCCGATACGTTGCCGCCCATGTCGTACAGGCCGAACGGGTTTGGCGTGAAACTCATGACCGGCGCCGGCCCCCAGTAGCCGTCCTTGTAGGTACTGAAAGCGTTGCTCCAGCGGCGCCCGGAACCCGAACGATCATTGCCGCCGGTCAGGTTCTCCACGTGCGATGACGGTGTGCCATCGCCCCACCAGTAGCGGGTCGTGCTGCCGGCGCGCAGGGCGTACTCAAACTCGGCTTCGCTGGGCAGCCTGTACTTCTTGCCGGTGCGTTGCGAGAGCCAGTCGGCATAGGCCTTGGCATCGTTCCAGGAAATATTGATCACGGGGAGCCGATCCTGGCCCGGCTTGCCCGCGTAATCATCCTGCCAGGTGGCCGAGGCGTCGTCGCGAAGGCCCCCGCTTTGCTCGTCGTAGACACTGCTGCCACCAAGTGACTGCGATTGCGGCACGTAACCGGTCGCCCGCACGAAATCGCGGAACTGCCCGATCGTGATAGCACTGCGCGAAAGGGCAACGCCTTTATCCATGTCGACTTCGTGCGCCGGCGCCTCGTTCGCATCGTGGCCGGCCTCGCCATCGGGCGAGCCCATCGTGAACTTGCCTGTCGGCACCACGACCATGGGCGGGGCTTGACCGGTGGAATCGACGAAGCGGTCGGCAAACACCTGGCCCGGCTTGTAGCTCGCGTAGAGTTTGGCGTTGGTCACCCGTTCGTTGAAATCGTCGATGCCCGCAAGGTCGGGGCTGATCTGCTGCGCCTTGGCCGCCAGTTGCTGAGCCAGCTCGACATTACCGCCATCCAGCGCGGAGCGCGCCTGGGCCAGCATCGCCGCACCATTCTGCCGACGCATGCCCTCGATGCGGCCGCGCGTGTCCTGCAAGGCCTGGGACCCCGGTTCGATGGCCGCCGCTTCGGCGAGCGCGTTATCCGCGGCGGCGAAATCGCTTTGCGCGACCGCCGCGAGCGCCTGGTCGAGTACGACATGCTGGACCTGGCTGATGCCCTGGATCGCCACCGCGTTCTGCGGATCGAGCTGGAGCACCTGGCGATACGTATCCAGCGCACTATCGCCACGGGGCTGGTTCGCATGGCCCGCCTGGAGCTGGGTCGCGGCCGTCGTCAGCAGCGGGCGCACCTTGTCCAGCACAGCCAGCTGCTGAACCAGCGGCTGGCTATCCTTCGCACTGTTGGGCAGGGACTTCAGGGCGCTCAGCGCATCTCGCGCGGCATCGGCATCACCCAGGGCGATGTCCTGCTCGATCTCCGCGGCAAGGCGGGCACGGATCTCATCCATGCCCGATAACGCACGCGCGCTATCGGTCTTCTCCTTTAGCGCGCTCGCATAAAGTGCGGCGGCACTATCCTTGCCGCCCACCAGGCGGTCAGCGGCCAGCGCCTTGTCAGCACGATCCAGCAGCGCGGTGAGTTCAGGCGAATCCGGCGTGGCCTGCGGTGGCAGCTGTACGTCGTTCGTTTTCTCGCGCCGGCGCGCGGCGATGACGGCGGCGGGCGCCAGTACGAGCGGCGGGCCCGCATCCACTTCCGATGCCACGGCCGCCGGCGCGGCTTGCGGCCGCTGGTCGAAACCCATGGTGCCGGGCTGGCTGCGCACCGGTGTTCGCGCCGATGGCTGGCCCGGCTCTACGTGCAAAAGCTGCGGAAAGAAATGGTAGAACAACGCGAAGCCGAGCACGGCCACACCCATCGCACCGCCAATGGCGCGCTGTCGGCGGACGGTCTCGGTGTTGGGCATGGTGGGCGGTTCCGCGTGGGCCTGCTATCGTGCGGTGCCACCTTAGGGAATCGTGCGCTGCAGGGCAACACGCGCGCACGGTCCCGTTTATCTACAAGGACGCCTCATGTCATCGAGCGAACTCGCTCCCGCCGCCCCATGGATCGAACACCGTGACGAACTGGCCGCCTGGCTGGCGCCGGTCGGCGCGGGCGCGGTCGTTGGACTCGATACCGAATTCATGCGCCGGAACACGTTCTATCCGCAGCTCGCCTTGTTGCAGCTCGCGCATGAAGGCCGTTACGCCCTGATCGATCCCCTCGCCTTCCCGCTCGGGGAAACGTTGCGCCCGGTGTTTGCAGAACAGCCTGTAGTCACGGTGATGCACAGCGCCGGCGAGGACCTGGAGGCAATGTCACCGTTCCTCCCCGACGGCCCGCATACGCTGTTCGATACCCAGATCGCCGCCGCGTTTGTCGGCATGGGCCTGGGCATCAGCTATCGCGCCCTCGTCGCCGACCTGGTCGGCGCTGAACTGGACAAGGGCGAGACGCGCAGCGACTGGCTGCAGCGGCCGCTCACCGAGTCACAAAAACTGTACGCCACGCTTGATGTGGTGCACCTGCACCCGGTGCACGCCATCCTGAGCGAGCGGCTGGAAGAACGCGGCCGCTCGGCATGGCACGCGGAAGACTGTGCACGGATGAAGCGCCGCGCCAGCCAGCGCGAGGGCGATCCGCAACCGCAGCGCGGCTTCAAGCCTGCAGCGGATTGGCCGCGCGAACGCCAGGCCCTGCTCCGCCGCATCCTGCGCTGGCGTGAAACCACGGCACGCGCCCTCGACAAACCGCGTTCGTGGTTGCTCGAAGACGCGCACGCGCTGGACCTGGCCGGCAGCATTCCCAACGACATCGTCAAGCTTGAAGAACTGACCCGTGGCACGCGTGCCTTGCGATCCGCCCAGCGCGAAGAGCTCTTCGAGCTGGTACGCCGCCCCGTGGAACCCGATGAAGTGGAAGCCACGGCCTCGGTCGTCGGCCACCCGGCCGGCGAAGCCAAGCGCGCCATCAACGAGATGCGCAGCGCCGTCGATACCCTGGCCAGCCACCTCGACATCCCACCCGGCCTGCTCTGCTCCCGCCGCACCATGGAGGAGTACGTGATGACCGGCGGCGACTGGCCCGAGGCCTTGGAAGGCTGGCGCAAGGCCGTGCTGTTCGACCGGCTTTCGGCCCTGCTGCCTGGCTAGCCCATGCTCGGGGGCTTGGCGGCCCCTGGAGCGCCTGATAGTATCTATCGCTCACGTGGGGCCATAGCTCAGCTGGGAGAGCGCGTCGTTCGCAATGACGAGGTCGGGAGTTCGATCCTCCCTGGCTCCACCAAAATTACAAAAGAGAAGCCCCGGAATCCGTTCCGGGGCTTTTTTAGTTTTTGGGAAGCGCGAAGCCGTACCGCTTGCCGCGCAACGGCGGCGTCAGTAGTGTTTCACGTGGTGGTGATCGCACCTATCGGCCCATCCCGGCCTTCAAGGGGAGCCAGTGATGTCCTGGGACATACCGTTCGCCATCAAGGTGTTCACCGCGATGTTCGCCATCATGAACCCGATCGCGAACGTGCCCCTGTTCCTTTCCCTTACCGACGGGATCACCGACCGCGACCGGATCAAGGTCGCGTGGGCGGTTCTGATCGCTGTCACCATCGGCTGCGTTGTCTCTGCCGCGGCGGGCGCCGCCATTCTTTCGATGTTCGGCGTGACGGTGAACGATTTCCGGATTGCGGGCGGCATCATGGTGCTTTTGATTGCGCTGTCGATGCTGCATGGCTCGGAAAGCAGCCAACACAACCCCACCTTGTCTGAGGCGGAAGCGCTGGCCGCTGCGGAAGATGTCGCCATCTATCCGCTCGCCATCCCGCTGCTGCTCGGGCCCGGTGCCATCGCGACGCTTATCGTACTGGGCCAGACGGCGCGAAACGCACATACCGAAATGTCCATGGCCCTGGGCCTGGGCACCTTCCTGGTCGTCCTTGCCGTCTCGCTGCTCGGCGCCCCGTACATCGCACGCTACCTCTCGGCCAAGGCCGTAGGCATCGCCCGGCGCCTGATGGGCATGATCCTGGCCGCCATCGCCGTGCAGATGATGGTCACGGGCATCCGCAACGCCTTCCCCAGCCTGGGCTGATCCTGAACGGAATCGGCAGGCCGTCCACAAAAAATCGACGTAAATGCCCTGAAAGTGCCGGATATGCGTAAACCGGTTGCCGCCCGTGGCCGCCGGTTTGCACCGTTCCCCACAGCATAAGGGCCTACACCATGACGATTGGCAGACTCGGCATGGAGAGCACCGGATGACGTCGGATGCATCGTTGATGCATTCGCTCCTCCAATACGCGTTTTACTACCCCTGGGTGATGTCGCTGCTCTGGATGAGCGGTGGGCTGATCTATTACCTGCGGGTGGAAAGGCATATGGGCGACCGCGAATCACCGCCGCCCCTCGAGGCTTACCCGTTCGTCAGCCTCGTCGTCCCCTGTTTTAACGAGGGCCCGAACGTGCGCGAGACCATCGCGCATCTGGCGGCGCAGCGTTGGCCGGATTTTGAAATCATCGCCGTCAACGACGGCTCGGATGACAACACCGGCGACATTTTGGACGCGATGATGCCCGGCTATCCGCAGCTGCGCGTGATGCACATGGCCTCCAACCATGGCAAGGCCATGGCCCTGCGCGCCGCTGCGCTGGCGGCGCATGGCGAGTACCTCGTCTGCGTGGATGGTGACGCGTTGCTGGATGACTTCGCCACCCACTGGATGGTGTCCCGCCTCATGCGCAACGTGCGCGTGGGCGCGGTGACCGGCAACCCACGCATCCGCAACCGTTCCACGCTGCTGGGCAAGCTGCAGGTCGGCGAGTTCTCGTCGATCATCGGGCTGATCAAGCGCGCGCAGAGCATCTATGGCCGCATCTTCACCGTATCCGGCGTGATCGCAGCGTTCCGCAAGAGTGCGCTGCACGATGTGGGCTACTGGAACACCGACATGGTCACGGAAGATATCGACGTGAGCTGGCGGTTGCAGATGCGCCATTGGGAGGTGCAGTACGAACCCAATGCCCTGTGCTGGATCCTCATGCCCGAGACGCTGCGCGGCCTGTGGAAGCAGCGCCTGCGCTGGGCACAGGGCGGCTCGGAAGTGTTGCTACGCTACTTCCCCGCGCTGCTGCGTTGGCGGCAACGCCGTATGTGGCCACTGGCCATCGAGTACCTGCTGAGCGTGGCGTGGTCGTACGTCATGGGCACCATCATCGTGCTGTGGGCCCTGGGCAAGGTCACCGATGTCCCTGCACCCTTCCATGTCGCCTCGCTCGTGCCGCAGTGGCACGGCATCGTGCTGGGGGTGACGTGCCTTACCCAATTCATGCTCAGCCTGCTGGTGGATCGCCGCTACGAAGCGAAGATCGGCCGCCACTACTACTGGATGATCTGGTACCCGCTGGCGTACTGGTTACTCAACACCATCACCTCCATCGTGGCGCTGCCCCGCGCGTTCCTGCGCCGCCATGGCAGCCGGGCTACGTGGGTAAGCCCTGACCGGGGAGTGCAATGAAAGCCGACACCATCCTTATCGACCGCCCGGAAAAGCAGTCGCTGCCAAGGCGCATCCTTTATGCCGTACTCACGGTGATCGCGTGGCTGCTCTGGGGGTTCCTCTGGCTCCCCGTGCTGCACGCCCTGGCCGAGAGCCTGGGCATGCCGCCTGCGTGGGAGCGCTGGGTCCCCGACATGGTGCTGGGCAGCGCGCGCGAGCTGGCCGATATCGTCTGGGTGGCACCCGTCAGCCTCCTCGTGTTCCTGGCATGGTCGCTCTACGACGGACGCCAGCGAAGAAAGACGAGGCAGCGCCGCCGCAAGGCACGGCCGGTGCCCATTCCCGCGGCGGCCGAGTCCCTGGGCACCAGCGTGGAAGAGGCGTTCATGGTGCAGGAAAGCCGGCGCGCCGTGCTCGAGGTCGATGAGAAGGACCAGATTTCCGTACCCGAAGCCGACGCGCCGGATTTCAGCCACATCATGGATTTCCCCGAGTTGCAGCAGGGGAAAGGCTGACCGGTGTCACGGGCCTTGGCATTGGCTTTGCATCCATAATTCCGCCGCCCGTCGTCGCGTCAAGCGAGCGGCATTCTCACAAAAAATGAAACGCTGCCGGAAATGGACATCGCGGCGGCGAAAATAAGGTCACAAGGCAGTATGCGAATCTCAAACACGACACCTCCGCGCAAAGCGCGCGTGCCACGGGGAAGGCTGTGCCTGGCGCTTGCGCTTGCGATCCAGGGCCACGCGGCCCTCGCCGCCACGCCTGCCGCCAACCGTGATGCCCTGATGGCCCAGGTGCGCGACGAGCGCGCGCAGGGGCACCGGGTCGACGCGCTGCGGCACCTGCAGGCGATCCTGGACCAGTGGCCCGATGATCGCGAAGCGCGCGAAATGAACGTCGCTTTGTTGACGGAGCTGGGGGCGACCACCCGCGCCAGGCAGCTGGCGCCCGGCGTGCAACCCCCGCCTACGGCCCTCGACCTGGCCCGGCTGGATGCCGACCATGCGGCCCACGAAATCCGCTGGGCCGATGGCGAGCCCGCCAACCCGAACACCCCCTATGCCGAGGCCGACAAGGCCGTGGCCGATGCGCGCAAGCTGGCCGATGACCCCTCGCTGCCCGCCGACCTGCGCCGGCGCGGGACCTTCGACCTGCTCGTGGCGCTGGACCAGGCCGGGCGGCCGGATGAGGCCATCCAGCGTTACGACGCCCTGAAAAAGGAGGGCGTGGACCTGCCCGCCTACGCCGAGCGCGCAGTGGCAGATGCCCTGCTGGTACGCCGGCGCCCACTGGAGTCCGCTGCGCTTTATGAGGACAGCATCCGCAAGGACCCGGGCCCCTACGCAAGCACCGATAGCGAACCGCGCATTGGCCTGATGTACGCGTATTCCGAATCCGGCCAGACCGACAAGGCCTTCGCGACGATCGATGAACTCGCCGCGAGGGAACAGCCGTGGGTGCGCATCCGTGGCATTCGCCTGCCGATCCAGAACCCGCGCAAGGTCGATGCCGATCTCAACGCGGCTGTGCTGCGCAATTATGTGGGCATGCCGCGATCGGCTTACGACCAGCTCTACGCCATGAGCCGCGAAGCCCCGACCAACGCGCAGATCCGCCGTGAACTCGGCAATACGGAACTGGCTCGTGGCTGGCCGCGCCGCGCGCTGGATGATTTCCATATCGCCAGCACGCTGGACCGCCGCGATGTCGATGCGCTGGTCGGTGAAGCGGAGGCGTATCGTGCCCTCAACGACTACGCCCAGGTCGACGAGATCCTGGCCGAAGCCGAAACCCGTGCCGACCGCAATGGCAGGGTCGATCGCGCGGAGCGCGCCTGGCAGCGCGAGAAAGGCTGGCAATTCGATATCAGCACCGAGCAGGGCAAGGGCTCGAGCCCCGATTACGGCGACCGCGATGCCACCACGCAGGCCAGCATCGCCAGCCCGCTGATTGACGATCACTGGCGGGTGATGGCGCTGGGCCGTTACTCCACCGCCGACCTGCCCGAAGGCGACGTGCGCCGCACGCGCTTTGGCGTCGGCATCCGTGGCTACGCCCAGGGCTTCATGGCCTATGTGCAGGCCCTCCCCTCCGCCGATCGCTACGTCGGGAAGACCGCGCTGGAGACCGGCTTTGATTGGTCACTGACCGATCACTGGGCCCTGGCCGCCGATTACAGCACCGCCGGCGAAGATACCCCGCTGCGCGCGCAGTACTACGGCGTCTCGGCAAAGACCCTGGATACCGCGGTGACGTGGCGTGCGAGCGAGCTGACTCAGGCACGCCTGGGCGTTTCGCGCGACAAGTTCAGCGACGGCAACACCCGAACCGGCTGGCTGGCGTCCGTAATCCAGCGCGTGCACACCGAACCCAACCTCACGATCGATGGTGGCGTGGAAGTGGGTGGTTCGATGAATACCGATACCGATCGCCCCTATTTCAATCCGCGCCGTGACAACAGCTATGCCCTCACGGGCCGGCTGGAGAACCTGCTCGGCCAGTTCTACGAGCGCAGCGTCACCCAACGCATCGACGTGGCCGTGGGCCAGTACGCCGAGAAGGGCTATGCCACCGACTGGATGGCGACGGTGCGTTACGGCCAGGTGTTCCAGGCCCGCGAGGGCGTGCGCCTCGGCTGGGGCATCGGCTGGCACAACCAACCTTACGATGGGCGCCGCGAGCATCGCTTCGTCCTCGACCTGACGCTCCATTGGGGAGAATGAAGTCCATGCGCCCGCTGTTGTCCATGCTTGCCCTGCTCGGGCTGGCGCTTCCCGCCTTCGCGCAGCCGGCCGCCCCCGTGCGGCCGAACCTGATCGTGCTGGCGTACCACGATGTCCGCGACGACGTGGGCCTCGATGCCGACCGCGACCCGGATGCCACCAGCACCGATCACCTGGTCTCCCACTTCGATTGGCTCAAGGCCAACGGCTACAACATCGTCACGTTCGACCAGGTGAAGGAAGCCTCGCAAGGCGGCCGCCCCTTGCCAAAGGATGCGGTGTTGCTCACCTTCGATGACGGACTGGAAAGCTTCTACACCCGCGTTTATCCGCTACTGCGCGCTTACCACTTCCCGGCACTTGCCGCCGTGGTGGGTTCGTGGATGGACCTGCCCGATGGCAAGCGCATGCCGTACAACGGCAGCGATTGCGACCGCTCGTGTTTCCTCACCTGGGACCAGGTGAGCGAGATGCAGAAATCGGGGCTTATCGAGTTCGCCTCGCATTCGTGGGCGCTACACCAGGGCACCAACGGCAACCCGCAGGGCAACCAGATGCCTGCGGCCGCTTACCTGCAATACGACGCGGCGAAGAACCGCTACGAAACGGAAGCCGAATACGCCGCGCGCGTGCGCAACGACCTGTCGAAGAGCGCCGATGAGATCGCCGCACACACCGGCGTGCGTCCACGCGCCATCGCGTGGCCGTATGGCGCATTCACCCACGTGGGCCAGGAGGTGGCCGCGGGGCTGGGCATGAACATCTCCTTCAGCCTGGGCGATGCCATTCCGTCGCTCGGCTCGGGCGGCACCATCCCGCGCCTGCTGGTGAGCGGCAACATCACGGCCAACCGCCTGGGCTGGCTCATGCGCCACCAGGCACGTGTCGACCCGACGCGTGCGGTGCAGGTCGACCTGGATTATGTGTACGACCCCGACCCCGCGCAGCAGGATCGCAACCTGTCGAAACTGCTTGACCGTATCAAACGCATGCATCCCAGCCAGGTGTGGTTGCAGGCGTACGCCGATCCCGATGGCGACGGCGTGGCCGATGCAGTGTACTTCGCGAACCGCCACCTGCCCGTACGGTCGGATCTGTTCTCGCGCGTGTCCTGGCAGCTACGCACCCGCGCCGGCGTGCGCGTGTATGCCTGGATGCCGGTCATGGCATTCCGCTTCCCCAACGGCAAGGACTTGCCGTCGCTAGCCGGCGAACCGGCACCCGGCGGCGACCATTTCCGGCTCGCCCCGTACGATGCCAACGTGCGCAAGCTCATTGGCGATGTGTACGAAGACCTGGCGATGCACACGGACGAAGCAGGCATCCTGTTCTCCGACGACGCCTACCTGCGCGATACCGACCGCCTTGGCCCCTGGGCGAAGAACACGCCTGCACAGAACACCCAGGAGCTCATCGCATTCACCCAGGAACTCGCCGGGCGCATGAAGAAGTGGCGGCCACAGCTGCTGACAGCGCGCAACATCTTTGCCCGGCCCATCCTGCAACCCAACGCCGAGGCCTGGACAGCGCAGAGCCTGCCCGCCTTCATCAAGGCGTACGACATGACGGCCATCATGGCCATGCCGCAGCTTGACCAGCAATGGGATCGCATCGGCTGGTACAGGAACCTCGTTGCGAAGGTGCTGGCCGAGCCGGGCGCGGTGGACCGCACCCTGTTCGAGTTCGCCACGCAGAACTGGCGCACGAAGAAGCCGATCGACGTGGGCGATATCAACGACCGCATCCGCGCCGTGCAGGCGGCCGGTGCACGCCATATCGGTTACTACCCCGACGATTTCCTGCACAATCACCCCGACCTGGAATCGATCCGTCCGTACATCTCGGCATCGGATTACCCGTACCCGGAGCCCGCCCGATGAATTCAGGGGTGCTGCACTTCCTGCTGGAATTCGCGTTCTACTACCCGCTGGCGATGTCGCTGGTGTGGATGAGTGGTGGGGTCATCTATTACTTCCGCTGGGAGCGGAATGAACCCCTGCGGGTGAAGCCGCCCGAGCTGGCCGAGTACCCCATGGTGACCCTGGTGGTGCCCTGCCATAACGAGGGGGAACAGGTGCGCGAAACCATCGCCCACCTGGCCTCGCAACAGTGGCCCAACTTCGAGATCATCGCGATCAACGATGGCTCCACCGATGATACCGGCGCGCAGCTGGACCAGCTGCTGGACCAGTACCCAAAGCTGCGCGTGATCCACATGGCCTCCAACCAGGGCAAGGCCATGGGGCTGCGTGCTGCCGCCCTCGCCTCCAACGCCGATTTCCTGGTGTGCGTGGATGGCGATGCGTTGCTGGATGACTTCGCCACGCACTGGATGGTCTCGCACATGCTGGATAGCCCGCGCGTGGCCGCGGTGACCGGCAACCCGCGTATCCGCAACCGTTCCACGCTGCTCGGCAAGCTCCAGGTCGGCGAGTTCTCTTCCATCATCGGGCTGATCAAGCGCGCCCAGCGCGTGTATGGCCGCATCTTCACGGTATCGGGCGTCATCGCCTGCTTCCGCAAGAGCGCCCTGCACGATGTGGGCTACTGGAGCACCGATATGGTCACGGAGGACATCGACGTGAGCTGGCGGCTGCAGATGCGCCACTGGGAAATCCGTTACGAACCCAACGCACTGTGCTGGATCCTCATGCCCGAGACGGTACGCGGCCTGTGGAAGCAGCGCCTGCGCTGGGCGCAGGGCGGCTCCGAAGTGCTGCTGCGTTACACCGGGAAGCTAATGGCTTGGCGCCAGCGGCGCATGTGGCCAGTGGCGTTCGAGTACTTCACCAGCCTGCTGTGGTCGTACACCATGGGCACCATCATCACGCTCTGGGCGCTGGGTCACTTCATCCAGCTGCCGCCCTCTCTGTATATCGATACCCTGCTACCGCAGTGGCATGGCGTCGTGCTGGGCATCATCTGCCTGCTTCAGTTCGGCATCAGCCTGCTGGTCGATCGCCGCTACGAAACACGCATCGGCCGCAACTACTACTGGATGATCTGGTACCCGCTTATCTACTGGATCCTCAACACCGCCACGTCCATCGTCGCGTTGCCCAAGGCCATCATGAAGCGCAAGGGCACGCGCGCCGTTTGGGTCAGCCCGGACCGGGGCCTGCGATGAAAGCCGAAGCCATTGTTATCCAGCGGCCCGAACGCCAAAGCACTGCGCAGAAAGCCATGTTCGGCCTGGTCACCGTCACCTTGTGGGTGGCCTGGGCCTTCCTGTGGCTACCGCTGGTCACCCTGGGCGCGTGGGCCTACGGCATCCGGGATGCCATGACCCAACTGCACCTGATGGACCCGATCACCGATGGCGGCGATATCCACATCGTGCTGATCGTGGCCTTTGCGACTGCCGCCATCTTCACAGCCTGGTCGGGCTACAACTACGCCCGTTTCGTCGGCAAACAGAAACGTCGCGGCAACTCGCCCGTGGGCGTGGCCGAAACAGCAGCGAAGATCGGCGCCCACACCGACGAAGCCGTACGCCTGCAAGGCTCGCGCCGTGCCGTCGTGAGCGTAGCGGACGATGGCTTCATGACCCTGAAGGAATCTCGTTAGCTACCACACGAACGTAGGAGCCCACCCTGTGGGCGACGCTGTTCGCGACACGACCGCAGGCCCTGTGGCGATGTCGCAAAAGATGTCGCCCACAGGGTGGGCTCCTACGTGAGCCAATTGGCTATGGCGCCCTGAGCAAGAACACGCCGAACGCGGGGTCCTCGGAAATCCACTGCTGCTCCACCGCCCACCCTGCCCGCGCTGCCAGCGCCGCGAACGATTCGGGCGTGAACTTGTGCGAGTTCTCGGTATGGATGGTTTCACCGGCTTCGAAGGCAAAGCGCTGCCCCGCTACCGTCACGGTCTGCGCCACGGCGCTTTCCAGGTGCATCTCGATGCGTGATTTCGCCGCATTCCACACAGCACGATGCTCGAACGCATCCACGTCGAAATCGGCGCCCAGTTCGCGATTGATCCGTACCAGCACGTTGCGATTGAACGCAGCGGTCACGCCCTCGGCATCGTCATAGGCGGCCAGCAACGTATCGATCGGTTTCACCTGGTCGGCGCCCACGATGAAACGCGCACCCGGCCCGAGCCGGCGCCGCACCGCGTGCATCAGCGCCACGGCCTCATCGGCCTCGAAGTTGCCGATCGTCGAGCCGGGAAAGAAGGCGACCACCGGCTTGTCCGCCAATGCTTCGGGAACCTCGATACCGCGAGTGAAGTCGGCCACCACCGGTACGATCGGTAGCGCGGGATAGGCCGCGCGCAGGCGCTCCGCCGCGCCCTGCAGCGCATCAGGGCTGATATCGACCGGGATGTAAGCGGCCAGCGCCGGCGTCGCATCGAGCAACAAACGGGTCTTTTCGCTGGCCCCGCTGCCCAGCTCAAGCAGCACCGCACCCTCCGGCATGGCCGCGGACAGCGCCGGCACGATCGTCTTCAACAACGCGGTTTCCGTACGGGTCGGGTAGTACTCGGGTGTCTCACAAATCGCTTCGAACAACGCCGACCCTGCGCCGTCGTAGAAGTACTTTGGCGAAAACGCCTTCTGCGCCGCCGACAGGCCGGCCAGGGTGTCACGCAGGAACTCGCTGCGTTCGTCGTCCTCACCCAGTGCAAGATCGCGAGCCAGGCGCAGCCCGGCGAACATCCAGCGCTGGCCGGGCCGGTAAAAGTTTCGATACGACGGACGGGAGTGGCCCGGCGGCGTGACCGAGGCGCCGCCACGCAACACCATCTGGCCGCTCATGAATTTGCCGTTGTATTCGCCCACGGCGTCGTCCGCGGCGCGAAAGCCCGGGTACGGGGTATAGGCGCTCGCGGTCCACTGCCAGGCCGTGTCATACACCTGCTCCAGGTCGTGCCGTGTGCGCACGGCATGCTCCCACTCGGCTTCGGTGGGCAGGCGTGCACCCGCCCAGCGTGCGTACGCATCGGCCTCGTAATAGCTCACGTGCACCACGGCGGCATCCGGATCCACGGGCTTCCAGCCACCCGGGGTCATGTGGAACCACGTGTCACCCTCGCGCTGCCAGTATTGCGGCGCTTCCCAAGCCTCCGCCTGGCATTGCGCCCAGCCATCGGAGAGCCAAAGCTCGGCGCGGCGGTAACCGCCCAGCGCCATGAAGGCCAGCCACTGGCCATTCGTCACAAGGCGATCGGCAAGCTGGAAGGGTTCGAGCCACGCGGTGTGGCGCGGGCCCTCGTTATCGAAGGCAAACGGCTCATCCGCCGCGCCCACGCGCACCGGGCCACCCGCGACATGGCGGTAACGGCCCGCGGGACCCGCCGGTGTGGCTGGCCACGCGGGATCGAACGCGGGCTTGAGCGGTGACTGGGCGAACAGGTGCTGCACATCCATCACCAGCAACTCCTGGTGCTGTTCTTCGTGAGCCAGCCCCAGCCGGAGCAATGCCTCGCGCTCCGCATCCAGCCCAGCGGCAATGAACCGGCGCATGTGCGTGTCCACATGCTTGCGGTACGCGCGCACGCCATCGATGCCAGGCCGGGTCACGAGGCCGCGCGTGGGGCGCGGATAACGCGGCCCGACGGCTTCGTAATAGGAATTGAAGAGGTAACCGAACGCGGCATCGAACACCGTGTAGCCCGGTACGTTGGGACCGAGCAGGAAGGTTTCGAAGAACCACGTGGTGTGGGCCAGGTGCCACTTGGCCGGGCTGGCATCCGGCATGGATTGCACCTGCATGTCTTCCGGCTGCAGCGCCGCCACGAGGGCATCGGTGCGCGCACGTACGGCATCGTAGCGCTCAGCCAGGGTCAGCGTGGCGGCAGGGCTACAACCAGCGGGGGCAGCCGCGCTGCCCGCGGCCCAGGTATCGAAGATGGCTTGCATGGGGATTAGCTCCGGCGGCTCAATCGGGCGTGTGCTCGATCGTCACGCGATCGGGGTAGAAGGCGAGGTGCTCGCGTATTTCGCGGGCCGCCTCGCTCGGGGTTTCATAGGTCCAGATGGCGTTGATCGCGCGCTCACTGTTGCCGGGCAGGCTGTAGTACGACGCCTCACCCTTGTAGGGGCACCAAGTGGTGTGCTCCGTGCGCCGCAGTGCGGCCATGTCGGCATCCCCGCGGGGGATGTAGAACACGACCGGATAGGTGGCCTCTTTCAGGCTGAGGGCATGGCGGGTATCGGCAATGACCCGGTCGCCATCGCGCACCACCACGCGCCCGCCTGCGGGCGAGATGGACATGGGGTGATCGGGGCCGGGGATCCTGACGGGACGGGAGGACATCTCACTCTCCTTCGTAGCGGACGTGCAGGCGGCTCATCGTGGGACCGCCGGGCGCCCAAGCCAAGCCAACAGGCTGGAAAAGGTGAAATGTCTCGCAGGCACAGATGGCAGGATTGGACATTCCTGCCCGCCCCACGTCAGGCCTGCCCTAGCCTTCGCGCGGGCGCGTGAACCGGTAGTGGGCCACGCCCCACTCGCTGCCGCCCGCATAGCCGAACAGCTCCGCACAAGCCATCCAGAACATGCGCCAGCGCTGGAACCACAAGGGTGCCGCATCGCCATAGGCCTCGGCCAGCACCGCCAGGACCGCCGCACGGTTCGCATCCTGCCGGGCCAGCCAGTGGTTTGCCGTGCGCTGGTAATGCGTACCGTCCAGCAGCCAGCGCGCCTCCACGCGCAGGTCATCCTGAAACCAAAGAAGGGTATCGGCCGAAGGCATCAGCCCGCCGGTGAAGAAGTGGCGGGCCATCCAGTCACCCTGTCCATCGGTCTCGAATGGGTACATGAGCGTGCGATGGGCAAAAATATGGACGAACAGCTTGCCGCCGGGCCTTAGCCAGCGGCCGATCCTGCCGAGCAGCGTGGCGTAATTGCGCATGTGCTCGAACATCTCGACGGAGACACAACGGTCGTAGTCCGCCTCGGCCAGGTCCAGGGTGTTCACATCCACCGTGATGACCTGCACATTGCGAATGCCCAGTGCCACGCAGCGCGCCTCGATATGCCGACGTTGCGAGGCTGAATTGGATACGGCGGTGATGCTTGCGTGCGGGTAATGCCGGGCCATCCACAGCGTGAGCGAGCCCCAGCCACAGCCCAGTTCAAGGATCGACTGGCCATCGGCCAGCTCGGCGCGCTGCCCATAAAGCGCCAGCATGGCGTCTTCCGCCTCATCCAGCGTCATGCCGGGGCGCGGGTAGTAACAGCTGGAGTACTTCAGGCGCTGGCCGAGGCAGAGCTCGAAGAACGCGGGCGGCAGCTCGTAGTGCTGCCCGTTGGCCGCATCGGTATGGATCGCCACGTCACTATGGCGCAACGTTTCGATCAACGCCTGGAAGCGCCCGGCCGCCGCGCTTTCACCGCCGGCACGCTCGTCGGCCAGCCGTGCCGCGCACTGCCGGCGAATGCCAAGGCGTAACAGTGCATCGGGCACCAGTCCGCGCTCGGCAAGGCCCACCAGTCCCGGGGCGGGTGCATCTTCGCGGGCGTACGCGGTGGTGCTTGCGATGGTGGTCATACATCCTCGCCAGTGTGCCTGGGGAACCAGGGAATCAACGTTGGGGTATCGCGCTGGTAGCGGCGGTAGTCGTCGCCACGTGTACGCACGGCCTGGGCTTCGGTGAGCGGCACGCCACTGATGTAACGCACGAACAGGAACATCAGGACGGGCCCAACCCATGCGAGCCAACCGATCGGCGAGCCCACGGCCAGGAATACGTACGTGAACCAGTGCAGCCACTCGAAGAAGTAATTGGGATGGCGCGAATAGCGCCACAGCCCATCGCGGCAGGTCTTTCCGTGATGGGCCGGATCCGCGCGGAAGCGCACGAGCTGGCGGTCCGCCAGCGCCTCGCCCACGACGCTCACGACCCATGTGATCAGCGCGGGCACGATCCATGTGCCGGGGCCTTCTGGGTTCGCCGCCACCGCGATGAAGGGCACGGCACACACGCCGACCAGGAAGGCCTGGAACTGGAAGAAGGCGAAGAACTTTCCCTGGTGCCCCTGCCAGTGCGCACGCAACTGCCGGTAGCGCCCATCCTCAGGCTCGCTGCGCACGCGCCGCCACAGGTGCAGCGCCAGCCGGGCACCCCAAAGGCCACCCAGCACGGCCACCCACCACCGGCTCGACGCCGCACCCTGCCCCACCACCGCGGCGAACACGGCCGCGACCGCCAGCCCCGCGGCCCATAACGCATCCACGATGCCGGCATTGCGCTTGCGGCGCTGCCATGCCCAGCCACCCGCCATGACCCAAGCGGCCGTAAGCCACAGGGTAAGCAGCGTATTGAGCGTGCTCATGCGCTGGTACCAGGCTTCGCGAACAACAGGTGGGAAACGCCAATGGATCGCTCCAGGAAGCCGCCCTCGCAATACGCGAGGTAGAACTCCCACAAGCGCAGGAAGCGTTCGTCGAAGCCCTGCGCACGGACCTCCGGGCGCGCCGCGAGGAACCGCTCACGCCACGCGTGCAAGGTGCGCGCGTACGAGGGACCGAAATCCTCCTGACGTACCAGTGCGAGGTCGGTGACACGGGTTTTCGCCTGCATCAGGGCATTGAGCGAAGGAATGAAACTTCCCGGGAAGACATGTCGCTTGATGAAATCGACCGCGCGAACAGCCTGCGCGTAGCGGTGGTCTTCGATGGTGATGGCTTGCAGCAGCGCCCGCCCACCGGGGCGAACTAACCCACCGAGCTTTCCGAAATACGTTTCCAGATACCGGGCACCGATCGCCTCCACCATCTCGATCGACACCAGCTTGTCGTACTGGCCTTGCAGATCCCGGTAGTCCTGCAGCAACAGCGTCACGCGCTCGCCCAGCCCTGCATCCGCGACCCGCCGTGCGGCCAGCGCATATTGCTCCGTCGAGATGGTGGTCGTCGTGACGTGGCAGCCGTAGTACGTGGCGGCGTGCAGCGCAAAGCCGCCCCACCCCGTACCGATTTCCACGACACGGTCACCCGGCTGGAGGTCCAGCCACTGGCACACGCGATCGAGCTTGCGCCGCGAGGCCACCTCCAGCGTGTCGTCCTCTCCCTCCCACAGCGCCGAGGAGTACATGAGGTCAGGGGACAGGAACAGCCCGAAGAAATCGTTGCCCAGGTCGTAGTGCGCGGCGATGTTGCGCCGGCTGCCGTCGCGGGTGTTCCGGCGCAGCGCCGCCCACGCCTGCATGGCCCAGCCACCCAGCCGGGCCATGCCACCCTCCATGCCATCGAGCAAGTCACGGTTACGCACCAGCAAGCGCACGAGTGCCACCAGGTCGTCGCAAGACCACTGCCCTTCCATGTAGGCCTCGCCGGCACCCACGCTGCCGTTACCTGCCACCGTGCGGTAAAAGGCCAGGTCATGGATCGCGATGTGCACCGCTGGCTCGTGGGCCGCATCGCCGAGCACGACCTTGCCCAATGCGTCCGTCATCACCAGCTGGCCATGACGCAGCGGTGCCATCCGTGCAAGCAATTGCGCCCGAAGAAAGCGCAGGCCTCGCGATGCCGGTGCGCCAGCCGCGTTATGGACGATGGCGTTCATAGATTCCCCTCGGCTGCTTGCCCGGATGGTCATGGACCGGGTTGCGCTTAAGCCACAGGCGCAACGCTTCGAAATGGATGGCGCCGATCACCTGGGCGGTCATCAGTGGGTAGCGCCACAATACGCGCGCCAGCGATGCACCGTTGAGCGGATGACGCTCGAGCGCCAGGTGCGCATCGAACTCGTGTTCGTCGCCGCGCAGCACATCCATGTGTACACGGAGGTGATCGTCCGGCACATTGAACCGCCAGCGATAGGTCCGCTCCATCGGCATGAACGGCGATACGTGAAAGGCCTTCGCGAACGTGGCATCAACCATCTGCATGTCATCGTCCGGCGCTGGCAGCACGTAAGCATGTCGTTCGCGCCATGGGGTATTGGTGATCTCCGCCAGCACGGCGAGAAGCGTCGTGCCATCCGTGTCGTAGCAGTAGTAGAAGCTCACCGGGTTGAACACGTAACCTGCGTATCGCAGGTGCGCCAGCAACCGGACCGGACCCGGCGGCCGGGAACCCAACGCCAGCGCGACCCGATCGCGCACCGCCTCGGCCAGAGGCACGTCCACGGGCCCGAGGTAGTCGGAACGGCGAAACTCGGCAAGATTCCGCCCGCGCGCGGACCACAACCAGCGGCCCGCGAAGACGTCGTCGACTTCATCAAGGTCCAGCCACAACTGCGCCATGCGGTAACGGAACGCATGCGGATGTGGCGCGTGGCGGCGGTGCGTCACGAAGCCCTCGTAAACCGCGCTGGTGAAGGATTCACTCATGCAGGCACCCGGCGCGCGTGCGCAACGCGATCGAACTCATCGGCGAGTTCCACCGCGCTACGCATGCCGTCCTCATGGAACCCCCAACCCCAATAAGCCCCCGCAAACCAGGTCCGTCGCCTGCCCTGGATCTCTGCCTTGCGTGCCTGCGCGGCCACGGAGGCGTGTGAATACACCGGGTGGTGATAAGTCACGCGGCGCAACACCTTCGCCGGGTCGATGGCCTCCGTCTGATTCAATGTCACGATGAACGGCTCGGGCGATTGAATCCCTTGAAGAAGATTCATGCAGTAGCTCACGGTGCATGCGCCGCCCGGCGCGGCAGGCACCCAGGCATTCCACGCGGCCCATGCCTTGCGCGACCGCGGCAGCAAGCGTGTGTCCGTATGCAGCACGGTGTCGTTCGCCTGGTATCCCATGGCACCCAGAACATCACGCTCGGCAGGCTCGGCATCGGCCAGCAGCGCAAGGGCCTGGTCGGCGTGACAGGCAAGCACCACCTCATCGAACGTTTCGACGCCACGGGGGCTGGCCACATCCACGCGATCGGCGTAGCGACGGATCGCGGTGACCGGCGTGGCCAGCTGCTCACGCACGTTCCACCGCGCACGCATCGCCTCCACGTAGCGGGCCGAGCCGCCCTTAACCACCCGCCACGCCGGGCGACCGGACACCTGCAGCATGTGGTGGTTCGCCATGAACTGCACCAGGTATTTCGCCGGGAACCCGAGAATGCCGGTGGACGGTGAGGACCACAGGGCGCATGCCATCGGCACCAGATGTTCATCGCGGAACATCGCACCGTAGCCGCCCTCGGCCAGGTATTCGCCAAGCGTGGGGCCAGGGCCAGGCGTATCCAGCAACGCAGGGGCGTGCCGGTAGAAACGAAACAGATCGCGCAACATGCCGTGGAACCGCGGCGACCACAGGTTGCGGCGCTGGCAGAACAGCGCATCCAGCGAGGTGGCGTTGTATTCCAGCCCCGACGCTTCGCTATGGACCGCAAAGCTCATGGTCGTCGGTTGCGTCGCCACGCCCAACGCCTCGAACAGGCGCGTAAGCAGCGGATAGTGCACCGGGTTGTGCACGATGAAGCCGGTATCCACCACGTACTCGTGGCCATGCAGGGCCACGCTGTGCGTATGCACGTGGCCGCCCAACCGGTCGCTGGCTTCGTAGAGCACCACATCGTGCCGGGGCGAGAGCAACCACGCCGAGGCCAGCCCTGCGATACCCGAACCGATCACGGCGACGCGCATGGGCTCAGTCTCCCCTCTTCGCCAACACCCAGGCGGGGATCGGCTTCAGGTCGCGAACCAGGCCCATGCGGGCCATCAGCCACAGGCCGTACCAGGTGACATCCACTTCCCACCAACGAAAGCCCTGGCGCACCGTGCCAGGAAAGAAATGGTGGTTGTTGTGCCAGCCCTCGCCAAAGGTAAGCAGCGCGAGCCATAGGTTGTTGCGGCTGTCATCGCGCGTGGCGAAGCGGCGCGAACCAAACCGATGAGCCAGCGAGTTGATGGTGACCGTGGCGTGGAACAGCACCACGGTGGAGACGAAGAAACCCCAGGCCAGCATCTGCGCACCGCTGGTTCCAAGGCCGGGCGCGATGTGCGCGAGCAATGCGCCGAGGCCGTAGAGGCTGACCGCCAGCAACACCGGCACCGCCGTGTCGAAGCGATCCAGCCAGCGCAGTTCCGGATACGCGGCAAAGTCAGGCACGCGCGAAAGGTCGGTACGAAAGCCGCGGGGCGTAAGGAACCAGCCGGCGTGGCTCCACAGGAACCCGTGCACGGCGGGCGAATGCGGGTCCTCCGCGGTATCGGCGTGGCGATGGTGGTGCCGATGGTGTGCGGCCCACCACAGGGGGCCGCGCTGGACACAGGAGGCACCGATGACCGCGAAGACAAACTGCACGACACGCGAGGTGCGAAACGTGCGGTGCGAAAAATAACGGTGGTAGAAGCCCGTCAGCGCGAACATGCGCAGCGCATACAATGCCACCGCCACGCCGAGGGCCACGGTCGACACCCCGGTCCACAGCACCATCAGGCAGGCCAGGTGCATGGCGACAAAGGGCGCCGCGCGCCACCAGTCGATGCGGTCCAGGGCCGCCCCGTCTGCGCCTGGATCGGCGGCCGTATCGAACCAGCGCCGCAGGGCGGTGGTTCGTGACGGCTTGAGCGCATCGATGGCGGTATCAGGTCGCATGGGCCAGCCTTTCCGTGGGTCTCAACGAGGTATACGGATGAATCCGATGCCCGGATGCACGGCGGCGGCAGTCAGGTAGCGCAGGTTCCGCTCAAGGGCGTGTGGATCACGTCGTCCAAAGCCGAGGAAGGCAGGCCCATGGTCCGCCCCGACGGCGGGAAATCGATGCGCACCTCGATCCCCTTGCCCTTCGCATTACGCACGGTCCCCATGCCCTCGTAGCGCAGCAGCCGGCGGTCCGCGGCGCCGTAGGTCATCTCGATGGTGGGCGCGGCGAACGCGTACCACGCATCCAGCTTCATCACGAGGTGGCGCTGGCCATCGGCCACCTTCCCGCCCAGGATTTTTACGTCGAAGAAGCGAAAGCGGCTGGCGACAAGGAACGGTACGGAGACACCCGCCCCTAACGAATCCCAGTGGGAACGGATGTACGGGTCGAAGCCCGCATCGATGACGGCGCCCTGCGGCACATCGATTGTCCTGGCTTGCTCATCGCCACCTTTCTTGCGCACCTTGATGTCCAGCTGGCTGCCGCTGGCCTGCACCGTCTCGCTCAGGCCACGGCGCGCATCCTGGTAAGTGACATTGGGCTGGGTGGGATCACGTGCCGCATCGAGCACCTTCAACGCAAACGGCTTGCCATCCGGGCACTGGTAGCTCACGACCTGGCGCGACCCATCGACAAGATGCACCTCGCGATAGAGGACCGGGCCGCCATCGCGGGGGCTGGCATCGCCGGCGTAGCGATCGGCAGCGTGTGCTGGCAATGCGCAGGTGGCGAGCACGGCGAGGGTCAGGCGTTTCGTCGTCATAGGGGAATCCCAGGCAGGCGGAGCGCCGTGATTGGCATACGTGGCGGAGGGTGACCCGGACGCGGTCGCGTTTTCGTGACGGCCGTTCGTGTTATAGATCCCGTGCACAAACGCCATGGGAATCCTAACGCATGCCAGGCACCACGCCCGCCGAGCGGGATGCGCTGAACGACCTGCTACGGCGCACGGGCGCCCGGGACCAGAAAGCCTTCGAGGCCTTGTACAACGCCACCTCGCCGCGCCTCTATGGTGTGTGCATGCGCCTGGTGGGCGACCGCGCCGAGGCCGACGAAGTCTTGCAGGAGGCCTACGTTACCGTGTGGCGCCGGGCAGGCTCGTTCGATCCCTCCCTGTCCAGCGCCTTCACCTGGCTGGTGACCGTCGTCCGCAACAAGGCCATCGATCGCCTGCGTCAGCGACCTGGCGCCGTGGCGGTCACCGATGTGGCATGGGAGGCCATCGTCGATCCCGAGCCGGGCCCGGCGGCACGCGCCGAGGCTGGCGACGCGTACGGCCGCCTGCGCACCTGCCTGGATCAGCTGGACGCCCCCCAGCGCCGCTCCATCCGTGAAGCCTTTTTTGGCGGCGCCACGTATAACGAACTGGCAGACCGCGCCAAGGTGCCGCTGGGCACCATGAAAAGCTGGATTCGCCGCGGCCTGATGCAGTTGCGTGCGTGCCTGGGCTCATGAATACGACCTTCGATAACGACAAGGACAACCTCCGCTACGCGGAATACGTGCTCGGCCTTCTCGATGCCGATGCACGTGCCGCGGTGGCCCGGGAGATCGCCGACCAGCCCGAGGCAGAGGCTGCCGTGGCCGTGTGGCAGGCGTGGCTTGCGCCGCTGGCCATCGAAGTAGCGGCCGTCGACCCGCCGCAGCACGCGTGGGAGGGCATCTGCCGCCGCCTTGGCCTGGCCGAGCCGCCACGCCCGAGCCTGTGGGACAGCCTGGCGTTGTGGCGATGGATCGGCGTCGGGGCATCGGCGCTGGCCGCATGCCTGCTCGTGCTGACTTTCAACCGCACGCCGCAGGTACCACCCGCTGCGCATAGCCCCGCCGTGCTCATGGTGTCCACGCTCGCAGGTAACGATGGCGTGGCCGCGTGGACCGCGACCATGGACGTCGATCGTCGCGAACTGCTGGTGGTGCCCGCGAGCCCCAAGCCCACCGCCGCCGGGCACGATACAGAGCTGTGGCTGATCCCCGCCGGGGGCACACCCATCTCGGTGGGCACGTTCCCCGCACAGGACGCCAAGCGCTTCACGCTGCCCAAAGCCGTCCTGGACCGCCTGGGCCCCACGGCGGCGCTCGCTGTATCGGTGGAACCCACCGGCGGCTCACCCACGGGCCAGCCCACCGGCCCGGTGATCGCCAAGGGCAGCATCCGGGCGGCGTGAGCCTTCACATTTGTCGAGAAACGCGCCCTAAGATATTGAGCGCTGGGCTCAACTTTGCCGCGAGCCCGCCGATATGACCATAGCGTTGCAGGCAGGGGGCATTGAGCACGCCATGAAACTCGTCATTGCCGCGATGGTCATCCTCGCGGTCCACGCTAGCGCGCTGGCGGTCACGCCGGCCGGCGGCATGGCGATCTCGTACGGCTTTTTCTTCGCCGCCTCGATCGCGGCCATGTCCAGCACGGTGCTGGCCTGGCACCGCTCGGGCACACCGCGGGACAGCCGTTGGTGGCTGCTGCTGGGCAGCCTCATGCTCTGGACCGTGGGCATGTCCCTGTCGGCCCGGCAGAACTACGTGCTGGATAATTCCAACCCGGCACCGGGCGACAGCATGTTCTTCTACATCCTGTACGTCCTGCCGGTGCTCGTTGCGGTGTCGTCGGCGCCGGTGGCCGCGCGCAAACGCTGGGCACTGGCGATCGACCTGGTGCTGGCCGCCCTCCTTGGCGTGCTGTTCTACGTGCGCACGTTCTCCATCGTCTCGCTCGAAGGCGCCATGGGCCCCCAGCAGGCCATCGATGTCGCGCACATGCTCGATTTCGAGAACGTATGCCTGGCCGTCGCGGCGTTGCTGCGCTTCCTCGCCACCGATCGCGCCGATGACCACTATTTCTTCCGCGCGGTCATGGCGTTCTTCGTCTGCTACGCAGCGTCCGGGTATTTCTACAACCACTACGTCGCCCTCGGCGGCCACCCCGATTTCGGTGATTCGCCGTGGGACGCCTTGCTGGATGTACCGTTCCTCGCGCTGTGCATCGCCACGTTGTCGCGCAAGCCGCAACGCCACTGGCACCCGCCGGTGTACCTCATTCGCTTTGTCCAAAGTGCCAGCCCCACTTTCCTCGCCATGAGCGTGCTCGGGTTCGGCCTCATGGTGATCCCGGGCTACCCCTCGCTGGGCATCGCCGGGGCCATCGCGGCGGTGATCGGCATTGGCCTGCGCGGCACGCTGGCCCAGGTGGACCTGGTGGAAGAAGAATTCCGCCTGTCGCGCAGCCGTGACGAACTGGAGGGCCTCGTCTTCGTCGATAGCCTGACCGGGCTGGCCAACCGCCGCGCGCTGGATGAACGCCTGCTCCGCGAGTGGCACCGCCCCGGCCAACGCGAGCCCATTGCGCTGTTGATGATCGATGTCGATTTCTTCAAGGAGTACAACGACCGCTACGGCCATTTGGCCGGCGATGACTGCTTGCGTGCACTGGCTTCGACCCTGGTATCGCGTGGGTTGCGCGTAGGCGATTTCGTGGCCCGTTTCGGCGGCGAGGAGTTCGCCGTGGTCGCGCCGGGTACGCGATTGATGGAAGCCATGGCACTGGCCGAGGACCTGCGTGCCCAGGTGCAAGCCCAGGATATCGTCCATCCACGCAGCCCGTTCGGCGTGCTGACCATCACCATCGGCGTCGCGGCAATCCAGGCCAGTACCGCTGGCGGCCCGCTGGAGCTGCTCAACGCGGCCGACCGGGCCCTGTACCGCGCCAAGCACAACGGCCGTAACCGCGTGGGTGGGCCCAGCGAGGCTCGCCTGGAAAATTCAGTGCGCGCCGGTTAACCCCGTTTGCCCTGTTGCTCCGTTTCATCTGCATGCCCCCAAGGAGGCCATGCACGATGAACACGCTACGCATCACCCTTTCCCTGCTCTTCACCGGCCTGGTGGTTGCCGCCGGCGCCGCCGGTGCCGAGCCGCCGCAGGCGCGCCACCCGACGCCGGCGCCGCCCGTGCCCGAAGCGGATACGAACTGCGCCACCCTCACCGATGCCGGCTATGGCTATGGTGCACCCATGCCACCCAGGGTTCGCCCGCAGGTGCGTCGTGACGCGCGTGCCGCCGGGGCGCCCGCCGTGGCCCAGGAAGCACTGGGTTACGCAGGGCCGGTGGCGCTGGCCGCACCACCGCCACCGCCTGCTCCGCCCGCGCCAGGCACACCGGCGATGAACCAGCCCACGGCAAAGGTCATGGCCAGCGCACCGGTGATGGGCTACATGGGCGCCGTGGCCATGCAGGATGTGGACACCAGCCGTTACGCACACCGCGACACCAACCCGGTGCACCAGGCCGCGGCCGACCCGGTATCCACTTTCAGCATCGATGTGGATACCGGTTCCTACACCAACGTGCGCCATCTGCTGAACCAGGGCCAGCTGCCGCCGGCCGACGCGGTGCGTAGCGAAGAGTTCATCAACTACTTCAACTACGGCTACACCGCACCAAAGGATCGCTCGCGCCCGTTCACCGTGACCACCGAGTTCGCGCCTTCACCGTGGAACCCGAACCGGCAGTTGCTGCTCGTCGGCATCCAGGGCTACACCGTGCCAGCCAGTGAGATACCAGCCGCGAACCTCGTGTTCCTCGTCGATGTTTCCGGCTCGATGAACGAGCCCGACAAGCTGCCGCTGCTCAAGGCCTCGCTGAAGCAGATCGTGCCGAAGCTGCGCGCCCAGGACCGCATCTCGCTGGTGACCTACGCCGGAAGCACCTGTGTCGCCCTGCCCGCCACGGCGGGCGACCAGCACGCGAAGATCAACGCGGCAATCGATTCGCTCGGCGCAGGCGGCTCGACCAACGGCGCTGCAGGCATCGATCTCGCGTACGCACAGGCCGCGAAGGGCTTCATCAAGGGCGGTGTGAATCGCGTGATCCTGGCGACCGATGGCGACTTCAACGTCGGCACCGTCGGCGTGCAGCAGCTGAAGGACCGCATCGCCGATAAACGCCGAAGTGGTGTCGCCTTGACCACCCTCGGTTTTGGCGAGGGCAACTACAACGACGAAATGGCGGTGACCCTCGCCGATGTCGGCAATGGCAGCCACCACTACATCGATAGCCTGGAAGAAGGCCGCCGCGTGCTCGTCGATGAAATGTCGGCCACGCTGATGACGATCGCGAAGGACGTGAAGATCCAGGTGGAGTTCAACCCGGGTGTTGTCGCCGAATACCGGTTGATCGGCTACGAGAAGCGGATGCTTGCCCGCGAAGACTTCAACAACGATGCGGTGGATGCTGGTGAGATCGGCGCGGGTGCGAACGTGACGGCGCTGTACGAGATCACCTTAAAGGGCGCGAAGGGGGCGAGCGTGGATCCGCTGCGTTACGGCACCGAGCCTCCGGCCGGCAAGGGTGATGAGCTCGGCTTCCTGCGCCTGCGTTACAAGGCGCCCGATGGCGGTGCAAGCCAGCTGATTGAGCAGCCACTGGGCGCCACCGTCGGCACACCGAGCGAGCGCATGCGCTTCGCCGCCGCTGTCGCCGCGTTCGCCGATAACCTGCGCGGTGGCAAATACAGCGCGGGCTTTGGCTACGACAAAGTGGCAGAACTGGCCCGCTCCGCCCAGGGCAAGGATGAAGGCGGTTACCGCGCAGGCATGGCGCGCCTGGCTGACCTGGCCGGCGTCATGCAGACCCCGGTAGCCGGTACGCGCTGACCCAGGGCTGCTATGCCACGCCCGAATGCCGTAACCTCGTCGGCCATGGATGCTCCCCTGGCCGACGATGCCTCGCTGATGCTCGCCTGGGTGGGCGGGGACGCGGCCGCGTTCAAAGTGCTGTACGCGCGGCACAAGGGCCCGCTGTATCGTTTCTTGCTGAAGACCGCGAAGGACCGCACCCAGGCCGACGAGCTGTTCCAGGAAACGTGGGCGCGCGTCATCGCGGCGCGCGACCGCTACCGGCCCGAGGCAAAGTTCAGCACGTGGCTACTGCAGATCGCGCATAACCTGGCTATCGATGGTTTCCGCCGGCAAAAGCCCCTGGCAACGTCGGATGAAGCCGATGCCATCTTCGCGAACCAGGCCGCTCCCGAACGGGAACAACCCGAGCAGGCGCTCTCCGAATTCGAGCTGCGCCGGCGCATGCAGCAGGCGATTGAAAGCCTGCCCGAGGACCAGCGCGAGACCTTTGTGTTACGCATGGAGTACGAACTCTCCCTGGAGGACATCGCCGCCATCACCGGCGTAGGTCGCGAAACCGCAAAATCGCGGCTGCGCTACGCCATGGCACGCATCAAGCAGTGGTTTGCCTGACGACATGAACCCGAACACGCCACCCCCGAGCGACGACGAACTGCCCGACGAGCGCGAACTCGCCGCGCTGTACGCGCGCCTGCCCAAGGCCGACCCCGATGCGGCGCTGGATGCCGCGGTGCTCGCCGCGGCCGAGCGCGCGGTTCCGCCTCGCGCCGCTTCACCCGCGCGCCGCCGCTCGCGCTGGCCGGTGGCACTGGGCTCAGCCGCCGTGCTCGTACTCGCCGTAGGCGTGGGCTGGCAGCTGCGCAATGCCCCTATCCGCGACCCGCTGACCGAGCGAGCCGAAAAGCTCGCCGCACCGGCACCGGCCCCTGCTCCCGTCGCTGCCCCCGAAGCAGAAACCGTTGCCACACCTGCCGCACCACCCAAGCTCGCCCCACCCCCCGCAGGAGCGCGCCTTGCGCGCGATCAGGCCCGCGCAAGGGCTGCGGATGACACCACCACCTCACCACGCCCAGCCATCGTCGCCCAGGCCAAAGTCCTCCGCGCCCCCATGGCACCCCCCGAATCCGCACCGGCGCCGGCGCCCGCCGCTCCGCCTGCACCGCCCGCTCCGCCTGCACCGCCCGCTCCGCCCGCACCTCCAGCCGCCATGGATGTGGCGAATGCGCCCGCAGAAACCCGCAGCGACACGCGGCCGGCGGCGGCGCCCCCCGAACGCACCGTGTACGGATACACCGGCAATACCACCGAGCGCCGTGCAGACACGCCCGCCGCATCGGCGGCATTCGCACCGGCACCCGTGTCCCAAGGCATGCTGGTCGCCAAACCCATGGTCACCGGCCTCGACCCGGATGATCGCGTCGGTGAAATCCGCCGCCTGCTCGACCAGGGCAACCGCGCCGAAGCGTTGCGCAAACTGGCCGAACTGCGCCGCCTGTATCCTGCCTACGACCTGCCGCAAGACCTCCGCGACCTGAAACCTTGAATACCCCGCTTCACACGCTCGCCGCACCGTTCCGGCACGAGGAAGAAATCAAGAAGAGCCGCTTCCTCGCGCAAGCCTCGCCCATCGCGTCGCCCGCCGACGCCCTCGCGTTCTTCCAGGCCGTGGGCGATCCCGCCGCCACGCATAACTGCTGGGCGTACCGCATGGGCGACGCGTATCGCTTCAACGACGATGGTGAACCCGGCGGCACCGCGGGGCGGCCGATTCTTGCAGCGATCGATGGGCAAGGCTGCGATCGCGTGGCCGTTGTCGTGACGCGTTGGTATGGCGGCATCAAGCTCGGTGCAGGCGGACTGGTACGTGCCTATGGCGGCAGCGCAGCGGAGTGCCTGCGGCTTGCGCCACGCGTGCCCATTATCGAAACCGGCCGCATCGCGCTGCGCGCGGAGTTCGCCGACCTCGCGCTCGTCAGCGCCCGCATCCGCGAACTCGAGGGAACCATCGAACACGAGACTTTCGTCACCGACGGAGCTGACCTCATCGTGGTGGCACCTACCGACAAGCTCGATGCGATCATCGCGCGCATCGTAGACACCACCCGCGGCCGTATCACGCCCCGCCGCATGGACCTGTAGGAGCGCGCTCGCGCGCGATCGGGCGCGCCGTAGCGTGAATCGCGCGCAGGTGTTTATCGCAGGCGATCGAGCCGCAAACGTTCACGACCATCGGTTAGCTGCCGCAGGACAAGCCTCACTGACACCACGGCGCCCAGCCCGCTCCCACCGGCAAGCAACAACATCAGCACGATCTGGTAGGTCGCTGCCTGCAACGGATCCATGCCTGCCAACACCTGCCCCGTCATGATGCCGGGCATGGTGATGATGCCGGCGGCACTCATCTGGTTCACCAGCGGCACCATCGCACGCCGGATCGCGCGGCGCTGCAGGGCGCCCGTGGCATCGCTGTAGGTGTGACCCAGCATCAGGCGCGCCTCGATCGCCGGGGCCTCGACCGTCACGCCCTCGAGCACGTCAGCCATGCCCAGGCTTACCGCATTGAGCACGTTGCCCAGCAAGATTCCCGCCACCGGCACCACGAATCGTGGCGACCAGCCATCGTCGCCCGGCAGCAACGAGATGAGCGCAAACACGCAGGTCAACAGTGCCGGTGCTGCGACGCCCACGAGGCTCGTGAGGTAGTGGCCACGAAACAGGCGCTGCTGTGGTCGCGCGCCGGCCTCACGGGCGGCCGCCAGGGTCATCAGCAAGACTAGGGCCAATGTCAGCCAGATCGCATCGATGGCGAACACAGTGCGCAGGATGAAACCCAGCGCGACCAGCTGCAACACCATGCGAATCGCAGCGATCGCAAGTGAGCGATGAATGCCCAGCCGCAGGGCGATCGACAGCACGCCATCGAAAACGAGCATGCTGCTGGCGACGGCCACGTCGACCGCGCTGAACGTCACGGCTGTCATGCAGGATGCAGGCTCCCACCCTTGAGCTGATACACACGGCTGGCCATGCGCCATGCCTGGCCGAGGTCGTGAGTGACAAACAGCATGCCGGCACCGCCTTTGGCCAGGCCCGCCAAGTAGGTCTCTACCGCCAGCGCAGCGTCAGGATCGAGGCCACTGGTCGGTTCATCGAGGAGCAGCATCTCGGGCCGCTCCACGATGGCACGGATAAGCGCCAGTCGCTGCTTCTCACCCGTGGACAGGCGGCCCACCGGGCGATCCATGATGTCAGCGGGCAGCCTGAGTTCCCGGCAAAGTGCAGCCGATTCCGCCCGCGTGCCGTCGGTGAAGTGCTCGGCCGCGGTCGGAGCCCACCAGGCGGAAACGGCGGGCACGAACATCACCCGCCGACGCCATTTCGACGGCCCCATGCTGTTGCGATCCACGCCACCGAGTGCGACTCGCCCCTCACCGGGATCCAGGTCGGCGAGGAGTCGCAGCAGAAGCGTTTTCCCCGCACCGGATGTGCCCATGACGGCCACGCACTCACCGGGGCCGAGCTCGAACGACACCGGGCCAATCCGGTGGCTTCGCAATGCATTCACACTCAGGCCTTGCTCGCTCATGCGTCTGAGGATAGCGAAGCCAGCGGCAGGACGCCCGGCTCGCGCTTCGCGAAGCGGTCAAAGGCAAGGTATACCGCTGGCGTCGTATACAGCGTAAGCAGTTGCGACACGATCAGGCCACCGCAAATCGCTATGCCTAACGGCACCCGTAGTTCCGCGCCTGCACCGTGGCCGATCGCAAGAGGCACGGCGCCGAGCAGCGCCGCCATCGTGGTCATGAGGATGGGGCGAAAGCGTAGCGCGCATGCCTCGCGGATCGCTTCCAGCGGTGTCGCACCGTGCCGCTCCCGCTCAATGGCGAAGTCCACCATCATGATCGCGTTCTTCTTCACGATACCGATGAGAAGGAGGATGCCAACAAGGCCCATGACCGAGAGATCCTGTCCGAAGAGCTCCAGCGCAAGCAAGGCGCCAAGCCCGGCCGAAGGCAGCGTCGAAACGATCGTCAGGGGATGGACGGCGCTCTCATAAAGCACGCCGAGGACGATGTAGATCACGACCACCGCGGCGAGGATGAGCCATGGCTGGCTCGCCAACGAATCCTGGAACGCCTGGGCCGTCCCGGCGAACGCACCTGTTACCGACACCGGCATGCCAATGCGCTGGGTCGCCGCGTGGATCGCCGTCACCGCATCACTGAGCGATGCCCCCTTGGCCAGGTTGAACGATAGCGTGATGGCGGGGAATAGCCCCTGGTGGTTCACGGTGATCGGCGCCACGCCATCCACGACGCTGGCCACGACATTGAGCGGAACCAACCCACCACCCGTTGACCGCACATACAGATGCGATAGCGATGCCGTATCCAGCTGAAACCCGGGGGATACCTCCAGCACCACGTGGTATTGGTTGTTCTGGGTGAACAGCGTTGCCACCTGGCGCTGGCCGAACGCGTCGTAGAGCACATCGTCGATAGCCTGCACGCTCACGCCAAGCCGTGACGCCGTATCGCGATGGATGTCTACCGTCGCGGTCTTCGACGCCGGTTGCTGGTCCGAATCCAGGTCGCGCAGCAACGGCATGCGCCTGAACTCGGCCATGAGGCCCGTCGCCGCTTTATTCAGCGCGGCGACATCCGTGGATTGCAGGGTGTACTGGTACTGCGCCGCGCTCGAACGGCCGCCAATCTGGATATCCTGCCGCACCTGCATTTTCAGCTTTATGCCTTGCACGCCGGCTGTAGCCACCTTGATCTGGTCGAGCACCTCGCTGGCCGATGCATGCCGGGCCGGCAAGGGTTTCAGGTTGATCATGACCCGCCCCTGGCTCAGCGTAGGGTTGGGGCCTATCCAGAAGTACACGTTGTCGACGTTCGGGTTGCGCATGACGATCGCACCCAGTTCCTGGATACGGCTGGACATGGCGCCATACGAAATGCTCGACGACGCCTGGGCCGAGCCAACGATGAGACCGGCATCAACCTGGGGAAAAAAGCCCTTCGGAATCTGCACAAACAGGACACCGGTCAACGCAATCGTTCCTGCCAGCGAGAGGAGGACCGCCCGTCGATGGCCAAGGGCACAGTCCAGCGTACGCACGTAGAACGCGTTCATACGCTGGAGCAAGCCCTCAAGCACCAGGTAGACCCGCCCATGCGCCCGTTCATGGTCAGGCCGCACCAGCCACGCGCAGAGCATGGGGGTTACCGTGAGGGACATCACGCCTGAAATAAGCACGGTTGCGCTGATCGTCACGGCGAACTCCCGGAACAGCCGGCCTACGATGCCACTCATGAAGAGGATGGGGATAAAAACGGCGATGAGCGATAGCGTCATCGAGACGATGGTGAACGCCACTTCGCGAGTCCCCTCCACGGCCGCGTGCAACGGCCCCTTCCCCGCCTCCATGTGCCGCACCACGTTCTCAATCACCACGATGGCGTCATCGACCACGAAGCCGACGGCGATGGTCAAACCCATAAGCGAGAGGTTATCCAGGCTGTAGCCGAGCACGTACATCACCGCGAACGCGGTCACGAGCGAGAGCGGGATCGTCACCGCAGGAATGACCGTTGCCCAGACGTTACGCAGGAATGCTGCGATCACCGCGACGACCAGTACGATCGTCGCCAGCAGCGTGTACTGGACATCCGCCACCGACGCGCTGATGGTCTGGGTGCGGTCGCCCACGACGCGCACGTGCACAGACGGCGGCAATGCCGCCGCCAGCTGCGGCAGGCGTGCGTTGATCGCGGCGATGGTCTCCACCACGTTGTAGCCGGGCTGCTTGTGGATATCCATGATGATGGCCCGCTCGCCCTGCAGCCACGCCGCGCTGCGCACGTCCTCCGCGGCTTCGACCACGGTACCGAGATCGCTCACGCGGATGGGCGCACCGTTGCGCCATGCCACCACCATGTCCCGGTAGGCGGCGGGGTCGAGGATCTGGTCGGTCGATTTCAGCGTGATGCTCTGGTGCGGTCCATCGAGCGAGCCCTTGGGCGCATCCACCGTCTGCGCCGCGACAACAGTACGGATATCATCCAGGCTCAGGCCGAGCGCCGACACCTTGTCAGGATCCATGCGAAGGCGGATGGCCGGCCGCTGCTCGCCGTGATAGTCCACGAGGCCCACGCCCTTCATCTGCGAGACCTGCGTGGCAAGCCGCTCTTCCATCAACTTGTCCAGCTCGGTGAGCGTCAGCGTGGGTGATGTAAGGGCGATGGACATGATGGTGAAATCAGCCGGATTCACCTTGTGGTAAGTCGGCGGATTAGGCAGGTTCTTCGGCAGCAGGCCACCCGCAGCGTTGATCGCGGTCTGCACATCCTGGGCGGCCCCATCGATATTCCGGCTCAGGTCGAACTGGAGCACGATCTGCGTCTGCCCTAGCGAACTGGATGAGGTCATCTCCGTGACGCCCGGTACATCGGATAGCGACCGCTCCAGCGGCGTGGCTACCGACGATGCCATGGTCTCGGCACTGGCTCCCGGTAATTGAGCGCTAATCTGGATGGTCGGGAAATCCACCTGCGGTAACGGCGCCACGGGAAGCAGTCGGTACGTCACCGCACCCACCAGCAGGCACCCGGCGGCAAGCAGCAGCGTGCCGATCCGCCGGCGAATGAATACGGTGGCCACATTCATGCGCTTGCCCCGGGCTGTGCACGGGAAGCCTCCACCACGCGTACGCCGGGCTGGATGTCGCCCTGCCCTTCAACGATCACCCGCTCGCCCTCGGCTACGCCGCGTGTGATCACCGTATAGCCTTCCGCATCGAGGCCGGTGGTGATCCGGCGCTGGCGAGCCACGTGGCTCGCATCCACCACGTAGACAAAATCGCCAGCCTGGTCGCGCTGCACGGCCTGCGATGGCACTGTGATCACCTGTGCCTGGGTATCCAGCAACAGGCGCGCCGCGACGAACGCGCCGGGCCACAGCGCATGGTCATGATTTTCAAACTGGGCCTTGAGCAACACCTGGCCGGTCGACGCGGCTACCTGGCTGTCGACAAACGTAAGCGTGCCGCGCCCGAGGACCGCCGATCCATCGCGTGCCGTCGCCTCGACATGAACCGGCCGGAGGCGTTCGGCCGCGACCACATCCGCCAGCAGATCCTGGGAGACCGGGAACACTACCGTGATCGGCTCGATCTGGGTGACTGTCACGATGCCTGTCGTATCCGCGGCATGTACCTGCGCGCCCTGGTCCATCAGGCGCTGCCCAACGCGCCCGGCCATGGGCGCGGTGATACGGGTAAAGGCGACGTTTAGACGCGCTGCATCGGCCGCACCGCGGTCCGCGGCCACCGTCGCAAGGAGCGATTCGGCCTGGGCCTTCTGTGAGTCCAGTTGCTGGCGTGGGACGACTTGCAGTGTCGAAAGCTTCTGGTAGCGGGACAGGTCGAGTTCGGCGTTCCGGCGTTGCGCTTCATCGCGCTTCGCAGCGGCCTCGGCCTGCACCAGCGCCGCCTGGTAAGGCCGTGGATCGATCTCGGCCAGGAGGTCGCCCGCATTGACCATCTGCCCCTCCTGGAAGGCGATGCGATCAAGCTGGCCGTCCACGCGCGCCTTCACCATCACTTCGTTCAGCGGGGTGACCGTCCCGACGCCCGCGATCCATCGCGGCATATCGCGCCGGGCCGCAGCCACCGTGGTAACCGTCGAGGGGGGTGCCACGGCCGTCGTGGCGGGCCGGCCTGAGAGCCCGGCAAGGGCGAAGCCGCCGGCGCCAATCAGTACGGGAATCGTCATCCATAGGGCGCGGTGGCGCCATGGCGAACGGGATGGGGGCGATGCAGCCTGGGGCATGGGTAACTTCCAGCAAATCCTGATCGCCAAGGGTGCGGATCAAGCCTTAGCAAAGCCTTGCTCCAGCGATGAAACCTCCTTCATGCAACCGGCGCCTACGCGCAAAGCAGCCCGTAAGGCACGCCGGAAATAATGGAGCCGCCACTGAACTGCCCGGAGCCACCTTCGTGGAAATCCTCGTTGTCGAGGACGATGTCCTCCTTGGAAAGGCCATCGTGCGCGCCCTGGAACAGCTGGGGCACGGCGTCACGTGGGAGCGCGACGGTGCCAGGGCCCTGGCGCGGTTGCGAACGCGCAAGGATGACGTGGCACTCATCGATCTGGGGCTGCCTGATATAGACGGCATTGACGTCATACGCGCAGCCCGGTCGGAGCAGCTGACGGTACCGGTCATCATCATGACCGCGCGTGACGATATCCGCTCGAAGGTCACCGGACTGGATGCGGGAGCTGACGATTACCTGAGCAAACCGTTCCATCTCGACGAACTGGGCGCCCGGATCCGCTCAGTGGCCCGCCGGACTCGCGAAGCCGTGGACCATGTCATCGAAGTGGGCACGATCCGCATGAACCTCGACAGTTTCGAAGTGCTCGTCGCGGGTAAGCGTGTGGACTTCACACCCAGGGAATTCACCCTGCTGCATACCCTGGCCGCGCGCGCAGGGCGCATCGTACACCGCGATATTCTGGATAGCCTGGTGTACGGGCGCGACTCCGAAGTAAGCCCCAACGCGTTGGAAGTGCTTATCCACGCCGTGCGCCGCAAGGTCGGGCCGGACAACATCCGGACCATTCGCGGCATGGGATACCTGTTACCCTCGCCCGCCGACCGATGAAATCCATTGTCGGGCGCCTCCAGCTATCGATTTTCATCACCATCCTTGGCGTACTGGGGCTGATCGGCGTCGTCGCGGCGCGCCTCACCCTGCAGAAGGTGGATGAATACTGCGACGCACGCCTGATCCACGCCGCCGTGACGATGGATCAGTTGATGGTGCTGGCGCCTGCGGGCGACCAACTGGCACGCAGGCCCATCACGAACGTTCCCGTGCTGCCGCCCATGGGCGCCACGCGCACGTACGAACTGGAGGTGGGCTACCGCGTCCTCAGCCGGTCCGGCCAGGATGTGCTGGCGACCGAGAACTTCAGGCATCTCACCGGCACCGCGATACCGGCTGCCGGCTTCAGCGACGTGCATCTTGACGGCCGCAAGTGGCGACTCTATCGGTTTGACGATGTGAACAAGGACCGGATCGTCATTGTCGGCGAACGCCACGATAGCCGGCGCGACATCCTGCGCGCCGTGTGGCTTGAGCACACATTGCCCCTACTGCTCGGCCTGCCGTTGCTCGGCTGGCTCGCCACGTGGTCGGTGGAACGCGTGCTCGCGCCGCTATCGCGCCTGGCCAGTCACCTCTCCAGCCGCCCTGCGGGCACACGCGATCCGATCGTGATGGCAGGCCACGGCCCCGAACTTGCGCCGCTCATCCACGGGGTGAACGCGTATTTGCTGCGCGTCGACGACGCCCTCGACCGGGAAACACGGCTAAGTGCCGATGTCGCGCACGAGCTACGCACGCCCATCGCCTCGGCGGTGATCAACGTCGAGGGCGCATTAAGCCATGCGCCCGCCAGCGAGCTGGCGGCCGCGCTCCCCGATGCCATCGCCGGCCTGCAGGTATTACGCGAGCGCTCCGAGGAACTGCTTACCCTTGCACGGCTGGATGAGGCGCGATTCGCGCCGGCCGCCAAGGTCGACCTTGTACAGCTGATCAAGGGAGCCATCACCGAAGCCCGCGCGGAAGCTGCCATGCGTGGCATCACGCTGGGCCAGCGCACAACGCCCGGCTATTGGTGGGTGACCGGTGATGATGCTGCGCTGCATGCCATGCTGCGAAACCTTGTCGCCAACGCCCTGCGCCACGCACCGCAGGGCGGCACCGTGACCGTATCCCTCGACGATTCAGCAGGTGCTCCCACGCTTGCGGTGACCGATGACGGACCCGGCATACCTGCCGAACGTAGGGAGGCGGTGTTTCAGCGTTTTCAGCGGGACACCGGGTTGGGCGACGGCTTCGGCCTGGGGCTCTCGATCGTCCATCGCGTTGTCCACCTGCATGGGGCCACGGTCGCGCTAGGCGAAGGCGCGCACGGAAAAGGCCTGCGCGTCGCCGTGCGGTTTCCGGTGCACCCCGCTCCCGTTACGGATGCACCTCGTTGAGGTGCGGTGCCGGCACCAAGCCTTCCCAACCATCGGCAAGCAGGATGGGCGACTCGACAAAGGCGGGTGGCGCGCCCTGGCTCGCATGCACCAATGCACGGCCTTCGGGGTTTGCATGAACCCACGCCGCGTTCTCCGTGATGCGGGGTAACGGGCGCGGCAACCGCGCCAGGTACGTCACCATGCCGGGCTCGTCGCCCACCGCTGCGACTGCCACGCCCCGCCGCTGCAGCTCCTTCACCGTATCGGCAAGTTCGCTGGGATCCATGTGTGCTTTCACGTGCACGCCCACAAGAAGCACCAACGCCACGACGGCCATCAACCCGGCAAAGGCCGCCGTTCGCAACTGGCCCCCTTCGGCCCGGGAGGCGAAGCCGCGCGTGGCAAGGGCGCCAAGGCCGAGCAACGCCGATGTGGCCAGCGCAGCGATGTACCAGGTCGCGTTGCCGGGCATGCCAACGGCTGCATTGGCCACTGGCCACGCCCAGGCCAGTGCGACAGCGGCGAGCAACAGCCGCACACGCCCGAACGAGAATGGCGTGACGCCATGCTCGACCATGGCAGCACCCAGAAGCGCGGCGCCCGGGAGCAGCGGCAACAGGTAATGGATCTGTTTTCCGCTGATAAATGAGAACGCGATAAACGCCGGCACGGTAGCCGCCACTCCCAGGCGCCCTTCTCCGCTACCGATGGCGCACGCGAGGTTCGTGCGCACACCACGCCACTTCAGCAGGAAACTCCACGGCAGAAGGAACGGTAGAATCCATGGCAGGTACCAGGCGACAGGACGCTTGTGCGCAAAGCTGTGCGCCACGCGCCCCACGGATTGGTGTGAGAGCGTATGCAGCATGGGTACATCCGGAAAGCGCGCCGCGTTCGTGATGGCCCACAGTGCCAATGGAACACCGGCCAGGGCCAGGCAGCCGGTGATACCGGCGGTGAACCGCCACGGTCGTTCGATCGGCCTGCCATGCCACCAGCGCAACAATACCATCGGACCGAGCAAATGCAACAGGTAGACCGGCCCCTTCGCCAACAGACCGAAGATCGCGGCGACAAGGAAAAGAAGGACGCCGTGAACACGCCTTCCCTTGACCCACCAGACCAGCCCGAGCATGCCAAGGGCGACGAAGCACACCAGGGGAAGATCAAACATCGCGACCGGCGCGAAGGCCCCGAACAGAACAAAAGGCAGCAGTATCCAACCGGCGCTGGCAGGATCGTTAAGCCCAAACTGCCGGGCCATGGCGGTAACGGTCGCCACCGATGCCGCCGCGAACGCGATGGATACAGCACGCGCGGCCAGCGTCGACACGCCTAGCAATGTCCAGGCGACATTGATCAGCCAAAAGAGCAACGGCGATTTATCCATGTACGGATGACCGTTCAATGTCAGTCCGATGGCATTGCCCGACCGCCGCATTTCCCACGCGATCGACAAATACCGTGTCTCATCGATCGGCACCGCTGGCAGCAATGCCGCGGGAATCACCCAGAACATCGTGGCCAACCACGGACGGTCACGAAGCCAGAACAAGACGTGGCGAGCGGTTTTCATGCGCGCAGCCTAGCCACACGCGCTTATGCTCAACTTAGCGTTTTTACCCGCCCCATGGCGACGTGCAGTGCCACCGGCAGTGCGACAAGCACCATCGGAAACTGCAGCAACAGTCCTGCAACAATCGCCACCGCGAGCGGCTGTTGCATATCCGCCCCCTGACCTAGCGCAAGCACCAAAGGCAACAACGTGAGGATCGCAGCCAACGTCGTCATCGTGATGGGGCGAAGGCGATTGCGCACGGCGCGACGCATCGCCAAACGCCAGCCAAGACGCGAACCGATGGCCATGTATTCGGATACCAGGAAGATCGACATCTCGGTACCAATACCAAGCACCATCGTGAGGCCCATCATCGCAGTGACGTTAAGATCCACGCCCGCGATCCACAGCCCGGCGAATACCGCAGACGCCGAAACAAGCGAAGCGGCAATGACGAGCAACGCGATGCGAGCACGCCGGTAAAGAAACATGAGCAGCAGGAATTCCGCGCCCATAGCGGCCGCGAATACTTTCTTCAGTCCCGTGAACGCCATCTGCTGTTGCTGGTAGAGGCCACCGAGTTCATATCGCACGCCAGGCGGAAGCACCCCCGGCCGGGCCAGTTCAGCCCGCACCCTGGCCACGGCCGACTTAATGCCCCCATGCTCGATGCGTGCCGTCACAGGCACCATGGCTTGCAGGTCTTCACGGGTGATTTGTGGCTGGCCTGCGACCGGCACCACCGCAGCGACGCGCGATAGCGGGAACATATGTCCATCGGCAGAGCGTATGGGAAACGCGAGCAGGTTGGTTATCCGCCACGCCGACGAGCCGGCACCCACCACGCGTACGCCGATCGATTTGGTGGCGCTGGGCAGTTCTGTCGCAATGACGCCGACGAGGCCATCGGAAATCGCCTGGGACACGGCCTGAACGGTCACACCCTCAGCGGCCGCGGCGGTTGGATCAACACGCACCTCCAGGGCATCACCCGCGAGCTGTGCGCCACTCTTCACATCCACCAGGCCCGGCACATGGGCCATGGCATGGGCAATGCGATCGGCCAGTGGGAGCAACGTCGAGACGTCGTCCCCATACAGCTTGACCTCGATGGGCTGCGGGACGGCCGTCAGATCACCGATAAGGTCCTCCATGAGCTGCGCCACCTCCACCTGCACGCCCGGGACGTTATGCAGAATGCGGTCGCGTACGTCGTTCATCACGTCGAGTGTCGCGGCATCGTGGCCAGCTTTCAGCTTGACGAAGAAATCGCCGTGGTACGACTGGCCCAGATCCCCACCCAGGCCGGTGCCGAGGCGGCGTGAGAAGGTATCGATATCCTTGTTCATCCGCAGCAGGGATTCGATCTGCGCGACTTCGCGTTCCGTCTCGATGATGGAGGTACCCGGTGCCGTGTAGTAATCGAGCACGAAGCCACCCTCATCGGCCTCGGGCATGAAACCGGTTGGCACATGCATGTACGAAACGATGCCTACCGCAAACGTACCGGCGACAAGCGCGACCACGAACCATGGGCGGCGGAACGCTACCCGCATCACGTGGCCGTGGGCGCGTGCAAAGGCGCGCTCCCATCGCGCTGGCACGTGTACCCAGCTTCGTGGACGCGAAAAGCGCGCTGCCAGCGGCGGCACCACGAACGCCGTGACGATCCAGGATACGATCAGGGCCGCGCCCATCGTGATCGATAGCGCTCGCGAGAACGCACCCGTCACCCCATCGAGGAACGCCAGCGGCACGAACACGATCAACGTAGCCAGGCTTGATCCTGAAAGCGGCACGATAAACTCCCCGGCCGCATCGTAGATGACGACGTCGTAGCGGCGCCCACCGGCCGCCGCCACCCGGCGTGCCATGTGCTCAACCATGACCATGACATCATCGATGACCAGCCCCACCGCGGCCGCCATGCCGCCCAGGGTCATGATGTTGAAGCTGAGCCCGGTGACGCTCAGGCAAAGAATGGTTCCCGCCAGGATGGCCGGCACGGCGATAAAGACGATCGCGACGAGGCGCATGCTGCGGAGGAAGGCGAAAAGCACCAGCGCCGCCAGGACCAGGCCAATCGCGATCGCTTCCCACACGCTACCGGCCGACGCCGTCACCAGCTCACTCTGGTCGTACCACTTTTTCAACGTGATGCCGGGTGGCAACGGCAGACTCTTCAATTTCGACCGAACCGCTGCCGCCATCTGCACGGCATTGCCATCGGGCTGCTCGAATACGTTCAGGAGGACGGCTGGCCGGCCGTCCTCGGCGACGCGGGTCCAGTCGGGTGCCACACCGCTCCTCACCGTCGCCACATCGCCCACGGTGGTCCGCCCCCCACCGGCATTGGCCAGGGGAATGGACGCCACGGCCCGCGCGTCGCTTACCGGATCGTTTGCCACGACGAGAAACAGTTTGTGATGATCCTGGATACGACCGACCGCACTCACCTGGTTTGCTGCGGCGATGGCGGTGACGACATCGGTGGCGGTGAGGCCGCGCGAAGCGAGCGCGTGCGGATCCACGTCGACTTCGATCTCGGCGGCCTGGCCACCCTGCACATCGACGCGCGCCAACCCAGGGACGGAAGCCAGCATGGGGGCCATGCGATATTGCGCGAAGTCACGCAGGGCCACGGGCGAGATACCCTCACCGCGCAGGGCGTACGAAATAATCGGGAAGACCGTGGGGTCCATGCGGCGAACGTCATAGCGCGCACCCACGGGCAGGTCGGGCATGGTCCTCGCGATGGCGGCGTCGACAAGCAGGGTCGATGCGATCATGTCGCGGCCCCAACCGAAATCCACCGAGATCTGCGCCTCGCCGCGAGATGTCTCCGAGCGCACGCTGTTAACGCCGGGGATGGACCGTATGGCGTCCTCAACGGGCCGGGTCACGAGCAGCGATGTGGTTTCGGCCGGGCGGTCGCCAGCCGAAAGGTCCACGACGATCCGCGGGAACGATACTTGCGGGAACAGCCCAACCGGAAGATTGAGCGCGGCGACCGCACCCATCATCGCCAGCATGACGGTGAGCAGGATGAGTGTCGCGGCATGCCGCGCCAGGAACGCAGCCGGCATTAGCGGCCACCGCCGCTGGTGACCACGGTCATGCCTTCAGCCAGTTGGGGACCGCCGGCGGTCACGAGCGGCACCGATGGATCGATGTCGCCGCTGAGCAATACACGGTCGCCGCGCTCAAGGACGACACGCACGTCGACGCGATGTGCCTTCCCGTCACGGACCTGGTAAACGCACCGGCCCCTGCTATCGTCGACGACCGCATCCGCAGGGGCCGTCCATCCCGCAGCCTCCCCCACCGTGATCTCGGCCCGCCACGTACTTCCAGGCATCGGCGATGCATCCGGGCGGATACGTACCGGCACCAGGCGCGTTTGTGCGTCGATGGCACCAGCGATGCCAAGTACGTGTCCCGACATCCGACGGGTGCCGCCCACGAGTTCCAGATCCACCGGCATGCCGGCGCGCACCATCCCCGCTGCGCCGGGCTCGACTCCTGCGGCCACCGTAAGGCTTGCCGTAGGGGAAATGGCAAGCAGAGGCGTGTTAGCGGCGACCACTTGGCCCGGCGAGACAGCTACCGTCGCCACGGTTCCGTCCACGGGCGCACGCAACGCGACTGAAGAATCTGCCGAGCCGGCCTGGGCGAACACCGCAAATGCCGCCTGCGCATCCGCCAGTGCCTTCGATGCCTGCACCACCTGTTCGTCAGTGGCCAGTGCATCGTTGCGCAGGCGGCGCACATGCGCGAGCGATGCCGCCGCGCTCTGCACGCCGGTCCTTGCCATGTCCATCGTAGCCCTGGCGTCGGGCGCAAGGTCGAACGAGGCGAGTACCTGGCCTCTGTGCACCGCCTCGCCTTGCGCCACCTTCAACGTCGCCAGCGAACCATCAAACGGCAGGGTGATCATGTGCTGATAGGGAGCGCCCTGGCTCACCTCACCCCACGCAACGACCGTGCGGGGCATGACACCCTTCTGTGGCGGAGCGACGAGCACGGCAGCCGACGCCACTTCGTGCGCCGCATCGTCGTCCGGTGTGGCCTGGCAACCGGCGAGTACGCCAAGGCATAGGGCGAACGACGCCATACGGGTCCTACGCATCAGTGACGCTCCTTTTCCGTATCGATGACCGGCATGCCCATGCCGAGCAGGGCCTCAAGCCCAATCCGTTGATCGCGCATGACTCGTTCGCTTTGCAGTGCCGCGACTTGCCTGGCCAGTGATGCCACGGCCAGCCCGCTGTACGTCGCACGGTCGAGGTCGCCCCTTGCCAGCGCACCCGCAGCGGCCGCTGCCTGGTCGGGTTCGGTCGCCTCTGGCTGCGACAGGCGACGCCACTGCAGCACGGCCAGCCGGTTCGCCACGACGAGTGCCCTGGCTTCGTCCCTCGCATCAGCGATGCGCTGGCTGTATTCCGCGTGCAAGCGCTCGCGAGTCAGCCCCTCGGCATCGGCGTTCGCGGTGCCGCGGTCAAAGATCGGCAGATCCACAGTAAACGCCGGGCCGCCATTGATGACACGGCTGTTGTCGCGTGAGGCGTCGTAGCCAAGCGACAGCGCGGGGAACTGCGAGAGCACGGCCGTGCGGAAGCGCGCATCCTGTGCCTCGTAACCCATGGCGAGGGCTACAAGATCAGGCCGGTGCCTGGGCAGGTCGTGGATCGCCGCGTCAGCCGCGGCGTCATCCAGGGCGGGCATCGGCGGTAAGGGAGCGAGCGCGAGCGGCGCATCGAATCGCAACCCCATGAGCGCACGCAGCTCGCGCCGTTGCCCGGCCAGCGTGCGCTCGGTCTCTGCCGCGGCAACATCCGCTTCGCTGGCCGCTTGTGCCACGGGGGCCGTCACGGTGCGTTCCATGTCGCCCGCCCGTTCGGCGCGGCTGGCGGCGGCGCATTGCTCGTGGAGGGTTTGCGCGATCTGCGCCTGCAGGGCAAACAACTGCTCATCGAGCAGGATATCCGTCGTGAGCTGCCGTCCCCTGGCAACCGCTTGCCAGGCCTCCCAGGCAAGGCTCGCATCCACCTCCGCTGTCGTTGCGTGTGCCTCGGCACGGCGCGCACGCAGTGTGATCAAGCCGTTCACCGGTTCGGCGAGGGCCGCCGTCCACGCCGTTGCATCGCCCGCGCCGGAGAGCAGGTAGCCCAGGCTGCCGGAAAACGACGGGTTGGGTGGAAGCGCGCCGGCCTCCGCCCGAGCGCGTGCCTCCGCGCGCCGCAAGCCGGCCAGCTTCAGCGACGGGTTGTTCAGCAGGATCAGGCGCGTGACGTCACCCTGGGTGAGGGCCGCCGGGACGGCAGCGGCACCCTGCAGCGCGCTGATGGTATCGGCGTACTGGGGTTCGTGCTCAAGCGGTAGCGGCGCATAGTGCGCGCACGCGGCCATGCCAGCGGCAATAAGGCCACATAGCAGTGGCCTGGCCAGGGATGCAGACATGCGAGACCGTCGTCCGTAGAAAACTGCCGGTCAAGCTATCCAAGCTGGCTTAGGAAAATCTGTGCGACGCCAGGCATGCGGCGCCACGCGTGGATGATCCATGGCGGCTACCCGTGACGTCGCCATGGCCATGGCCAGGGTTCGACAAGCGCGCGCATTACATGCGCTCTTATTAGTAAGGACTTTATAAGCTTCCTTAGTAAGGGCCATTATCTCGTCGATTTTCTCAACTCATTCTCTTTTCATTGATTCAAACCCGTAGTCGTTGGGCCCCAACGGCTTCCATCGAGACCATTTGTTATTGCGAATCATTATCACATGCGTTAATGTTTCACGCCGTAATTACTTCACCTCTCCGCGAAAGCGTACGACGCCCATTAACCCGGGCGCCGCCGGACTCGCTTTGCCCGCGTATGGCGGGAACCACGTTTAAGGGAACATCCATCATGTCGTCGTATATCACCTCGAGGTCCGTACCACCCCGCCGCCTTGTCGCAAGCGCCCTGGGCCTGGTCATGGCCGGCTCCGCCGCCCACGCCACCGATGCGCCCAACCCGGACCCGCAGGACAAGGGCAAGGAGCGCAAAACCGAGAACCTCGAAGGCATGCAGGTGCAGTCGACGGTGGTCAACAGCACGTCGCCCAAGTTCACCGCACCGCTGATCGATACGCCGCGCTCGGTCACCGTCGTGCCGCAGGAAATCATCCAGCAGACCAACGCCATCTCCCTGCTCGATGTCCTTCGCACCGTCCCCGGCATTACGTTCGGCGCGGGCGAAGGTGGCAACCCTAACGGCGATCGCCCGATCATTCGCGGGTTCGATTCGGAAAGTTCCATCTTCGTCGATGGCGTGCGCAGCTCCGGCTCGCAGCAACGCGAGATCTTCGATATCGAACAGGTGGAAGTGACCAAGGGCCCAAGCTCGGCGTATACCGGCCGCGGCTCGGTGGGCGGCAGCGTGAACCTGGTGACGAAGGCGCCAGAGGCGAAGAACTTTGTGGCTGGCTCGATCGGCCTGGGCACCGATGCATACCGCCGCGGCACCGCGGACTGGAACCAGATGTTCGGCGACGACTCCGCGTTCCGCCTGAACCTGATGGCACATGACGCGAACATTCCCGGCCGCGACGGACCCGACCAGAGCCGCTGGGGCGTCGCACCCTCGGTCACTTTCGGACTGCATGCCGATACCAGCGTCACGCTGAGCTATTACCACATGCAGACGGATGACACGCCTGACAGCGGCATCCCGTACAACAACCCGAACAACGCGCCCACGCGCAGCGGCAGCCCCATCGATGTGCCGCGCGACACGTACTACGGCCTGCTGGACCGCGACTTCCAGAAGCAGAAGAACGATATCGGCCAGATCGTCGTGAAGCACAACTTCGCCGATGGCTGGCAGCTGCGCAACACATCGGTCTATGCACGTTCCACCAACGATTACCTGTGGACCCAGCCGGACGACAGCAACGGCAACTTCCTCGCGAACGGCGGGATCTGGCGCCGCGCCAACAACCGCATCAGCGCCACGGATTCGCTCACCAACCAGACGGACCTGACCGGTGCGTTCGAAACCGGCTCGGTCAAGCACACCATCGCAGCCGGCATCGAAATCGCCAACGAAAAGACCAACCGTTCGCAGTACCTGGTGGACCCGGCAAAGAACGCCGCCGATACGCACAACATCGGCGCGATCACCAACGGCGCGTGCTCGGCGAAGTACGGTATCGGCGCGGCATCCAATTACTGGTGCGCCCCGGTTATCGATCCCAACCCGCACGATCCGTGGCAGGGCGCGCTGATCGGCGGCCAGAACCCGAACCGCATCACGACGAACACGCGGTCTGCGTGGGCGTTCGATACGATGGACTTCAACGAGATGTGGTCGCTGAACCTTGGCGGCCGTTATGACCACTTCGAGACCAAGTCCACCGCGGTGACCACCACGAACGCCACCGTGCGCGTGCGCAACAATTCGTCGTTCTGGAACTGGCAGGCGGGCCTGGTGTTCAAGCCGGCCGAGAACGGCAGCATCTACGCGTCATGGGGCACCTCGTCCAACCCACCGGGCGTGGATGCCGGCGACGGTGCCGATGGCATCGCCGCGACGAATGACTCGCTCAAGCCCGAGAGCAGCCGTAACCTGGAACTCGGCAGCAAGTGGGACCTGCTGGACAACCGCATTTCGCTGACCGGCGCTGTGTTCCGCAGTGAAAAGAGCAACGCGCGCGTTGCCACCGGTGGCCGCGGCAGCGTCATGGTCAACGCGGGCAAGCAACGCGTCGACGGCGTGGAGATCGGCATCAACGGCCGCATCACCGAGAAGTGGAACGTCTTCGGTGGTTACACCTGGCTGGATAGCGACCTGGTCAAGCCGGCGCCAGCGGATGCGGCGAGCAAGGGCAACCAGTTCCCGAATACGCCGAAAAACAGCTTCACGCTTTGGACCACCTATGCGTTTACTCCGCGCTTTACGCTGGGTGGCGGCGCGTATGCCATGGATCGTGTGTACGGCAATACGGCCAACACCAAGTGGGTGCCGGGCTACACGCGCTATGACCTGATGGCATCGTATGTGCTCAACCGCAATGTGACCCTGCAACTAAACGTGCAGAACCTCACGAACAAGTACTACTTCGACAAGGCCTATGCCGCGCACTACGCCAACGTGGCACCGGGTCGCGTCGGTATGCTCAGCGCCAACTTCCGCTTCTGACCTGAGGACGCCCGGGCCGCTTCACCGCGGCCTGGGCGTATCACCATGCTTCTGCAGATCGAAAACATTATTACGGCCGACGACACCGCCACCCTGCTTTCGCGTTTGCGCGAAGCACAGTGGGACGACGGCCGCGTGACGGCGGGCTACCAATCCGCCCAGGCCAAGCGCAATACCCAGGTTGCCGAGGATGATCCCATTGCCCGCGCGCTGGGAGATGCCCTGGTCGAGCGGCTGCTGGCCAACCCCACCTTCTTTGCGGCCGCCCTGCCGCTGCGCATCTACCCGCCACTGTTCAATCGCTACGAGGGCGGCCAGGCGTTCGGCATGCATGTGGATAACGCCATCCGCTACGACCGTCGACACACGCCGCCACTGGCCGTGCGCACCGACCTCTCGGCTACCCTCTTCCTCAACGATCCCGAGTCCTACGATGGCGGCGAGCTCATCGTCGAAGATACGTACGGCACGCATGCGATCAAGCTCCCGGCGGGGCACATGGTGCTCTACCCCGGAAGCAGCCTGCACCGCGTAGCGCCGGTGACCCGCGGTGCGCGCACCGCATGCTTCTTCTGGGTGCAGAGCATGGTGCCTGATGCGATGCGCCGACGGCTGCTCTTCGATATGGATCTTTCCATACAGGAACTGGCCAGCAAGGGTGCGGATGCCGGCGCAGTGCTGAGGCTAACCGGCGTGTATCACAACCTGCTACGCGAATGGTCGATCACATGACGGCCTTTGATGTAGACGCCTTCGGGACCGAGCTCGCCACCTCATCGACATGTGCGCACGCCTATGCGCTGCGGCTGGCGAAGGAAGGCGACGCCACCGCGCAAACCATCGTCGGCCAGATGTTCCTGGATGGCCAGGGCTGCGATGCCCAACCTGTGGAGGCGGTGTACTGGTTCATGCAGGCGGCGCACCTGGCCTCACCCATGGCCATGAACATGCTGGGCCGCTGCCACGAAAACGGCTGGGGTGCCGTGGTGAATCACGAACTGGCTGCCGTGTGGTTCCGCCGCGCGGCCGAACATGGCCTCGACTGGGGTATGTACAACTACGCCCATGTGCTGGAACAGGGGCGGGGCCTGCGCGAGAGCCGTATCGACGCGTTCGCGTGGTTCAGTCGTGCCGCCGCACTTGGCCACGCGCGAGCCATGTGTTTCCTGGCGCGCTATTTCGAGCACGGGTGGGAAACCCCGCAGGATCTGCCGCGGGCATATGCGCTTTACGAGGCGTCGGCCAACGCCGGGGATTATCGCGGCGAGTGCGCCTGGGCCTCGGTGTTAGCCGGCCAGGGCCGTCATGATGAAGCCAGGGCCTTCCTGGAACGCGGCCTGTCCAAGGCACCCGAAGCCTTTGTCGCCAGCATGAAAGAAGTGCTTCTCGCCCACCCTTCAGGCGGCATCAGGGGGCTTTCGACCGCTTGCGACGGTCTTTGGGGCTGACGGGCCCGAACTGCCGCTCTATGTCTTCCAGCGCACGCAGCACGTGCTCGGAAGCATCCGGGTACGCGTGCACCAAGGCGGCGACGCGCGCGCTGAGTAAAACGGCCTTGCCCTGCCCCGCGTCGATCGGCAGCGGAATGCCCAGGCATTCGCACAGACCGCGCGCCGTCGGCGTCAGGGTCACTGCGATGCCGCGTTCAATGCGCGAAATTTGCGAACGGTGGACACCACTCAGCGCGGACAGATCTTCGATACGCATGTCGGCGGCCAGGCGCGCCTCACGAATCTGAGCGCCCAGGGCCTGGGCTCCCGAGGGGCCAAGCGGCAAGCGAGTGTGGGTACGTGGCGCCTTGGTCGAACGTGCGGGCATCTTGCCGGAGAACCGAAGAGTGGAACGCGATCCACCCTAATCGATGTTCCTTAGGCCCCACTTAGAAACCCCAGGTTGTGCAGGAGCGCACTCGCGCGCGATCGGGCGTGCCTCAACCCGGATCGCGCGCAAGCGCGCTCCTACATCGCTCCGATCAGCGCGTGACCCAATGGCACTGCTGCACGGTGTGGTAGTGGTGGTGGCTGTCATACACGCGATGCGGCTTGCACACCTTGTGGCGCGTCGGGTGGTGCGGCGGATGATGATCATCGGCCTGGGCGGCAAGCGGCGCCATGAAGGCGGCGCCCAGCACGAGCAGGCCGAGAAGACGCGTACGCGTGCGGGTTGCGTTTCCGTCGGTGTGGTTAGTCATGCTGTTCTCCCGTGAGTGGTGGAGCACAACGTCGCCTTTCAACGCGACGCCGTCAAGACAATCGCGAACACCGAAAGGCGTGCATTCATCTACCTCCAGATGACGCGAAGAACCGCAATTTCTTTCGCTCGGCAGTGCATTGAACTAGGCTCTGCCAATTGCATGGCGTGCTGGCCCGGCCACCACCCCGGTGGCAGCGATTGAATACAGCACGGCCCAGCCCCATCCGTATGCGAACGACCAGGAGCCAGATACAGGAATGAGCGGCGAACGCAGGGCGAAATCACGCAATATCGGCGCGTTGCGCAACCTTTGGCCGTTCATGAAGCCGCACAAGGGCCTTGTGTTTGGCTGGCTGGTGTTCCTGGCCCTGTCCTCCGGCGCCTCACTGGCCCTGCCCCCGGCGCTCCGCCACATCATCGACCGGGGCTTCCTCGCCTCGAACGTCGCCACCATCAATGGCACCTTCCTGGCCCTGTTTGCGGTGGCGGTGGTGCTCGCCATCGCCACGGCCGGGCGCTACTACTGCATCGCGTTGCTGGGTGAGCGTTCGCTCGCCTCGCTCAGGGCCGCGCTATACAAGCACGTCATCGGCCTCGACGTGGGCTTCTATGAAAGCACCCGCGTGGGCGAGCTCACCTCGCGCCTCGGTACCGATACCGAGGTGGTCCAGACGCTGGTGGGCTCGGGCATTTCCGTCGCGCTGCGCAGCGCCGTGATGCTGATCGGCTCGGCCGTGGCGATGGCCTGGACGAGTCCGCACCTCGCCGGCCTCACGGCATTGGTCATCCCTGCGGTGATGTTGCCGATCCTCATCTTCGGCCGCCGCGTGCAAAAGCTCTCACGGCATAGCCAGGACCGCATCGCCGATGCGGCCGCGGTGGCAAACGAGACGCTCAATGCCGCACAGGCGGTGAAGGCCTATAACCGCGAACCGATCGAGAGCCGCCGCTATGCCGATGCCATCGCGTTGGCCCTGGCCACGGCGCGTCGCCGCATCGGCATGCGCTCGCTGCTTACCGCGGCGGTCATCGTCCTGATCTTTGGCGCGATCACGCTCGTGCTGTGGAGTGGCGCGCGCGATGTGATCGCCGGCACCCTGCAGCCAGGTGTGCTCAGCCAGTTCGTGCTCTATGCCATCTTCGCCGCCGGCTCGGTGGCGGGCCTGTCCGAGGTGTGGGGGGATGTACTGAGCGCCGCCGGCGCCATGGAGCGCATCGGCGAGTTGTTCGCCGAGCAGCCGCTGATCCGCACGCCCGAGGCACCGGAACCGCTGCCGGTGCCGGTCACCGGCTCGCTGCATTTCGACCACGTGGAATTCCGTTACCCGTCACGCCCAGACGTAGCGGCCCTCTCGGACTTCACCCTCGACATCGCGCCAGGCGAAACCGTCGCCCTGGTAGGCCCCTCGGGCGCCGGCAAGAGCACCGTGTTCAGCCTGCTGCTCCGCTTCCACGATCCGAAGTCGGGCTCCATTCGCTTCGATGGCGTGGACCTGCGCGCGCTGGCCCTGCCCGACCTGCGTGGCTCCATTGCGCTCGTGCCGCAGGAGACGGTGATCTTTGGCGGCAGTGCTGCGGACAATATTCGCTTCGGCCGTGAGAACGCGACGAATGATGAGGTGCGTGAAGCCGCGCGCCTCGCCGAAGCCGACGGATTCCTCTCCGCACTGCCGGAAGGCTACGAGGCGGCGCTGGGCGAACGTGGCGTGCGCCTGTCAGGCGGCCAGAAGCAGCGCATCGCCATCGCTCGCGCCATCCTGCGCGATGCGCCGCTACTGCTGCTGGATGAAGCGACCTCGGCACTGGATGCGCAGTCGGAAGCGGCGATCCAGCAGGCGCTGGAGCGGCTTGAAAAGGGTCGCACGACGCTGGTCATCGCCCACCGCCTGGCCACCGTGCAACGGGCGGACCGGATCGTGGTGATGGAGGCCGGCCGGATCGTGGCCCAGGGCACCCATGAGCAGTTGCTGGCCCAGGGCGGCCTTTATGCCGAACTGGCGCGACTGCAGTTCGTGGCTTGAGGCGGGGCCGGATCGCGCGCGAGCGCCGTCCTACAGGATACCTACGCGGCCTTGACGCCCCGCCGCCTAGCGTCGGGCCATGGATAGCGACCTGCTGCTACCCCGCCCTGAAGGGCTTTACTGCCCGGCGGGCGATTTCTATATCGACCCCATGCTGCCGGTCGCCCGCGCCGTGGTCACGCACGCGCACGGGGACCATGCGCGTGCAGGCAGCGCGCTGTATCACGTGGCCAGCGCGGGCTCGGCGCTGATGCGCGAGCGGCTCGGCGCCACGGCCACCCTTCGCGCCTACGACTACGGTGAACGGTTCACGCTGGGCGAGACGGTGCTTAGCCTTCACCCCTCCGGCCATGTGCTGGGGGCCGCGCAGGTGCGCATCGAGGGCCGCGGCAAGGTCGCCGTGGTGTCGGGCGATTACAAACGCGACCCGGATCCCACCTGCGCACCGTTTGAGCCCGTACCGTGCGATGTCTTCGTCACCGAATCCACGTTCGGCCTGCCGATCTACCGATGGCCGCCGATGGGTGAGGTGATCGACGACCTGATGGGGTGGTGGGCGGATTGCGCCGAACGTGGCATCCCGGCCGTGCTGTTTTGCTACGCGCTGGGCAAGGCGCAGCGGGTCCTTGCCGAGCTCGCCACGCGCACCGACCGCGCGGTTTACCTGCATGGCGCCATGGTGCGACTGGTGGAGGATTACCGCGAGGCGGGTGTGCACATGGTGCCGACCGAGGCGGTCAGCGAAACCGCCCACGGCCGCGATTTCGCCGGGGAACTCATCCTCGCCCCGCCCTCGGCTGCCGGCGCGCCGTGGATGAAACGCTTCTCGAAAGCCTCTACCGGGTTCGCCTCCGGCTGGATGCAGGTGCGCGGTGCGCGGCGCCGCCGCGGCTACGATCGCGGCTTCATCGTGTCCGATCACGCGGATTGGCCGGGATTGATCCGCAGCGTGGAAGACTGCGGCGCGAAGCGGATCTACGTGACCCACGGTGATGGCGAGGCGTTGATCCGTTATCTGCGCGAACGCGGCCACGACGCCCGCTCACTACGTTCACTCGGCGAGATGCCGGACGCACGCGCCAGCGAGGAAGGCGACTGATGCGCCGCTTCGCCACCCTCTACGACGCACTGGACCGCACCGCATCGACCAGTGCCAAGCGTGATGCCATGGCCGCCTACTTCGCCGATGCGCCGCCCGAAGATGCCGCCTGGGCGGTGTATGTGCTTGGCGGCGGCAAGCTCAAACGCACCGCCACGTCGACCGAACTGCGAACGGCGCTGGCCGCCGAGACCGGCTATGCCGACTGGCTGATCGACGACAGCTACGCCCATGTGGGTGACCTGGCGGAGACCATTGCACTGATGCTGCCGCGTCGCGAAGCGGATGGCACCGATACGCCGCTGCACGTGTGGATGGAGGCGCGCCTGCCCTCGCTGGGGCGCCTCGAGTCCACGGAACGCGTGGAGACGTTGCGCGACTGCTGGCGCGACCTGCCCGCCGCGCAGGTGTTCCTGGTCAATAAGCTCCTGACCGGCTCGCTGCGTGTCGGTGTATCGCAACGCCTTGTCGTACAAGCAATCGCGCAATGGACATCGCTGCCGACCGACCTGATTGCACATCGCCTCAGCGGCACGTGGAAACCTTCGGCCGACGCTTTCCGGGCCCTGGCCGAACCCGAGCGCGCGGACGAACACGCGGGCGAGCGCCCCTACCCGTTCTTCCTCGCGTCACCGCTCGAACATGAGGTCGAGACGCTTGGTCCCGTCACCGATTGGCTAGCCGAGTGGAAGTGGGACGGCATTCGCGCGCAACTGATGCGCCGTGGTGACGAGGCGATTCTCTGGTCGCGTGGTGAAGAACGCCTCGACGGGCGCTTCCCGGAGCTGGAAACGGCAGCGCGCACATTGCCCGATGGCTGCGTGATCGACGGGGAAATCCTCGCCTGGTCGCTGGACGAAGTGCACCCGCTGCTGTTCGCCGCACTGCAGAAACGCATCGGCAAACTCAAGCCCGGCCCAAAGCTGCTCGCCGATACGCCCGTGCGGCTCATGGCCTACGACCTGCTTGAGCTGGACGGCAAGGACCTGCGCGAAACGCCACTGCACGAACGCCGGACTCGGCTCGCCGCATTACTGGCGGGCCACGGGCCAGTGTTCATGCTCTCACCCGCCGTACCCGCAAACGCATGGAACGATCTCACCGCCATCCGCGGCGAAGCGCGCGAACGCCGCACCGAGGGCCTGATGCTGAAGCGCCTGGATTCGCCCTACCGCGTCGGCCGCAAGCGCGGCGACTGGTGGAAATGGAAGGTGGATCCGTACACGATCGATGCCGTGCTGCTTTACGCACAGCCCGGCCACGGCCGCCGCTCAGGCCTGTTCACCGACTACACCTTCGGCGTGTGGGATGGCGAGGCGCTGGTGCCCGTGGCCAAGGCCTACTCCGGCCTCGACGACGACGAGATCGGCCGACTTGATCGCTGGATCCGCGCCAACACCGTCGATCGTTTCGGGCCCGTGCGCTCGGTACAGCCCACCCATGTATTCGAACTCGCCTTCGAAGCCATCCAGGCCTCGGGGCGCCATAAGGCCGGCGTGGCGGTGCGCTTTCCGCGCATCCTGCGCTGGCGTACCGACCTTGCGATCCGCGATGCCGACAAACTTGACGACCTCCGCCGCCTGGCGTCGGGCTGAGGCGCGCCTCGTAGCGTGGTTCACCGCGCAGGCGCGCCGCCCGGCGTCGTTCCAGCGCACCGCCTGGAAGCAATGGGCCGCAGGCAAGCATGGCCTGGTGCACGCACCCACCGGTACGGGCAAGACGCTCGCGGCGGCGGGCGGGCCACTGATCGATGGCGTGCTGAACCCAGGCACGGGCCTGCGCCTTCTATGGATTACCCCGCTCCGTTCGCTGGCCACCGATACCACGCAGCACCTTGCCGCCGCCGTGGAGGCCATGGACCTACCGTGGCGTGTGCTGCGCCGTACGGGCGACAGTGGCAGTGCGGAGCGCGCGCGGTTGCGTCGTGGCGCCTGCGAGCTACTGGTGACCACGCCGGAAAGCCTTGCGCTGTTACTCAGCTACCCCGACGCCCGCGAGCGCTTCGCGACGCTGCGCGGCGTGGTGGTCGATGAGTGGCACGAACTGATCGGCAACAAGCGGGGCACGCTCCTGCAGCTCGGGCTGACCCGCCTGCGCCAGTGGCAGCCCGAAGCACGCATCTGGGGGCTCTCGGCCACGCTGGGCAACCTGGATGAAGCGCTGAAAGCGCTCACCGGCGATGGCGTCCTCGTAGGCGCGGCGGCGCGAAAGAAGACCATCATCGATACGGCCGTGCCCGAAGGCGGTGAACGATTCCCCTGGGCCGGCCATCTCGGCCTCACCCAGCTACCGCGTGTGCTCAAGGCGGTGATGGAAGCGCGCAGCAGCCTGGTCTTCGCCAACACCCGATCGCAAGCGGAGCTGTGGCACGAAGCCCTTGCTTCCGTGTGGCCGGAAGCACCGGCGACCCTCGCGCTGCATCACGGCTCGATCGATCCGAAGCTGCGATTCGCGACGGAGGAAGGCCTGCGCGTCGGCGCGCTGCGCTGTGTCGTCGCCACGTCCAGCCTGGACCTCGGCGTGGATTTCTCAAGCGTTGAGCGCGTGATCCAGGTCGGCAGCCCGAAAAGCGTGGCGCGCCTGCTGCAAAGGGCGGGCCGCAGCGGCCATCAGCCGGGCATGCCCTCGCGCATCCTCTGCGTGCCCACCCATCTGCTGGAGCTGGCGGAGGTCGATGCCGCGAGGCGCGCGCTCAGTGAAGGCCACCTGGAGCCTCGGCGCCCCATGCGCGGCTGCCTGGATGTGCTGGCCCAGCACCTGATGACCATGGCGCTTGGCGGTGGTTTCACGGCCGACGAGGCGTACGCCGAGATCACCACATCGCTGGCATACGCAAACATGCCGCGCGATCGCTTTGATGCCGTGCTCGCTTACCTGTGCACGGGCGGCACGGCCCTGGCGAGCTATCCCGAGTACCACAAGCTGGTTCAGGTCGATGGACGCTACGTCGTGCAAAGCGGACGCGTCGCCCGCATGCATCGCCTCTCGATCGGCACGATTACCTCCGATGGCACCCTGCAGGTCCGTTACATGAAGGGCGCGCGGCTGGGTACCGTGGAGGAAAGCTTCGTGTCACGCCTTCGCCCCGGCGACCGCTTCCTTTTCGCTGGCCGCAACCTCGAACTGGTGCGCGTGCGCGACATGACCGCCTACGTGCGCGCGGCTCCGAACCGGCGCGGCGGCGTGCCCCGCTGGATGGGCGGTCGCCTGCCGCTCTCCGGGGAACTCTCCGACGAACTACGCCGCACTCTGGCGGCACCGGACCCGCGCAGTGCCGAGATGCGCGCCCTTGGGCCACTGCTTGCCATCCAGCGCGCGCATTCGGCGGTGCCCGGTCTCGACGAGATCCTGTGCGAACGCACTCGCACGCGCGAGGGCGATTACCTGTTCGTATTTCCCTTCGCCGGCCGCCTCGCCCATGAGGGCCTCGCGGCCGTGCTCGCATGGCGCCTGGCGCGGATACAGCCCGGCGATTACGGCTACGCCGTGAACGACTACGGCCTTGCCATCACCGCCGCGCGCATGCCTGCACTCAACGCGGAAACCATGCGCATGCTGCTACACCCCACCTGGTTGCATCGCGATATCCGCGCGAGCGTGAACCTGTCGGAACTCGCGCGTCGCCAGTTCCGTGAAATCGCCCGCGTCGCCGGGCTGGTATTCAACGGTTACCCGGCGCAAGCGAAGACCCTGCGCCAACTCCAGGCATCGAGCGGCCTGCTATTCGATGTACTGCGCCGACACGATCCGGAGCATCCCTTGCTATGGCAGGCCGAACGCGAGGTGCTTGACCAGCAACTCGACTTCACCCGCCTGCGCGCGTGCCTGCTTCGCGTAGCCCGCTCGACGCTGCTCTGGCGCGAACCGAAGCGGCTGAGCCCGCTGGCATTCCCGCTGTGGGTGGAAAGGCTGCGCGGCGGGATCGCCACGGATGACTGGAAATCCCGCGTGGAACGCATGCTCGCCACGCTTGAAGCGGGGACGGCATGATCACGCGTGATATCGAACTCGCCGGCGAACAGCTTACGCTGCATCCGGAACGGGCCATCTACTGGGGTGCGCAGCGCACCCTGCTCGTCGCTGACGTGCACTTCGGCAAGGGCGCGGTGTTCCGCCGTGCGGGCATTGCCGTGCCCAGCGGCGATACGGAAGATGACCTGCACCGGCTCGATGCCCTGTTCGCCAGCTTGCAGCCCACGCGGCTGGTGATCCTTGGCGACCTGGTACATGGCGCCGCCACGGCGCGCAGTGCGTGGGTCGATGATGTGCGCGCCTGGCGCGAACGCCACGCCACGATCGATATCACGCTGGTGACTGGCAACCACGATCGCCACTTCGACGTAGGCGCACTCGGCATCACCGCGCAACCCGACCGCCTGCCGATGCCACCCTTTGTGCTTTCCCACCACCCGCATCCGCATGTCGAAGGCTACACGCTGGCAGGCCACGTGCATCCCGGCGTCGTGGTGCGCGATGGATGGCGCAAGCATCGTTTGCCAGCGTTCGTGTTCGATCGCGACGTGGGTATGTTGCCCGCATTCGGCACACTCACAGGCCTGCATGAAGTTGCGAACCTTACAGGTCGCGAGGTCTACGCCGTCACGCCGGCGGGTGTCATCCCTACGCGCTAAGCCATGAATTTGCCACGACGCGGCTGCATAATCGTGCGTGGAGCACCTATGGCATGGCCGCGAACGGCATCGCACACAGGGTGAGCTCCAACGTATTCCACAAGGCAGGGAGTGGCACGGATGAAGCGTAAGCAGTGGTTGATAGGTGTGGCAGGCCTGGCGATGACCGGCGTGGCCATCGCGGCGGGCCCAGGTGCGGCGCGTAAGCGCATGGAGGCCAGCATGCTGGTCACGGGTGATATCAGCGTCGCCGCCGATGGCAGCGTCACCGGTTACACACTTGACCGACAAGAGAAGCTGCCAGGCGAGATCGTCGGCCTCATTGGCGCGGCCGCGCCCAAGTGGCGTTTCGATCCCGTGATACAGGACGGCCACGCCGTGGCGGCGCATGCCCACATGACCCTGCGCCTTGTGGCAAAGCGGGAATCACCGGACGACAACCAGTTCACCGCGCGAATCGTCGGTGCCACGTTCGGTGAAGAGGGCGCGGGCGGCGAGCAGATCAGCTACGCGTCACGCGTTGCACCCGCGTATCCGATGAACGCGGCAAAGGCGGGCGTCGAGGGAACGGTCTACCTTCTGGTCCGCGTGGGCCGCGATGGCAAGGTGGCCGATGCCGATGTCCAACAGGTGAACCTTGGCGTCGTGGGCTCCGATACCGAGATGAACGTCTGGCGTAACGTACTGGCCAAGCCGGCGCTACGCGTGGCGAAGGACTGGACGTTCAACATTCCTACGACGGGCACGCACGCGAACGATCCCTACTTCTACGCAAGCGTCCCTATCGTCTATCACCTCAACCGCGGTGCGGGCCCGCATCCGGATGACCGCTACGGCACGTGGCAAGGCTACGTGCCTGGCCCGAAGCAATCCATTCCATGGGCAAAAGACGCCGAGGGTTACAGCGCGGATGCCCTGCCCGATGATGGCCTCTTCCTCGTCAATAGCGGATTGAAGCTGATCACGCCGCTGGATAACGGTTAAGGCTTGCGGTGCTCGGCGGTCGAGGCTTCTACCAGCTCGATCGCCGTCACGCTGTGTATCCAGCGTGCCGGGCGTGAATCATCCGGCACCACGATACGGTATGGGCCATCCTTCGCATCGAGCGGCTTGCCCTCGTGCTTGTCGACAAGCACGACCTTGCGCCCGCCAAAATCCGGATCAAGCTCGCCCAGGCTGAAGATCACCTGGTAGCCATCGGCTGCGGTGATGCGTACGAAATCCGAAAGCGCCTTGCCGCGAAGGTCCTTGCCGACCGGCGCGCCCTGCGCGCGCAGCACATCGATCAGGTCTACGCCCTGCCACGCGGTGGGTGCATCGCCGTGCGCGCCGGCTTTCACTTCGGTGCGTGCCAGCGACGCCGTATCCAGGTCGACCGGCGCCTTGCCGGGCGCGGTGTAGTGCACCGCATCGGCGGCGGACGCACCGCCGGCCATCAACAGGCCGGCGAGCAGGGCAAATCCTTGCAGTCGGGTCACGGGCGGCATCCTCTGGAGAGACCCCGTGACTATAACGGTCAGGCGATCGCTGCGACGAGTGCCTGTACGGTGTTGGTATCGGAGCGCGTCTCGCCCGCACCCATGCCAAGAGCATCGGCCGGTGAACGCCGCATCGCTGACGGTAGCCGGCGCTTGGCCGACGCGTGGAACTCATGCGCACCGGTCGCTTCGCGCAGCGCGGCGATGTTACCGGGCTCGATGCCGGCGCCGGGCATCACTACGATGCGACCGCCGGCCTGCGTCACCAGACGCGCCAGCCGCCCTGCACCCGCCACGGCACTGGCCATGCCGCCGGAGGTGAGCACACGCTCGAAGCCCAGCGAGATCAGCGTCTCCAGCGCATCGCCCTGGTCAACCACCAGGTCGAACGCGCGATGGAAGGTGACGCCCATGCCGTCCGCCGCCCCAAGGAAGCGCTGGCAGGCATCCACATCCACCTCGCCTTCCGGCGTGAGTGCGCCGACCACCACGCCATCACAGCCAAGCTCCCGGCAATGCATGATGTCGTCGAGCATGGCTTCGATTTCGTGGTCTTCGTAGACGAAATCGCCAGCGCGTGGACGGATCAACACGTACAGCGGAATGTCGAGGCCCTCGCGCGCGAGCACCAGCGTGCCGTGCGACGGGGTAACACCGCCCTCGTCCAGGCTGGCGCACAGTTCCACGCGACCCGCACCGCCCGCCTGCGCGGCGAACGCGGAGGCGGCGGAGTTCGCGGCCACTTCCAGCAGCGCCATACTCAGTACGTGCTCTTGCCGGGGATCAACGTATCCTGCTTCTGCGCATCGCACACGGCGTACGAGAACCCCTTCTGGATAGCCCACGCGCCGACGTTGCCCTTCTTGTCCATCGCAAGGAAGCCGACCTGCAGGTCCTTGGCTTCAGGCTTGCGGCGCAGGATGCGTTCCACGGCTTCGCGGCAGGCGTCTTCGGGCGAACGGCCCTGGCGCATCAGCTCCACCACCAGGAAGCTGCCGACATTACGGATCACTTCTTCGCCCACGCCTGTCGAGGTGGCCCCGCCGACCTCGTTATCCACGTACAGGCCGGCACCGATAATGGGGCTATCACCCACGCGACCGTGCAGCTTCCACGCCATGCCGCTCGTGGTGCATGCACCGGAGAGGTTACCCCTGGCATCGATGGCCAGCATGCCGATCGTATCGTGGTTGGAGGCATCGCCCGGCGTACCGCCCGGACCCGCGTTGTAGGTTTTTACTTCGCTGTTGGCCTGCGGCTTGTACTTCGCCGTCTTCAGCCAGGCCTGCCAGGCTTCGCGGCTCTCGGGCGTAAGCAGCTCCTCGCGCGGGAAACCCTGCTCCAGCGCGAACTGCAGCGCGCCATCGCCCACGAGCAACACGTGGGGCGTCCGCTCCATCACCCGGCGGGCCACGGAAATGGGGTGTGCGATGTGTTCGATGGCGGCAACGGCACCACAGTTGCCGTGTTCATCCATGATGCTGGCGTCGAGCGTGACCTTGCCATCGCGATCGGGGTAGCCGGCACGGCCCACGCTATGGTTCTTCATGTCCGCTTCGGGCACGCGCACGCCCTGCTCCACCGCATCGAGCGCACGGCCGCCGGTCGAGAGCACCTTCCACGCCGCCTGGTTGGCCGGTACGCCAAAATCCCACGTGGAACAGACGCGCGGCACCATACCGGCGCCCTTAGTCACCGGCGGCAGTGCCGTGCTCGACACGCCGCGCGCCGCGAAAGCCACGCCTGACGCAAGCGTCGCGCCCTGGAGGAAACGTCTGCGATCCATGGAACCCCTCGGAAAATGGCGCGGTACCCGCGCGATCCCCGATGGTCGCATGGCCCATGTGGACCTGACCACCACGACCGTCGTCATGGTTGGCGCGCGCCAGCTCGCGGCACCAGGTCTCATTCGCCTCGCGCTGGCGCCCATGGGCAAAGCGCGACGCCTGCGCGCCAAGCAGCGCCAGCAGGGCAAGCGCCGCGAGCACCACGATCAGGATGGCGCCACGCTGCCTCACCGTGCGAGCCACGCGCTGCGCGAACGCAGGCCACCCTCGGCCAGCCACAACCGGATTTCGATCCGGTGCGCCCCCCGCGTGCTTTCCGGCCGGGCCTCGGCTCGGCGAATCCCGGCACCATCATGGGTGTCGACAACTACCTGCAGCGAAGAAACCCCTGCGAGCGCGAGCTCGCACCGGTCGCGAAAGCAAGTGCGCAACCCGCGATCGTGGATGGCCCATGCATGCCCGTTCGCCACGACCGCCATGCCATGGCTGCTACCGACATACGCCGGGCAGCCGTAGGCAGGCAGGCACGCCGTCCAGTCCGGATCGCTGCGTATGTCCGCAAGGATGCCGGCAAGCGCGTCGCCAGGCCCGTCACTGTGGCGAACCATGGCCAGGTGGCGGCGCAGCTGTGACGCCAGGGCGGACGACCCCGTGGCGACCACCGCCGACACCATGGCGGCGATGGCGAGCGCAACGACGAGTTCGATAAGCGTCATGCCCCGGACCGTCATGGCACATCGCCCCAAACCAGACGGCCGCCCACCCACTGGATGCGGATCGCGCAATGACCAGCGCGGCAACGGACAGCCCCTTCCGCGCCAGGACCGAGCGCACGCCGGATATCGGTGCTGAAGCGATAGAGGTCGTCACCCGCGATAGCCAGCGCCGTGCACCCGCCGTTACACCAAACCGCTGCCGGATTCGCATACTGATAATGCCCCGCAAGGACGCCTTCCGGGTTCGCGCGCATGCGGGTTTCCAGCTCCGTCGCCGCGGCGAGCGCGCCGAGCCAGGCATCCGCCCGATGGGTACGTACCGCTGATTGCGCAAGCCAGGTGGCCGACACGGAAGAGCCCAACGCGAACACGGCCAGGGCGGTGAGGGATTCGATAAGGGTTGCCATGGGGCTAGCGTGCCGACCGCGCCGAAGGGCAGGCAGAGGTGCCGGGCCTGTCATGGCGTCGCGGGTGGCCCCGGTACCGACGCGCTGTTGCCCGGGCTCGCGCGCAAGCGCGCTCCTACAGCGGGGCGGGCGATGATGGCGCCCATAAAAAAACCCCGCGACGAGCGCGGGGTTTTCGGTGGCTTGGCGCTATCAATCAGGCAGCGATTTCGACACCCGACGCCTGGGCACCCTTCGGGCCCGTCGTCACTTCGAACTTCACGCGCTGGCCTTCCTGAAGGCTACGGAAGCCCTTCGAGTTGATCGCAGAAAAGTGGACGAACACGTCCTCCCCACCGTCCTCGGGCGCGATGAAACCGAAACCCTTGGCGTCGTTGAACCACTTGACCGTACCGAAACGCATTGCGGAAACCTCTGGACATGGACTGGAAGCACCCGGATGGCGAGGCGTTCCCCAGATCCCCTTGGCCTGCCCCCGCGGCGCGAGCGAAGTATCATCATGTTTTAGACCAACGCGCAAGTGGGACTCTTTCGCATACGCCCCGTCAGGCGGCCAGCATGCGGCCCAGGATGGGGGCGACATTGGCCGTGGCGGCGGCGAGGTGGGCAAAGATTTCCTCGATGCTGATCTCGGCCTCGTCGCCTGCACCTGCCGCGAAATTCGCGACCAGGGCCAGGCAGGCGAACTCCAGGTCCAGCTCGCGGGCCAGCGCGGCCTCGGGCATGCCGGTCATGCCGACCAGGTCGCAACCATCGCGCTTCATACGGGCGATCTCGGCACGGGTCTCCAGGCGCGGCCCCTGGGTCACCCCGTGGACGCCCCCGTCGATGATGGCCAGGCCTTCGGCGCGGGCCGCGGCCAGGATCGCCTGGCGCAGGCTTTCCGTATACGGCTCGCTGAAATCGATATGCCGTACCTCGGCCCCTTCCACATCGTTGAAGCTGGTGTAGCGGCCGTGGGTGTAGTCGATGACCTGGTCGGGCACGACCAGCACACGCGGGCCCATGTCATCGCGGATGCCACCGACCGCATTCACCGCGACGACCTTGCGCGCACCCAGCGAATGCAGCGCCCACAGGTTGGCGCGGTAGTTCACCCGGTGCGGCGGCACGGTGTGGCTCTCGCCATGCCGCGCCAGGAAGGCCAGGCGCTTGCCCTTGAAGTCACCCACGACGATATCGCCCGAGGCCGGGCCAAAGGGGGTTTCCACGGTATGCCGCTGGGGGTTCTGCAGGCCTTCGAAGGCGTACAGGCCACTGCCGCCGATCACGGCAAGATCGATGCTCACGGGGTTAATCCTTCAGTGCGTAGATGGCCGGCAGGTTACGAGCCTGCTCGTAGTAATCCATGCCGTAGCCGAAGACGTAACGGTCGGGCAGGTTCACGCCGTTGAAATCGGCATCGATACCCTCGGCACGGCGAGCGTGCAGCTTGGTGCAGAGCACCGCCAGCAGCACCCGCTTCGCGCCCATGGCCACGCAGGCATCGCGCACGGCCTTCAGCGTGTGGCCTTCATCCAGGATGTCATCGACCAGCACCACGGTGCGGCCTTCCAGCGGCACCTCGGGGCGGCGCAGCCAATGCAGGTCGCTGCCGCTGGTGTTGCCGCGGTAACGGGTGGCGTGCACGTAGTCGAACTCGAGGTCGGTCCTGATCGCCAGGGCCAGCTGGCCGGCGAAGATGAGCGCGCCGTGCATGACCGTGAGGAACACCGGACGCTCGCCGGCAAGCGCGGTATCGATCTCGCGCCCCATGCGGGCGATCTCGGTATCCAGTTGCTCGCGGCTGAACAGCAGGTCGGAATTTTCGAGCGCTTGCTCGAGCGATGCGGCGGCGGTCATGGGTAGCTCAGGACTCCAGGGCAGTCACGCGCGCAATGAAGCGCTCGCGTTGGGGATTATCGACAAGGCCTTCCCAGGTCGATCCGATGGCACCGCGCAACGGTGCGATGCGTTCGATCGGCGGCAGCCGGCGGCCCTTGACCGCGGCAATCGCTTCGGGAACCACGTCGGGGAAACAGGCCAGCACCAGATCACAGCCGGCATCGAGATTGGCCTGCGCGCGGGCGGCGATGCCACCCACGCTGCCGGCCGCGGCCATGCTGATGTCATCACCGAACACACAGCCACGGAAACCGAGCTCGCCACGCAGGATCTCTTCGATCCACACATGCGAATAGCCGGCAGGCTGGTCATCGACGGACGTGTACTTCACGTGCGCCGCCATGACCGCCTCGGCGCGCGCCTCGATACCGGCCACGAAGGGCAGCAGGTCGGTCCGCAGGATCTCATTCTTGCTGCGCGTATCGACGGCGATGGACTCGTGGGTATCTTCCGCAACGGAGCCATGGCCCGGGAAATGCTTCAGCACCGCGGCCATGCCGCCCAGGTGCATGCCGCGCACATAGGCCTGGACCAGCTCGGCGCTGATGACCGGATCGGCATGGAACGCGCGATCACCGATGGCCTTGCTGCCACGATCGATATCGGCCACGGGTGCGAAGCTGAAATCCACGCCGATCGCGCGCATTTCGCTGGCCATGATCCACGCATGTTCTTCGGCGCGGTCCACGGCCTCACCCGGGTCGGCGTCGTACAGCTTGCCGATGGCACGCAGCGGCGGCAGGCGGGTGAACCCCTCACGGAAGCGCTGCACGCGGCCGCCCTCCTGGTCCACGCACACCAGCAGGTCGTCGCCACCCACCTCGCGCACGGCATCGATCAATGCCGTGACCTGTTCGCGGGATTCGAAGTTGCGGCTGAAGAGAATGACGCCCGCCACGCCGTGCGCCGTGAGGTGCGCATGCTCGTGCGGCTTCAGTTCCTTGCCTTCCAGACCGATCAGCAGCATCAGGCGTTCTCCTTCCCTTCCCGCTCGGCCGGCGTCCAGTCGCGATACGGCCGGTCGATCAGGTTGACGTTGTAATAGCGGACGAGGTCGCTCACTTCGAGGCCCAGCCACTCGGGTGTCGGATAGGCGGCATCGGCCGCGTCGAGCTCGATTTCGGCCACCACCAGGCCGGCGTTGGCGCCAGTGAACTCATCGATTTCGAAGTGTGCGCCATGCAGCATGACGTGATGACGAACTTTCTCCACCACCCCGTCAGCAAGGGTCTCGAGCATATGCCGGGCATCGGCGAGCGGCACCGGGTACTCGTACTCCTGGCGCTCAATGCCCAGGGTGGCGGATTTGATATTGAGCCAGGCCTGCTCGCCCGAGATGCGCACGCGCACCGATGAGCGCGCATGGCCACCTTCGATGGCCCCCATGCCGACAAGGTAACCCTGGGCGATGGGCTCGCTGCGCTCGATCAGTGCACGCCAGCCTTCGCCAGCGAGGAGGAACTTGCGTTCGATTTCAACGCCCATGCCCTGCCCTTGCTCAGCCGCGCTCGAACAGCGCGATGGATTCAACGTGAGCGGTGTGCGGGAACATATCCATCACACCGGCCGACACGAGCCGGAAGCCGTGCTTCTCGACGAGGATACCCGCATCCCGGGCCAGCGACCCGGGGTGGCAGGAGACGTACACGATGCGGTTGGTGCCCTTGCGCGGCAGGTACTCGAGCACCTTGTCGGCGCCGGCACGCGGCGGGTCGAGCAGGATCTTGTCCCAGGCCTGCTTTGCCCAGGGCTCCTCGCGCTGGTCTTCGAAGAGGTTGGCCACGCGGAACGACGCATTGGCGATGCCGTTACGGGCGGCGTTTTCAGCGGCGCGCTGCACCAGCCCGTGTTCACCTTCCACACCCACCACCTCGGCCGCATGTCGGGCAATCGGCAACGTGAAGTTGCCCAGGCCGCAGAACAGGTCGAGCACCTTGTCGGTGGACTTCAGGTCAAGCAATTCGAGCGTACGCGCAAGCATCCGCTGGTTCATGCCCGCGTTGACCTGTACGAAATCGAGCGGCAGGAACTCCAGCTCGACGTTATCCGCAGGGATGGCGAACGACAGGCGCGGCGCCTCCGGCCACAACGCATGCACGCTGCTGTGGTTGCCTGGCTGCAGGTAGATCGCGAAGCCGTGCTCCTGCGCGAAGGCGGTGAGCCTGGCGCGGTCGCCCTCGCTGAGCGGCGAAAGATGGCGGAACACGAGGGCGACCGTGTCGTCACCGGCGGCGAACTCGATCTGCGGGATGTCGCGCGCTGAATCCAGGCCCTGGATCAACGTGGCGAGCAAACCCACCTTCGGGCCGATCGCAGGGTGGATGACCTCGCACACATCGATATCGGCCACGAAGCGCGGATTGGATTCCTCGCGGAAACCGACCAGGACGCGATCCTTCTTGTTGACGAAGCGCACGGAGAACCGGCCCTTGCGGCGGTAGCTCCACGGCGAATCGGTGAGCGGCGGCAGCCAGCTTTCCGGGGTGACCTTGCCGATGCGCTCGAAGTTTTCGGCCAGCACGCGCTGCTTGGCGGCGATCTGCGCTTCCGGTGCCATGTGCTGCAATGAGCAGCCGCTGCACTGGCCGAAATGGCGGCACTTCGGTTCGACGCGATCGGGCGACGCCTCGATGATCGAAACAACCTCGGCATCGTCGTAGTTGCGGTGACGCTTGCGGTACTTCAACAGCACGCGCTCGCCCGGCAGCGCGCCGGAAACAAACGTGGCCTTGTTGTCGATGCGGGCGACGCCTCGGCCGTCGTGGCTGAGGTCGGTGATGGTGGCTTCGAATTCGGTCATGCGCTCAAAAAACTAAAAGCCCGGACGGGGCGGTCCGGGCCGGGCTGGGAGGCGCCGCGCGGGCATACAGCGCGGCGTGCGATCCTGGCGAAGGGCTTACTTGCGTTTCCAGGCGCCGGAGGCGTCCTGATAATACCAGCCCGCGGGGGCGCGCTCGACCCAGCCCGCGGCGAAGGTCTTGCGGATCTGCGGCTCCCATTCGGGGTGGCCATTGGCTTTGGCGATTTCCTTGTAGAGCTGGTCGCGGTCGCTGTTCTCGTCACGCACCACGCTGGCCGCCTGCGAGCGTTGATCCAGCGGTAGTGAGCCGGCATCGCGCACAGCCACCAGGCCATTGGCGGTGAAGCCGACCGCACCGGAATCGAACAGGGTCTTGAGCTGGCCGCCAAAGCGGCCCTTCATGCGTGCCCGGATCGCGTCGGTCTCTGGCGAGCGCACCTGGATATCGGGGCTTTCGGCCGCCATGGCCCTGGGGATCACCAAATCCAGAAGCGAGGCCGAAGGCTGCTTGCCGGCGGCGGGCTTGGGTGGCGCTTTGTCGCCCGCCGCTGGCGCGACGCCGCTATCGTCAAGCACGTTGCCGATGAACTGGTCGGCGGCCTTCTGGGCGGCCGCCTCGGGGAAGTAGACGTTGATGGTGACGCAGCCGACCAAGGCGATGGCGGCGGCGAAGATCAGGCCAATCAGTGGTTTGCGGGACATTCGTCTATTCCTTTATCGGTTGCGGCGTCACCGCGTACATGTACCTATTGAATGGTGGGGCCATCGCCCTTGGTGGCGGCCTGGAGGCGGCGGAGCAGCGTGGGCCAGTCGACCTCGCGCTGGTGGCCGACCACGGTGAGATGCGGCAGGCCGCTGCCCTCGACGATAGTGTAGCCATCCTTCGTGGCGCCCAAGCCACCCATGCTGCAGACATCACCCTTGAGCGTGCAGTTGAGCCCGATGCGCCGGTAGCCGAACGTCTTGAACAACTTGAGCACGGTGCCCTGCAGGCCGCCGGCGATACCGCCGCCGCCGACGGAAGTGAGGTTGTTGACGGCCTTCTGGCTGATACGGCCGCCCTGGTCGGCAAGCAACGTCGCCTTGAACGCCGAGGGCTGCCAGGCCACCAGGCGCACATCATCGATGCTGCCGTGCAAGCGGCCCGTGATGCTGCCGAAATCGAACACCGAGGTCATTTTCGCCAGATCGAGGTTGCGCAGCGCGATATTCCCGGCGAGCACGGGAGCATCACTGAACGGACGCGACAGCGTCATGCCGGTGATATCGACGAAGCCATCGAAAACGTTCAGCGCGAGCCCGCCACCCAGCTCCACCCGGTCATCCACATAACGCAGTGACGGCACGGCACCGCCCAGCGTCCCGCCGAACTCCGGCCACCCTACGGCCCGGCAGAACGCCCCCATGTCGATCTGGGTCAGCGCGAGCGATGTCTGCAGGCGCTCGCCAGTGGCAGCCGCGGGCTTCCAGCCAAGCGACAGGACGCGCAGGTTGCCGTCGAGCACCGGGATGGCCATGGGCTTCTCGAGTGCGAGGGTGCCGCCCTTGCTACGCCACGTGCCCTCCGCGGCACCGTTGGGGATACGGTAGACCTGCAGGCTCTGCCAGCCCATGCGCGTCGTGGGGCGATCTTCATCCACGCTCCAGTCGACGGAACCGTGCAGGCCATTCACGCCCAGGCGGCCATCCGCCATCGCCAGGTCCAGGTCACCGGTCTGGACCGCGAACGCCGTGGGGCCGCCGGGGCCCATGGCCAGGTGGCCGGCCACATCACCGCTCGCTCGCAGGCCATCCAGGCCCCACGTGCGCACCAGGCCCTTGCCGTAGCGGTCGTAGGCGGCCGGGAAGCGCGCGTTGAAGCGATCGAGGCGTAACGTGCTGAGTTCGCCCTTCGTATCAAAACCCAGCTCACCCTCCAGCTGGAGTGCATCGGGATCGGTCAGGCGCAGCCGGCGGATGCCGAGCGTGCCTTTCTGGGAACGCGCGGAGAGGGAAACCTGCACGGCGTGCGCGGGCAGGTTGGCATAGAGCGGCCCAAGCAGCCATTCACCACCCCGCAGGGCGGCATCGAGGTCGATCGTGGCGCCTTCCTGGCTGGTATCGAGGCCCAGTCGGCCGCTACCGCTGATTTTCTGCCCGGCCAGCTTGCCGCCCGGGCTGTCGAAGCCCACGCCGTCGAGCGCGAACTGGCCCGCTGCCTGCGTGCCGGTATCGAGCAGGTCCAGCGCCAGGTCCGCGTTGACCTTGCCCGCGGTCGGACGGCCCGACCAGACAGTAGACAGGAGCCCCTGCAGCCAGCCTGCCGGCAGGTTCTTCAGCGTGATCTGCGCGTGGGTGACCTGGTCGATCGGCAAGGCGACCTCGGCCACCGCCTTGTCCTGGGTCACCGAGACGGCCAGCGTATTGGCGGCTTCGTCCGCCACGATACGCACGGCAGCGTCGGTGAGCGCGCCACCGGGCGCGCCACGCAGGCGCACCCGGCCCTCGAACACCCAGCGACCCAGTTCATCGCGATCCAGCTGGCCTTCCAGCGCCAGGCCAAGCTTGCGCCAGCCCATGGCGGGCACGTCGGCTTTCTTTGCCGTCAGTTGCAGCTGGATGCCCTTCCCGTCGCCCTGCGGGTTCAGGTCCGCCTGCATATCGGTCAGGCTGAGCCCCGGAACGGAAACGCTATCCGCGCCCACCGAAAGGCCCGCATGCGCGGGCGCCCCCCAGGAGAGCGCAATCCAGGCGACAAGGAAAAATGCGAGTGGGCGGGTTGATACGCGGCGCATGCTGCTCCATTCTGCCAAAACCAGATGAACGACATGGAACGTTGCGTGGACCCGAACCGCCCTCCCCCACTTGACCGCCGTACCCTGCGCGCCGTACTGGTCGCGGATGACGACCCCTCCACGCGCCAGTTCCTCTCTGGGGCCCTGGTGTCACTGGGCTATGACGTGACGCTTGCGGTGGATGGCAAGGACGCGCTGCGCCATGCATGCGCCACGAAGTTCGATGCGCTCGTGCTGGATTGCCGAATGCCGCACGGCGGGGCCATGGATATCCTTCGCGACCTCCGGGAAGGCATCGATGCGGCCTCGGCCGGCGCCCCTGCCTTCGCCACCAGCGCGGAGATACCAGGGACACTGCGTGACGATCTCGCCGATGCCGGCTTTGCGGGTGTCATTGAGAAGCCATGCAAGATCAGTGCACTCAAGCATGCACTGGAAGCCGTGCTTGGCGTGGATCCGCGCGTGGACGTGCTGGATGACAAGGAGGGGCTCACGGCAACGGGCGACGCGGCCATCATGCGCACCTTGCGCGAATTGCTGCACAGGGAGCTTCTCGATCTGCGCAGCGAGTTGCATACCCTGGCACACGATCCGGCCGGCCTGGTCGACCGGTTGCACCGCCTGCGCTCGGCATGCGGCTTCTGCGGTGCAACCCGCCTGGGGGCGCAGGCCAAGGCCCTGCAGGGGCATGTCGTGGATGCAAGGTATATGGCGCCCGCCGTGATCGAGCGGTTTCGCCGGGAGCTTGAGGCGACCATTACCGCACTTGCGCTGTAGGGATCGCGCGCAAGCGCGCTCCTACACAAGCGAGGTCGCTACCGCAGCACCCGCCAGGCTTTCAGCTCGCCGCCACCCAGGTGGAAGGTGATCACCTGCCGCATCATACGCCGCAGCGCTGCCAGGCCGGCCTGGTCTGGCGATGTGTCGCTGGCGAGGGCGAGTAAATCGGAACCGCGCAGGCCATGGGGGTCCCCGGGGCGGCCGGGCATGGCGCCCGATTCGGGGTCATAGAAGTACGTGGCAGCGGGATCGAGAGGCTCGCCATCGACCGCACCCACGTCCATCTGCAGCGCGTACCCCAATGCGTCCAACATGTCGCGTTCGAACCGCCGCAACGTCCAGCCCAACGGCTCACCCGCCGCCATGCGCTGCAGTGTTACTTCGTAGTGATCGAACAGATCCGGGGTCGGGTCCTGCCGCCCGGTCAGGCGAACCACCAGTTCATTGAGATACAAACCAGCGAGCCCGGCATCGCCAGCCAGGCGCATCGGCGTACCCACCGGTTCGGCCGATCGCAGGGTGGCCAGTTCGCCTTTCAGCAGCAGATCCAGCGCAATACGCTGGAACGGCTCCAACTGGGCACGTTGGGCGCGGGCACGCTCGTTGCGCACGCCGCGTGCGACCACGCCGATACGGCCGAGGTCGCGCGTGAGGCATTCCACGAGCAACGAGGTCTCGCGATACGGCCGCGCATGCAGGACAAAAGCGGGCTGCTGTTCGACGCGCATGACGATCGCGCCTGTACGGGCTTATTCGTAACCGAAACGCTTGAGCAGGTTTTCGTCGTCGGCCCAGCCTTCGCGCACCTTCACCCAAAGCTTGAGGAACACCTTGCGCTCGAACATGGTCTCCATGGCCTTGCGGGCCGAGGTACCAATCGCCTTGAGCTGCGCGCCACCCGCACCGATCACGATGGCCTTCTGCCCATCGCGCTCCACCCAGATCACCGCGTGCACTTCGGCCACGCCATCCGGGCGATCCTGGAAGGCCTCGATCTCGACCGTGGTCGCGTACGGCAACTCCTGGTCGAGGCGAAGCATGAGCTGCTCGCGAACCATCTCGGCCGCCAGGAAACGCTCGCTGCGATCGGTGATCTCATCCTCGCCGTAAATCGCCGGCTGCTCGGGAAGGCGCTTCAGGATGCCCTTTTCCAACCCGGCAAGACCCTTGGACTTCAGCGCGCTGACGTAATACACGTCATCGAACGGATGCTTCTGCATCAGGTCGGCGACGAACGGCAGCATGGCCGCCTTGTCCTTCTGCAGGTCCACCTTGTTGATGGCCAGCAGTTTCGGCATGTCCTTCTGCTCGGAGAGCGCCTGGTACATCGCCGCGTCCTCATCCGTCCAGCGGCCGGCCTCGATCACCTGCACGGCAAGGTCCACCTCGGTGACGGCTGCACGGGCGGCGCGATTCAGGCTGCGATTCATGGCCCGCTTGCCGCCACGGTGCAGGCCGGGCGTATCCACGTACAGGATCTGGCCGCCTGGCTTGGTCGAAATGCCGAGAATGCGGTGGCGGGTGGTTTGCGGGCGGTGGCTGACGATCGAAAGCCGCACGCCGATGAGGGCATTGAGCAAGGTCGACTTGCCCACGTTGGGGCGGCCGGCAAGCGCGACGTAGCCGCAGCGGAAATCGTCGTCGACCAGGGTATCGTTATCTTCGAATTCGTTATCGTTCATGGTTTCTTGTCCAGCAGCCGGCGCAGGACCGCCTCGGCGGCATCCTGCTCGGCGGCACGCCGGCTTCCCCCGCTCCCTTCGGTGCGGATGGCCTCCGGCTCTTCAATAGTGCAGCTGACGTCAAAGATCTTGGCATGGTCTTCGCCGTAACTGTCGGTCAGTTCGTAGGTGGGCAACGGCAAGCCCTTTCCCTGCAGCCATTCCTGCAGGCGGGTCTTGGCATCCTTGCTGGAGCGCTTCAGTTCTCCCACGCGCGGCGTGAAAAGCCTGCGCACGACCTGGCGGCAGGCGTCATAGCCGTCATCCAGGTAAACGGCGGCCAGCATCGCCTCGAAGGCATCGGCCAGGATCGAGTCCCGGCGGAACCCGCCGCTTTTCAGTTCCCCGGGGCCCAGCTTCAGCCGGTCGCCAAGCTCCAGCTCGCGTGCCACCACGGCCAGGGCCTGGCCATTCACGAGCTGGGAGCGAAGACGGGAAAGTTCGCCCTCGCTGGCGTGCGGGTGGGCTTCATAAAGCAACTCAGCCACCAGCACGCCCAGCAGGGCATCGCCGAGGAATTCCATGCGCTCGTTGTTCGGCTTCCCGGCGCTGCGGTGGGTCAGTGCCAGGGTCGCGAGACCGGGATCACGAAAACGGTGCGGGAATTCCACGAAACCTCAATATCCGGCGCCAGCGGCGCCGCGGAGTGCAACCTGCTTATCGAAATGAAGCAGGAAATCGATGTTGTACAAGAACGGAATACGCTTGTCGTAAGCGACCCGCAGCGTCGGGGTATTGTTCATACGAGTCACCGTGATGTCCTTCGGCTTGATCGTTGAATCATCCACGTACTGGAAGCTCATCTTGAACGCGAGCTGGCGACGCGCCTGCTCGATATCGTCGTTGCCGCGCTCGGTAGCCATCTGGTTCATGGCTTTCACCACGCCCATGTATTCGATGTACGAGGGCACGAGCTTCATGGCCATGAAGCCGAGAAAGCCCAGCACGACAAGGACAATGATAAAGCCAATGAGCGTAATGCCCGACTGCCTGGAATTCATGATATGTGACCCCGCCGCCCGTGGCGGCTCCCCTGAGTAATGCGGTGGATACCGGCGGAGCGCACGTGCGCCCCGCTGCGGAGATTACCTTGTCCACGCCGGGGCGCAACGCCCCGGGCCGTGACCGGCGCCACCGTTCCGGTCAATGGATGACCTTGCCCATTCGGGAGAAATCGAACATGCCGCTAATGCCGTTATCGAACCCGCGCCAGGCCAGCCACACGAAGAACGCCTTGCCGACGAGGTTTTCCTCGGGCATGCAGCCCCACCAGCGGCTATCGGTACTGTTCATGCGGTTATCGCCCATGACGATGTAGCAGCCCTTGGGCACTTCCGAGGGCACAACCGCGTTCGGGATGTCCTGCGGCATGTTGTAAGCCGGGGTCAGGGCGATGGTGTGGTTCACGCTGCCCAGGTGCTCGGTGTACAGCTTCGAGCCGTAGGTCATCAGCAGGCGATCTTCCGGCTGCTTCACATCGCCCTTGTAAGGACCCAGCTCATCCATGGCAACCCGCTCACCGTTGATGAACAGCTCGCTGCCACGCGTTTCAATGCGGTCGCCCGGCACGCCGATCACGCGCTTGATCCAGTTCTCGCTCGGCACGGGGGCGGCGGGGTTCTGGCAGGTAACGTCGCCACTACGCACGATGTGGCCCGTGCCATCCGGGCAGCGGTAGCCTGGGAAGCGAAAAACGACCACGTCGCCCCGGCGCGGCTCACCGTTCGCCACCAGCTTATTGTTGAACGCCGGCATGCGCAGGCCGTAGGAGAACTTGTTGACCAGGATGAAGTCGCCCACATCGAGCGTCGGCATCATGGACCCGGATGGAATACGGAACGGTTCGGCGACGAACGAGCGCAGGATCAGCACCACCAGGATGACCGGGAACAGGGAACGTGCCCAGTCCACGGGCCATGGCTCGGGAATGTCGCTGCCTTCCGCTTCGGCGCGCGCGCGGCGGCTCTTGGCAAGGAACAGGCGATCGAAGAGCCAGATGACCCCGAAAAGGACCGTCACGCCCAGCAGGAACGCCGAAAAATCAAATGCCGCCATGCCATCTCCGTTAGTCGTGTGAAGGACCCGGTGGGTCCATTCCGGCGCATCCGGCGCCGGGTTTCCATGGGTAAAACGTCATGCCACCCGAGGGCGGGCTTACTTGTCGACTTTAAGCACGGCCAGGAAGGCTTCCTGCGGGATCTCCACCGAGCCCACCTGCTTCATGCGCTTCTTGCCTTCCTTCTGCTTCTCGAGGAGCTTCTTCTTGCGCGACACGTCACCGCCATAGCATTTGGCAAGCACGTTCTTGCGCAGCGCCTTCACCGTGGAGCGGGCGATGACCGCAGCGCCGATCGCGGCCTGGATCGCCACATCGAACTGCTGGCGCGGGATCAGGTCCTTCATGCGCTCGACCAGTTCACGGCCGCGGCGATCCGCGTGCGAACGATGCACGATGAGGCTGAGCGCATCCACGCGATCGCCGTTGATCAGGATATCGACGCGGACGAAGGGGCCGGCATCGAAGCGATCAAGGTGGTAATCCATCGACGCATAGCCGCGCGACACCGACTTCAGGCGATCGAAGAAATCGAGCACCACTTCGGCCAGCGGCAGTTCGTAGGTCACCTGCACCTGGGTGGCCAGGTACTGGATGGAACGCTGCACGCCACGCTTTTCTTCGCACAGCTTGATCACGTTGCCGACGTACTCGGCCGGCGTGAGGATGTTGGCGACGATGATCGGCTCGCGGATCTCGGCGATCTGCTGCGGCGGAGGCAGCTTGGCCGGGTTATCCATGTTGATGACGCTGCCGTCGGTCTTGGCCACCTCGTACACCACCGTGGGTGCGGTGGTGATCAGATCGAGGTCGTACTCGCGCTCGAGGCGCTCCTGCACGATTTCCATGTGCAGCATGCCAAGGAAGCCGCAGCGGAAACCGAAGCCCATGGCTTCGGAGCTTTCCGGTTCGAAGAACATGGCGGCATCGTTAAGGCGCAGCTTGTCGAGCGCCTCGCGCAGCGCCGGGTAATCGTCGGCCGAGACCGGGAACAGGCCGGCGAACACGCGCGGCTGCATGGTCTGGAAACCGGGTAACGGCTCTTCGGCCGGCTTGCCGGCGTGGGTGAGCGTATCGCCCACCGGGGCGCCATGGACGTCCTTGATGGATGCATTGATCCAGCCCACCTCGCCGGCGGAGAGCTTCTCGAGCTTCTTCCGCTTGGGCGTGAACACGCCGACATCATCGACCAGGTGGGTGCGGCCGGTGGACATGACCAGGATCTTGTCGCCCGGCTTGATCTCGCCCTGCATGACGCGCACCAGCGACACCACGCCAAGGTAGTTGTCGAACCACGAGTCGATGATCAGTGCCTGCAGCTTGTCGGTATCACGCGGCTTGGGCGCCGGGATGCGATGGATGATCGCCTCGAGCACCTCGATGACATTCTGGCCCGTCTTTGCGCTGACCGGGATGGCGTCGGATGCATCAAGGCCGATCACCGCCTCGATTTCGGCCTTGGCCTTGTCGATATCGGCGGTGGGCAGGTCGATCTTGTTGAGGACAGGAATGACCTCAAGCCCCTGCTCGATCGCCGTATAGCAGTTTGCGACCGACTGGGCTTCGACACCCTGGGCGGCATCGACCACCAGGAGCGCACCCTCGCAAGCGGACAGCGAGCGGCTTACCTCGTAGCTGAAATCCACGTGGCCGGGCGTATCGATGAAGTTGAGCTGGTAGGTCTTGCCATCGCGCGCCTTGTACGGCAACGACACCGACTGGGCCTTGATGGTGATGCCGCGCTCGCGCTCGATCGGGTTGTTGTCGAGTACCTGCGCTTCCATTTCGCGCTCGGACAGGCCGCCGCAAAGCTGGATGATGCGGTCGGCCAGGGTCGACTTACCGTGGTCGATATGGGCAATGATGGAGAAGTTGCGGATGAGTTCCATGGAGCGCCGTGGTCACGTTCACCATCGCTCGCGGCGCGAACGACGCGCACCGGCCGCCTTGGCCGGTGCGAATCCCGCATTATCGCATGGAAGGCCCGCCCCCGCCGAGGGCGGCCGGCCTTCCTGGGGTCATTTGTCGCTCGGGACAGTGATACCGACGAAGCGCGTGGTGTCGTCGCGGCGCACCAGCAACATGGCCGTATCGCCCTCCTTCACGCCCTTGACCGCATCCCGGAAGGCTGCGGCGCTACCGATCCGCTTCTGGTTCACCATCAGCACCACGTCCCCGGCCTGCAGGCCGGCACTGGCCGCCGTCCGCCCGGTGACCCGGCTGATCACCACACCCTCGCCAGCCTTCAGGCCCAGCTCGGATCGGGTCTGCGCATCGATATCCTCGACGGCCAGGCCAAGGGCCGACGCGGAGCCGGCCGCGGCCCCGCCGCTCGCGGCAGCCGCCAGCGCGTTCTTGTCGCGGGGCAGTTCACCGACCTTGACGTCCACGGTCTGCTTCTTGCCGTCGCGAAGTATCTCCACCTTGGCCATGGAACCCGGCTTGGTCATACCCACCAGCGGCGGCAGGTCCACGGACTGGGTAACGGGGGTGCCATTGAATCCCAGAATGACGTCGCCCTGCTTGAGGCCGGCCTTGTCCGCACCGCTGCCGGGCGTGACCTGGGCGACGAGCGCGCCGTTGGCATCAGGCAGGTTGAGGTTTTTCACGAACTGATCGACCGGCTGCACGGTGACACCCAGCATGCCGCGCGACACATACCCCTTGTCCTTGATCTGCTGGACCACGTTCATCGCCACATCAATGGGAATCGAGAACGAAAGCCCCTGGTACCCGCCCGATGTGGAATAGATCTGCGAGTTCACGCCAATCACCTGGCCCTGCAGGTTGAACAGCGGGCCGCCCGAATTGCCACGATTGATCGGCACGTCCGTCTGGATGAACGACGTGTACGGCTGGTCGCCGCTGCCGAGGTTGCGCCCCACCGCACTGATGATGCCGTGGGTGACGGTGGCATCCAGGCCAAAAGGCGAGCCAATCGCAAGCGCCCACTGGCCGCGCTTGACGCTGCGCGAGTCGCCGATGGTGACGGTGGGCAACGTGCTGGCATCTACCTTAAGCAAGGCAATGTCGTACTGCGGATCCTTGCCCACCACCTTCGCGGTGAAGGTGCGACGATCCTGCAAGCGAATTTTCACTTCATCGGCACCATCGACGACGTGGTCGTTGGTCAGGACGTAGCCATCGGCCGAGATGATGAAACCGGAACCTAGCGAGGTCTGCTCACGTGGCTGCATGGGCATGCCGGGCATACCGAAGAAACGGCGCAACAGCTCATCCTGGTCATCGGGGGCATCCTGTGCTCCCCTGCCCTGACTCTTGCTGGCCGCCTTACCGGAGGTCTTTGCCTCGACGTGGACCACCGCGGGCGCATTTTTTTCGACGATGCCGGTGAAGTCGGGTAACGATTGTGCTTGCGCGCCAACGCTCGCCACGACGAGCGCGCCACCGATCAGCGCGCGTGCATGCCAGGATGCCATGGGTATTTCTCCTTTTTTCAGGCATAGCTGCCCGTGCGGCGGCGAGGCCGCACGGGGTTATCACGAAACAGGGTGGGGAAAAGGCGCGCCGGGAGACGGCGGCGCGCCGGGCACGCACCGCTTAACGGGCCGCCGGTGCAGCCTGCGGCTGCACATAACGGGAACCATCGGGACGGGTCAGCAGCAGGTACTGGCCGCGACTGGCGTCCTGCACCGCGGCGGCACGGGCGCGCTGGATCTGGTAGGGCGTGGAACGCGGCAAGTACGCGGTGGCCGCGTCGTCACCGGAGCTATCGAACGCCGCCTTTTGCGTGAACTGCGAGGCCACGTTGCCACTAAGCCACTGCGGCGCGACCGGCGCACTCACCGGCTCAGGCGTGGCATCCGCCACGGCGGTACCCGCCGGGCTGGTTGCGCGGTGGGCGATATCCGGTGCTGCCGCACGGTTACCTGCGGGCTGCGCCACCATCAGTGCCGCCACGGCGACGCTGGCGGCGATGGCGCCACCTGCGGACCAGTGCAGCCAGCGACGGCGCGGTGCGCCCACAGGTGCTGCCTGCGTCGCAGCTTCCGCCTCGATCGCTGCCATGACGCGGTCCGCGAAACCCACCGAAACCGGGGGGAGTGCCTCGCCACGCACGCCGTCGCGGCCGACGTGATAACGCGACCATGCGTTCGCCAGGGCCGAATCGGTCTCGAGGCGACGCAACAGGAAGCGGATCTCCTCCCGTGACAGCTCTCCATCCATGCCGGCGGAGAGAATTTCCCGATTAGCTTCGCTCATGGGGTGTGGTCCTCGCGGTCTGACAACAACGGCCGCAATTTTTCATCGATGGCCTCGCGGGCCCTGAAGATACGTGACCGGACGGTCCCGATCGGACAATCCATCGTGGCGGCAATTTCCTCATAGCTCTTGCCTTCCACCTCACGCAGGGTAATCGCGACCCGAAGTTCCTCGGGCAACGCTTGGACAGTAGAAAACACCGTTTGTTCCACCTGCTCCCGCATGAGTTCACGTTCGGGGGTGGCGCTTTCATGCATCCGGGTGGCCCCGGGCACGTAAACGGCGTCTTCGGCGTCGATATCGCCCGTCGGCGGGCGCCGGCCCATGGCCACCAGGTGGTTCTTGGCGGTGTTCACGGCGATCTTGTAGAGCCAGGTGTAGAAGGCGCTTTCGCCGCGGAAGGACCCCAGGGCGCGCCAGGCGCGTACGAAGGCCTCCTGGGCGATATCTTCACATTCCGTCCAGTCATGGACATAGCGGGAAATCAGCGCCACCAGCTTGTGCTGGTATTTGCGGACAAGCAGGTCGAAGGCGCGGCGATCACCTTGCTGCACACGCTCGACAAGTGCTTGATCCAGTTCGTTTTCGCCCATCCGGGCCGTCTCCTCAACAACATTCGGTCCAGTCCGGGCGCAGGTGAGACCCGCGGTGCGGGCGCAAGTTCAATGCGCCACGCCCCTGCTACTGCAAAATATGCGGATAACCCCGTGAAGCTCAACCCGGGACGAATGGCGGCCGCCATGCCGGCCGCCTCAGGCGACCGTAAGCGCCTGGCCTTCAGCGACGAGCCGCTCGCGCTCGCCCAGCAATTTATCGAACGTGACGGTAGGCAGCGGCCTGGAGAACAGGTAGCCCTGGAGTTCGTCGCAGCCGTTGGCGCGCAGGAACTGCAGGTGCTGCTCGATTTCCACGCCCTCGGCCACCACGCCACGCTTGAGGCGATGGGCCATGTCGATCGTAGCGCGCACGATGGCTTCATCATCGGGATCCACGCCGATGTTCCGCACGAAGCTCTGGTCGATCTTGATCCGGTCAGCCGGGAGGCGGCGCAGGTAATCGAGCGATGCCGCTCCCGTCCCGAAATCGTCGATGGCGATGCGGCACCCCATGGCATGCAGGGCATCCAGGGTTTCGACCAGGTGCGGGACGGTCTTGACGCTGATGCTCTCGGTCACTTCCAGCTCGAGCAACGACGCATCGAGGCCGGTATCCTCCAGCGCCCGACGAACCACCCCCGCCAGGTTGGGCTGCATCAACTGCACCGCCGAAAGGTTCACACCGAGGCGCAGGCCGAGGCCATAGCGGTCTTCCCAGATCTTTGCCTGGGCGCACGCGGTGCGCAGCACCCACTCGCCAATGGGCACGATGAGCCCACTAGCCTCCGCAAGGGGGATGAAGAACCCCGGGCTGATCATGCCCAGCTCCGGGTGCTCCCAGCGCACCAGGGCCTCCATGCCGACGATATCTTCGCTGCCGGCATCGACCTGGGGCTGGTAGAACACGCGCAATTCGCTGTTGCGTTCGGCATGCCGCAGTCGCGCCTTCAGCTCACCCTGCTGTTGCTGCGCGGTGTCCACGTTGGCCGCGTACACCTGGTAGTTATTCCGGCCCAGGCTCTTGGCGCCGTACATGGCCTCATCCGCGTGACGGAGCAGGAGCTCGCCTTCCACGGCATCATCCGGGAAGAAGGCGATGCCCACCGACACAGTGGCCTGCAACTCCGAACCATCATCGAGGTGAAGGGGAACCTCCATTGCCTGGACGATTTTCTCGGCGATGCGCAGTACGTCTTCGCGCTTGATGATGTGGCGCAGGACCAGGGTGAACTCATCGCCCGCGTAACGGGCCACGGTATCCGAGCCACGCACGCTGGAACGCAGCCGGCGCGCCACGGCCGTCAGCACCTGGTCACCTACAGAGTGGCCCAGGGTTTCATTGATACCTTTGAAGCGATCCAGGTCGACCAGAAGCACGGCGAACAACTCGCCGGTGCGCTCGGCCTCCCGAATGGTGGTATCCAGGCGGTCGTGGAACAACAGCCGGTTCGGCAAACCGGTCAATGTATCGACCAGGCCACGCTCACGCCCCTGGTCGCGCGCCCGGCGCAATTCCAGTGCGGCACTGAAACGCGCCGACGCCGCGCGCAGCGCGAGTTCGAAGATGCGGCCATCGCCCGCCGGCCGGCGGCGACCGGCGAGCATCGCGCCAATGGCGCTACGACGCTCGTCCAGCAAGGGAAGGAAAACGAATGACGTCAGCCCGAGCGCCTCGATGAGAGGATCGGCGGGCACTTCGGTGCGGCCGTCGCCAAGGCGCACCAGCGCCTCGCCGGACAGGCACACCTTGAGCAACGGCAGATCGGCCGCTTCGGCCCACTCCACCTGCCCCGGCCCGTTCCAGATCCGGGCGACGACAGCCGGTCCACCCTCGTTCTCGGGGAGTGCGGCCCATACCCCCACGACGTCCAGGTCGAGGGCATCCGCCAGCATCGCAGCGGCCTCGCCCAGGCCCTCGTCATCGCTGGGGCACGCATCGAGCACGGATAGCAACGACAACGCACGAGCGGCGGTGTCGCCGGCACGCAGATCACGAAACGCCACGGCAATCCGATGGCTGCCCGCACCGTCGACAAGGTGACGCACATCGAGCTCGCCAGGGATTTCCATGCCGTCGGCACGGCGCAGCACGCACGCCATGCCATCGCCATCGGGCACGGGCCAGGCCGCGCCATCGACCATGCTGAACACATCACGCAGCAAGCGGCCCTGGATGGGCGCATCTTCCGCGCACAAGCGCGACATGGCCGCCCCGGCATCAACGATGCACCCGTCCACCGCCGACGCCACCACCCAGGCCGCACCCGCATCGAACGCGAAACGGTAATCCGCTTGCGCCTCCACCGGCCGCGGCGTCGTATCGACGGCAACGGCCATGCGGACGCGCTGGGCGAGCTCGGCCGCGATGGCACTTTCGCGCAGCCACGGCGCGCCATCATCGGGCGCCACGGTCAGGGGGCCGTCCGGCACGAGATACACCACGGGGATATCGCGGTACGCCGCAAAGCTGCGCAGGATCCGCATGCCCAGCCGGACATCATCGCTCCCGTCGCCGCCGACCACCGCCACCTGCAACGGCGGCGCATCGGCAAGCAGCGCTTCCAGCTGGAGCGCATCGCGCGCGCTCAACAGGACGAAGCCGCCATCGGCATCCAGCGCATCGAAAACCGAGCGGCGCATGTCGCGGCGCGGCGTGAAAATGAGGACGCCACTGGCGTCGGGGATCGACATCATGGTTCAGACCACCCAACGACCATCACGCAGGCGGGGTGCGACCGAGCGGGCCGCGCGATCGGCATCGACCCGCACGATATCGTCATCGAACGTGGCAAGGAGGCTGGCGCTGGCCCCCAGAAGGACCACGCGGCGCACGTGCCCGGTCTGGGCCTTCGAAAGTTGCCGTAAAAGTGCACCATCCGTCGCACTCGGCACGCCTGGCGGCATGTCCAGCAGGTACACACCGAAGTGCAGGCTTTGCAGGATGTAGCGAAGTGCGTCGCCCAGTCGCGTGCAGCCTGGCACCCGCATCTGCGCATCGCGCAGGCTGGTGAGGCCCTCGCCGCCACGCCACAGGTACACGGCCTGCCCCGTGCGCCGCGCGACAAGGCGGAACTGATCGATAAGGGTGGCCTGCTCGTCCGCCTTCAGCGCGACCAACGGGCCGGCGGCTGAGAGAATTCGGTCGAAGACATCCGTTCCTGCGAGTGCATCCACTGACATCGGCCATCTGGCGACTTGACTGGCGCGCAGTATCGGGCCAACCGGGTGCCGGGCGCCAGATGCGGGCATCGCCAGCCATGCCGGCGCACCGCCCCGTCGGACCATACGGCGGGGTATCTCGCATTCGGCACGGCGGAAAGGTATGGTGATGCGCTCATTCGCCACCGCACGACCGCCATGTTCGAAGGACTCCGATTCAAGCACTGGAAGACCAGCGAAGGCGACGATGGCATCGTCGTCCTCACCCTGGACCGCGAGGGCGCCAGCGCGAATGCGTTGGCGCGCGAGGTCCTGGATGAACTGGGCACCCTGGTGGAACGCCTGGCCATCGAAGGCCCCAAGGGGGTGGTGATCCACTCCGCCAAACCGTCAGGGTTCGCCGTCGGGGCGGATATACGGGAATTCGTGGAGTACGCACACACCGGTACCGTCCTCGAGAACATCGAGAACGGGCAGCGCGTGTTCGAATCGCTGGCCCGCCTGCCGTTCCCGACCGTGGCCGCCATCCACGGCGCCTGCATGGGCGGCGGCACCGAACTCGCCCTGGCCTGCCGCTACCGCATTGCAGCGGATGACGATGCCACCCGGATCGGCCTCCCCGAGGTCATGCTGGGCATCCACCCCGGCTGGGGTGGCAGCGCCCGCCTTCCACGGCTCATCGGCGCACCGGATGCCTTACCCGCCATGCTCACGGGCAAGGCGTTCAATGCACGGCGCGCCAGGGCCGTGGGCCTGGTCGATCGCCTGGCCCGCCCCGACGAACTGCTCGCCGAAGCACGCCACCTGGCCAAGCGCCCGTCGCCGCGCCCGTTCGCGCAGCGGGCAAAAGCCTGGGCCACCAACACGTTGCCTGCCCGCCTCATCCTGGCACCCATGGTGCGCAAGCAGACCGCCGCCAAGGTGTGCAAGGAGCACTACCCCGCACCCTTCGCGCTTATCGATGTCTGGGCCAACGGTGGCGGCAACATCCAGCAACGGCTGAAGCTGGAAGCGAAGTCGGTGGCAAAGCTCGCCAACACGCCGACGGCGCACAACCTGATCCGCATTTTCTTCCTGCAGGAACGCCTCAAGGGCCTGGGCGGTGGCGTCGATCACGGCATCAAGCATGTCCACGTCGTGGGCGCCGGCACCATGGGTGGCGATATCGCCGCATGGTCGGCCCTGAAAGGTTTCGACGTCACGCTGCAGGATCGCGAATTGCGTTTCGTGGAACCGGCGATCCAGCGCGCCCGCACCCTGTTCGAAAAGAAGCTCAAGGCACCGGCCAAGGTCGAGGCAGCCAAGGGTCGCCTGCGCGCGGATGTCGAAGGCAAAGGGGTGGCCGAGGCTGATCTGGCCATCGAAGCCATCTACGAAAACCCCGAGGCCAAGCACGCGCTGTACGCGGCCATCGAGCCACAGTTCCAGTCGGACGAGATCCTGGCGAGCAACACCTCGTCCATTCCGCTGGATGAACTGCGCCAGGGGCTCGCTGCGCCACAGCGCTTCCTGGGCCTGCACTTCTTCAACCCGGTAGCGCAAATGCCGCTGGTGGAGGTGGTTCGCCACAACCAGCTCGATCCCGCCATCGAAAAGCGCGCCCTCGCCTTCTGCAAGGCCATCGGCAAGCTACCCGTGCCGGTCAAGGGCACGCCAGGCTTCCTGGTCAACCGCATCCTCATGCCCTACCTGATGGAAGCCATGCGCCTCTACAACGAAGGCGTACCTGGCCCGGTGCTGGATCGCGAGGCAAAGAAATTCGGCATGCCGATGGGCCCGATCGAACTGGCCGATACGGTTGGCCTGGACGTGTGCGTGTCCGTGGGCAAGGAGCTGGCCCCCTTCCTGGGGCTGGAAGTGCCACAGGGTCTCGAGGAAAAGCTCGCCGCGAACAAGCGCGGCAAGAAGGACGGCGAAGGCCTGTACGTGTGGAAGGACGGCAAGCCGGACAAGCCCGACGTGGATCCGGATTACGTGCCGCCGGGCGACCTGCAGGACCGCATGATCCTGCCGATGGTGAACGAGGCGGTCGCATGCCTTGCCGAAGGCGTCGTCGACGATGCCGACCTGCTTGATGCAGGCGTCATCTTCGGCACCGGTTTCGCACCGTTCCGCGGCGGCCCCATCCAGTATGCGCGCAGTGAAGGCGTGGCGGCCGTACGCGAGCGCCTGGCCAAACTGGAACAGAAGCACGGCGCGCGGTTTGCAAAGAAGGAAGGCTGGGACAATCCCGAACTCGCCACGCCGCCGGCGTGACGTGAGCTTGAATCGCGCGCAAGCGCGCTCCTACAACAGCCTGATAGGCATGTAGGGGCGTGCTTGGGCGCAATCGATCAGGCGATAGCGCCCGGTATCACCAGATCAGATCATCAGGCACGCCATCGTCGGATTCACTGGGTGCATCCGGATCGACCATCAAGGCGATGAATTCCGGCGCCAACGCGCCCAATGCCTCGATCACGGCCTTATCTACCACGAGGTAACGGCCACCCTGCTGCACGACACCCAATGCACCCGCATTGATGGCAGCCAACTGCTCGGCATTGACGTGTACGCGGCGAATCTTTTCGCCATAGGGAAAATGCCGGACAAGGTCGGCCTCGGCGAGGTTCAGCGCCTTGCCCTTCAATAGCTCTTCTACCTTGCGCTTCTTTTCCTTGCGCAGCCGGGCCTGCTCAGCCGCCTCGGCCTCCGCCTTGCGGCGCTCGGTGGATTCGGTTTGCGCACGCATGGCATAGGCCTTCGCCAGATCCATGTCGCCGTCGTTGCGCGGCGGCCGCGCGGCATGGCCCTGGCCACCGTTCGGCCGGCCGCCCTGTGGGCGTCCACCCGCCTGGTTCGGCTTGCCACCACCCTGGGAACGGTTGCCCCCACCCTGGCCCGGCTTGCCACCGCCTTGCGGTCGCTGGCCACCCTTGCCGCCCTGGCGAGGTGGCGGCGCGGATTTACGCGCCTCTTCGCGGATCTCCTTGACGAGGCCGCTCTTCAACAACTGGTCACGCAGGGACTCTGCCATGGTCGGTAAGGCTCTCTAGCTATATCAGTAGTGCGGCGGCGGGGGTTCACTGGCCGGGTCACCGCCCAGCCCCGCACGCATGGTCGAAAGGTCAGAACGCATCTCGCGCACCGCGCGCTCGAGCAGATCCAGCCGTCGCGCAATCTCCGCATCGGCGGACGAAAGGCTGTTCACGGTGTCGTCGATGAAAGCGAGGCGCACCTCGAGCTCCATCAGGCGCTCATCGGTGTCACTCATGGGATGTCCTTGGTACGGGCGGCGAGGTTGCCGTAACCGCCGATTGTAGTCCGAGGACCGGAGCGAGCAAACCGCAACGCACCACGCCTGTGGTGCCAGAAAGAAAAAGGGACGCCGGAGCGTCCCTTTTTCGGTTGCCTTGGTTGCGGCGTGGCCGGTATTTCGGCCAGGCCGCTTCGTTGGCTTTTCGCGTGCGAGCACGCTCCTACATTTGCTTATTACTTGCCGCCCGGAGCGGCGCCGGCGGCCGGGCCCTGGCCAGCCGGGGTCGGGCCGGTCTTCAGCAGCTCGACGTCGAAGATGATCGTCGCATTCGGCGGGAAGCCGTTTTCCGGCTTGGCGCCGTATGCGATGTTCGACGGGATGAACAGCTTGTACTTGCCGCCGGTCTGCATCAGCTGCAGGCCTTCGCGGAAGCCCGGGATAACCGCGGCGAGCGGGATCTGGGCCGGGCCGGCCGGCTGGTGATCGGCCGAGGAATCGAACTTCTCGCCGTTCACGAACGTACCGGTGTAGTTGATCGTGACCGTGTCGTTCGGGCCCGGGCGCTGGCCGGTGCCGGCCTGGACGACCTGGTACTGCAGGCCCGAAGCCGTGACCTTCACGCCAGCGGCGCTCTTGTTCTTGGCCAGGAAAGCGTCGCCTTCGGTCTTGTTCTGGGAAGCAACCTTGTTGTACTCGGCTTCGGCCTTGACCTTCAGCTGGGCCACGAAGGCTTCACGCGTGGTCTTGGCTTCGGCTTCGGTCATGGTCGGCTTCTGGCCAGACAGGGCAGCCTGGAGGGCCTTGGCGACCGTGGCCGGGTCGACTTCGCGCGCGACGAGCGGCGGAAGCGAGCTGGCAAGGTCCCAACCCACGACATAGCTGGCCTTCTGCTTATCGACGCCACCGGCAGGGGCGGCGGCCGGCTTGGCAGCCTGGGCAGATGCGCCCGCGGCCGCACCCAGCGAAACCGCCAGGGCGACGGCCATCATCGTGGGACGCAAAAAGTGCTTCATTCGTTACTCCCTCTCTTTGGAGAAAATCGGCGAGGCCGCCGTGGCACCTCCGTGCGGAGGCAGAATCGCCATTGTGCTGTGGTTAGCGCCCGGCTTGCAATGACGGGGGCAGAGACAAGGTTTCATACCAAAAGTTCATGGACCTTTCGTGAATTCGTCCATTTCACTCCCCGTGCCCCTGCCCCGGCTTGTCCAGCGTGTCGCGCAGCGCTGCCTGCAACCGGGCGTGCACTTGTACCAGAACCCGCCACAGAAGCCACGTCAGGCCGATACCGATCAGTATCAGCACCGCTGCGACCTCGCGCGGCGGCAGGATGGTCGAGGCCAGCGCCGCCACCAAAAGGCCCAGAATCAACATGACCACCACCGGAATGATCCTCCCGAGGACGGCCCGGATCCGGTAGGTCCGCGCGCCGAACCGGTCCGGGATGCTCAGTTCGGCAAGCAACATGCCGAGCGCGCCAGCCTTCCGGTAAGCGGCCACCACCATGGGCAGCGAGACAAGCGCGGCCACCGACCACGCCAGGCTGCGCCGGACCACCGGGTTATCGCTGAACAGGTCCAGGTGCATGAAACCGCGACGGTACGCAAACGCCGTGATGATGAAGACGGCGATGACCAGCGCCATGTTGATGATCACGTGCCACACCAGGCGGCGGATCATCTTCATGACGATCGCGCCCTGCCCTTGCAGCCCCAGACTCCCCATCCAGTCCGTATAAGCGCCGAACACGCCCGTCACTCGCGCTGGCAGCACCCGCGCAAGCCCGGTTGCCAGCGGATCGGAAAGGCGGATCAGGTACGGCGTAAGGAACGTGGTGATCGCCGACACGGCGACGGCCACGGGATAAAGGAAATTGCTGGTGACCTTGAGACTGAGGCCCAGCGTGGCGATGACGAACGAGAATTCACCGATCTGTGCCAGGCCCATGCCAACGCGCAACGAGGTACGGCCGTCATTTCCCGCCACGAAACTGCCAAAGCTGCACGTCACGACCTTGCCCACCACCACGGCGATAGTCACGATCGTGATGGGCCATGCGTACTCGGCGAGCAGCGCCGGGTCGATGAGCATGCCGATCGCCACGAAAAAGATGGCACTGAACATGTCGCGCACCGGCATGATGATGCGCTCGATGCGCGCCACGCTTTCCGATTCAGCCACGATGGCGCCGATCATGAAGGCGCCTAGCGCCACGCTGTAACCCAACTCGGTCACCAGCAGGCAGAAGCCGAAGCAGATGCCCAGCACCGCAATCAGCAGCACATCGTTGCGGCTGACCCGCGCGATGTAATCGACCACGCGCGGCACCAGCAACAAGCCGACGACCAGCGATACGGCCATGAACAGGCCCAGGCGCCCCACCGCGGCCAACGCCTGCTCGGCCTCGAGACCGCCGGTACTGGCGATACCCGTCAACAGTGCCATCAGGACGATGGCCAGCAGATCCTCCACGATCAGGATGCCGAACATCAGCTGCGCAAACCGCTCGCGCTTGAGGTTCAGGTCCTCCAGTGCCTTCATGATGATGGTGGTGGAGGAGATCGACAGCATGGCGCCCAGGAACAGCGAATCCATGGTGCTCCAGCCAAAGAACCGCCCGATCTCGTAGCCGATCCACACCATCAGCACGATTTCCGCGAACGCCGCCACGAGCGCCGCCCCGCCCACCGCGCGCAACTTCTTCAGGCTGAATTCCAGGCCCAGCGCAAAGAGCAGCAGGATCATGCCCAGCTCTGAGAGGGTGCGGATCGTTTCTTCGTCGTGGATGAAGATGAAGGGGAACGTATGCGGCCCGATCAACAGGCCGGCGATGATGTAGCCAAGCACGACCGGCTGGCGAAGGCGCTGGAACAGCACCGTAGTGAGGCCAGCCACAAGCATGACGGTGGCCAGGTCCTGGATGAAAACGATGCCGTGCATGCCTGTCCCTGTGTGTATGAGGGGACAGGTTACCCCGCAGGAAGTCGCGAGAACATCGCGACGTGAATGCGACGAATGACGATCTGGTTACGAAGTGACCAAAGCGGAAAAAACCGTGTTTCAGGGCACTTCACGCAAGTGGCTGCCAGCCATGAAGATTCTGAATTCGTCGAAAATAAATTCAAAAAAAGTGTCACGAACGCTTGACGGAATCGGGGTTCGGCCCTAATCTTTGCGGCTTCCAGCAGGGGGCCATAGCTCAGCTGGGAGAGCGCCTGCATGGCATGCAGGAGGTCGCCGGTTCGATCCCGGCTGGCTCCACCAACTTCTAGTACGTCCCCATCGTCTAGAGGCCTAGGACATCACCCTTTCACGGTGGCGACCGGGGTTCGAATCCCCGTGGGGACGCCACTTTCCGGTCCGCCGGTAAGTGTAATGGATGTAGAAGTTGGTAGTTGTTGGAAGTTGGAAAACTAGTGTGGAGCGGTAGTTCAGTCGGTTAGAATGCTGGCCTGTCACGCCGGAGGTCGCGGGTTCGAGTCCCGTCCGCTCCGCCACTTTCCAAAGAAGAATCCGCCATCTGGCGGATTTTTTTTGCCTGGAATCCGGGATTTCGGCATCGCCGCCCTGCTGGCTATCGCGCGCAAGCGCGCTCCTACAGGGGCCGGCGTATCCCGTCACCCTCCACGCGTACCAGGGTGCCCATCGAATGCCCCTGCTCGGCCAGGTACTCCAGCCAGCGGCTGAGGAATCCGTTCATGCGCAGGCGATGCTGGAGCACGGTATCCGCTGGCGGAAAGGGGCCCAGCACCTGCCACAGCTTTCGGCCCGGATGGCAATGCAGCGCCTCGGCCACGTGCGCGTCGGTGTACATGCGCAGTTGGGCCGACGGCGAGGGCTGGCCGGTCGCCTCATCGACAAAGTCGTAAGTGAGCTCGAGCTCCAGGGTGTACGGGTGCTTTTCCTGGATCTCCAGCCTGACATTGAGGCCATCATCCACATCGGAGACATAGCGGCCCGCCGCCAGCCGCTGCGGGGCGAACAGCCGCGCAAGCCGGTGGTAATTCTCCGCATAAAGACCCATCAGGAATTCGAAGCGTCCCGGGATCAGCGCGGTTGGGCGTTCGAGGATGGCTGTCATGAGTGGCGTCGGTCTCCGTAAACGTTCTCTTGTTAATACATATGCCGCTCGATCCCCAGGTATTCAAAGATCTTGCTCGAGATTTCCTCGATCGACGTATGCGTGGTGTTGAGGACCGGGATATTTTCCCGGCGCATCAGGCGATCCGCCTGCTCCAGCTCCCATCGGCACTGCTTCAGCGTGGCGTAGCGACTGCCGGGACGGCGTTGCTCACGGATCTGTGCGAGGCGGACGGGATCAATGGTCAGGCCGAATAGCCTGCTCCGGTACGGGCGGAGGCGCATCGGCAATTCGAGCTTGTCGAGGTCATCGTCCGTGAGGGGGTAATTGGCGGCACGCACGCCGTAATGCAAGGCCATGTACAGGCAGGTTGGCGTCTTGCCCGATCGCGACACACCCACCAGGACCACGTCGGAGAGGTTGTAATCCACATCCAGGCCATCGTCATGGGCCAGGGCGTAGTTCGTGGCCTCGATGCGCGCCTCGTAGCGATCCGAATCCACGAGGCCATGCGAGCGATTCACGGCACCGGACTGCTTGACCCCCAGTTCCTGCTCGAGCGGGTCGATAAAGGGGGCGAACACGTCCAGCATCAGCGCCCCGCTGCCCGCGACGATATCGCACAAGGCCTTCGAGGTCATGGTGTTCACGACGATCGGCCTCTGCCCGTCCTGGGCGTACTTGGTCTTGATGCGCAGAGCCGCCGCCTCGGCCTTGGCCGGGTTGTCGATAAACGGCAGCCGGTGCGTGTCGAACTCCACCCCGTCGAACTGGGTAAGCATGCTGTTGCCGATGGTCTCGGCCGTAATGCCGGTGGAATCGGAAATGAAGAAGACGGTGCGCCGCATCGGCCGGTTTCCCCTGAGTGGTTCCATGACTCCCACCTTAAGACCAATACGCCGTCATAACCATCCACCCCGCAAAATCGCGGGCGGATTTGTGCATCGCCGCTTGTGCGGCGACCATACCACCGCGACAATGCGCCGATTTTTACCAGCGCGGCCCGCCGCCCAACCGATGTGAGGATCTTCCTTTGAGCGACCTGGTACTTTGGCTCGACGCGCTACGCATGACCGACCTTGGCAAGGTGGGCGGCAAAAACGCCTCCCTTGGCGAAATGATCGGCAACCTGGCGAAACTGGGCGTCTCGGTCCCGGGTGGCTTTGCCACCACGGCCGACGCCTTCCAGACCTACCTTGAAAAGAGCGGCCTCGCGAAGCGCATCCAGGAACGCCTGGCCACGCTGGACGTGGATGACGTGGACGAGTTGACCCGTGGCGGCAAGGAGATCCGCGGCTGGATCGTGGATACCGCTCTGCCCGCCGATCTCGAGCAGGCCATTCGCGATGCCTACATCAAGCTCTGCAAGGATGCCGGTGCCGCCGATATCGCGGTGGCCGTGCGCTCTTCCGCAACCGCCGAGGACCTGCCGGATGCCTCGTTCGCCGGCCAGCAGGAAACCTTCCTCAACGTTGTCGGTATCGACGATGTGCTGCACAAGGTGAAGGAAGTCTTCGCCTCGCTCTACAACGACCGCGCCATCGCCTACCGCGTCCACCAGGGCTTCAAGCACGAAGACGTTTTCCTCTCGGCGGGCGTGCAGCTTATGGTCCGCTCGGACGTCGGTGCCTCGGGCGTTCTTTTCACCCTGGATACCGAGTCCGGCTTCCGCGACGTGGTGTTCGTCACCGGTTCGTACGGCCTGGGCGAGATGGTCGTCCAGGGCGCGGTGAATCCGGACGAGTTCTACGTGTTCAAGCCGACCCTGAAGGAAGGCAAGCCGTCCGTGCTTCGCCGCAGCCTGGGCGCCAAGCAGCAGCGCATGGTGTACTCGGATCAGCCGGGCGAGCGCGTACGCATTGAAGAGACCCCTGCCGCCGACCGCCACCGCTTCTGCATCACCGATGCCGACGTGGAAGAGCTGTCCCGCCAGGCCCTGGTCATCGAGAAGCACTACGGCCGCCCCATGGACGTCGAGTGGGCGAAGGATGGCAATACCGGCAAGCTGTACATCGTGCAAGCCCGCCCGGAAACCGTGAAGTCGCGCTCGCACGCCACCACGCTCGAACGCTTCCAGCTCAACGAAAAGGGCAAGGTGCTCACCGAAGGCCGCGCCATCGGCCAGAAGATCGGTTCGGGCAAAGCCCGCGTGATCCGCTCGCTTGCCGACATGAACAAGGTGCAGCCGGGCGACGTGCTGGTCGCCGACATGACCGATCCCGACTGGGAGCCGGTGATGAAGCGCGCGGCCGCCATTGTCACCAACCGTGGCGGCCGTACCTGCCACGCCGCGATCATCGCGCGTGAGCTGGGCGTGCCTGCCGTCGTGGGTTGCGGCAACGCGCTGGACACCATTCCCGATGGCGCGGAAGTGACCGTGTCCTGCGCCGAAGGTGATACCGGCACGATTTACGAGGGGTTGCTGAAGTTCGACAAGATCACCGCCGACCTCGGCGCCATGCCCGAGGCTCCGCTCAAGATCATGATGAACGTGGCCAACCCGGAGCGCGCCTTCGATTTCGGCATGTTGCCGAACGCAGGCATCGGCCTGGCCCGCCTGGAGATGATCATCGCCAGCCATATTGGCGTGCATCCGAAGGCCCTGCTCGAGTACGCGAAGCAGGATGCCGAGACCAAGGCCCGCATCGATACACGCATCGCGGGCTACAAGGATCCGGTGTCGTTCTACACCGATCGACTGGGTGAAGGCATCGCCACTATCGCCGCCTCCGTGTACCCCAAGCCGGTGATCGTGCGCCTGTCCGACTTCAAGTCGAACGAGTACGCCGGCCTGCTGGGCGGTTCGCGGTATGAGCCGCACGAAGAGAACCCGATGATCGGTTACCGTGGCGCCAGCCGTTACGTCTCGGCGGATTTCGCCGAATCGTTCGCGCTGGAGTGCAAAGCCGTGAAGTACGTGCGCGAGACCATGGGCCTCGACAACGTATGGGTCATGATCCCGTTCGTCCGCACGCTGGATGAGGGCCGCAAGGTCATCGACGTACTGCGCAAGAACGGCCTCGTGCAGGGCGAGAACGACCTGAAGGTCATCATGATGTGCGAGGTGCCGTCCAACGCGCTGCTGGCGGATGAGTTCCTCGACATCTTCGATGGCTTCTCGATCGGCTCGAATGACCTGACCCAGCTTACGCTGGGCCTGGATCGTGATTCGAGCATCGTGGCCAACCTGTTCGATGAGCGCGACCCGGCGGTGAAGAAGCTGCTGGCACTCGCCATCAAGACCGCTCGCGAAAAGGGCAAGTACGTTGGCATCTGCGGCCAGGGGCCGTCCGATCACCCGGACCTGGCCGAGTGGCTGATGGATCAAGGCATCGAATCGGTTTCGCTCAACCCCGATACGGTGGTCGACACCTGGTTGCGCCTGGCAAAGAAGAAAGCCGGCTAAGGCAAAAGGGGCCGCCAATGGCGGCCCCTTTTGATACAGCCGGCTCTTGCAGGAGCGCGATTGCGCGCGATCAGAAGTTACCGCAAGCCCTATCGCGCGCTAGCGCGCTCCAACACGCCCAGGAATGCGTCCGCCGTTCTTACCAATGCACCGAAACACCCGCCGCCCGGTAATGGTCCGTGACCTCCCACTCCGTATCCGAGGCCACGACCAGGTGCGTAATCGCCGTGATCGGCACGGTGTGATGCGTCGCCGAGGCGACCAGTTTGTCGGGCGTGGCAATGGCCACCGTTTCACCACTGGCCTCGATGATCGCCTGCTTGAACATCGTCTCCTCCTCGTCGATCGTCCACAACCCGGTCTTTGGGTCGATGGCGCAGACGCCAGGGAAACAGAAATCCGCGCGAATATCCTGCGCCTGGCGCAGCGTGCGCGAACCGATAGCCCCGCCGATATGAGGATCGACCGTGCCGCCCAGGAGCACCACGTCGAAGCCGGGCCGGCCCAATACGGCCAAGGCCACATCGGGGGCATTCGTCACCACCGTAAGCTCGCGGTGATCGGGCAGCGCCTTGGCTAGCGCCGTGTTGGTGGACCCGGCATCGATAAACAGGATCTGCCCCTCCCCCACCAGCGCCGCGGCCGCGCGGCCAAGCGTGCGCTTGAGTTCCGCGCGCTCGCTGTGCCGTTCGCCCAGCGGCGCGATGTGCGGGGCAAGCAGTGCACCACCGTAAACCCGACGGCACAGGCCTTGTGCCGCCAGATCGCGCAGGTCACGGCGAATCGAGTCTTCCGATACATGGAATGCCTGGGCCAGCTCGACGGCCACGACCTTCCCTTCCCGCTGCAGGCGCTCGAGGATCAGTTGCTGGCGTTCACGCGGCAGCGTGGTATCCGGGGCACTCATTTCGGCAGGAAACCCAGCGCAATGAGTTCAGCGCGAAGCTGCGCCGGCGAATAAAAGTGGATCCCATGGATGCCGAGCGCCTCGGCCGCATCGACATTCACCTTGTTGTCGTCGATGAAGACCGCACGCCTGGGATCGATGTCGTAGCGCTCCAACAGCGTTTCGTAGAGCCTCGGATCAGGCTTGATCGTGCCCTCGTCGCCCGAGACCACGATGCCGTCAAACCAGTTGAAGAACTCGTAGCGGGCACGCGCGATCGGGAAGGTCTCGCCCGACCAGTTGGTGAGCCCATAAAGCAGGTGGCCGGCCTGCTTGAGGTCGCGCAGGATGGCGATGCTGTCGTCGATCGGGCCCTTCAGTGTCTCTTCCCACCGCTCATGGAACGCCGTGATCAGATCGACATGTTCGGGGTGCTTTGTCGTCAGCTCCTCCAGCGCGTCCTTCCATGGGCGCCCCGCATCCTGGCGCAGGTTCCATTCGGTGGTGGTGACCTCGGCAAGAAAGCGCTCCATGCCCGCTTCATCATCACCAAACAGCTTGCGGTAAAGATACCGCGGGTTCCAGTCGACGAGCACACCACCGAAATCGAAGATCACGACATCACGCTTGGAATACATGGAAAGCTCCGGATCAACGACGCGCGATGGACGCGCAGAGGGAAACGATGACGAGCAGGCCACCCACACCGGCAAGGGCGATGGACAGTGTGCTCAGGTGGGCCACGAAGCCAATGGCAGCCGGGCCAGCCAGCATGCCTGCATAGCCGAGCGCAGTAACGATGGCGATGCCGACGCCAGGCGATGCGCCACCATGCCGCCCGGCGGCACTGAACAGCACGGGCACGATGTTGGATGCGCCGATACCGACCAGCACGAAACCAAACAACGCCACCGGACCCGAGGGGATGAGCGTGGCGGCGAGGAAACCGGCAGCGGCGATGAGACTCCCGCCACGCACGATGGCGACGGGGCCGATATGCGCGGTAATGCGATCCCCCAGCAGACGGCATACCGCCATGGCGATGGAAAATGCAGCGTAGCCAAGGCCCGCTGACGACGCATCGAAGCCGCGCGAAAAGCGCAGGAAAACAGCGCTCCAGTCGAGCATGGAACCCTCGGCCAGGAATACCACCATGCACAGGAACCCGAGGAGAAACACCGCGCCACCCGGCATGCGGAACGGCGCGCGGGCATCCGCGTGATCCTCTTCGTGACGTACGAGGAGGTGCTTCCACTGGGTAAGCACGATGACCAGCAGCCCGAGCGAGACCGCGACGGCGCTGCCGGTAAGCGGCGCACCCGCCTTCAGCAAAGCCGCCATGCCGGCCGACCCCACAAGGCCACCCACACTGAAGAGCCCATGGAAGCCCGACATCATCGGCTTGCCGCGCATCTTTTCCACATCCACGGCATGGGCGTTCATGGAAACGTCGATGACGCCCAGCGATGCGCCGAAGAACAGGAGCGCGGCGCCAAGAGCCCACGCACTGGAAACCAGGGTAAGCAAGGGCAGCGCGAGGCAGACCAGCAGACCACTGACACCGATGACATCGCGATTGCCGAAGCGGTGGGTCAGGAACCCCGCAAGCGGCATGGCGGCCGCCGCGCCACAGCCCATGCATAACAGTACGAGGCCAAGGGTACCGTCATCGAGGCCGAGGCTCGCCTTGGCGTAAGGCACCATGGGCGCCCAACTGGCCATGCCAATGCCCGAGAGAAGAAAGATGAGCCGGGTGGCCCGGGTGGGATTCATGCGCATTCCATGGGGAGAGGGAATGCGCAGCAATGTACGCAATCGTGCATAAACGTGCAACAGGAGCAGAATCGTGCATCAAATCCAATGAAACCCTTTGGCCATCATGCCCGCGAGGCCAAGACCGAACGTGACCATGGAACCGAACAAAAGACGAAAGTCGGTTCGCAATTCGGAGCGAAGATCGCGGATATCCGTTCGAAGCTCGGTACGGGTATCGCGCAACTCCAAACGGAGGTTGCGGATATCTTCGCGGATGTATTCCATGCCAGTTTCGAGCCTCGTGACGCGTGCATTGAGGCTGGCATGGTCACCAGCGACAACTCGTGATGCAAACTCATCGGCATGGCCTGCCATGGGCAAAGCGTCGTGCGTGGTGAAGGTCATGGGACATGGATTCCCTAAGTGGACGGTTTCCATAGAATTACCGTTCTGGCACTTCAGATCGATTAGCCCTGGCCCACGCCTTCGTGTAGGAAAATCCTTTTGAACTCCGCAGCTTTGTAAGGCTTCTTCACCTGAGAAACGCCGCAAGCGCACGAGCCACTTGCACCCCGCCGCCGGCTTCTGTACAAATGTACACATGACGACGCCGAACCTCACCGAGCGACAGCAGAAGACCCTGGATTTCCTGCGGGAGTACCTGCAGGCCGAGGGCCTTCCCCCCACGCTGCGCGAGATCGCGGATGCGCTGGGCTTCCCCAGCCACAGCTCCGCACAGGCTTGCGTGGAGTCGCTGGTGCGCAAGGGTGTGCTGGAGCGCTCGCCGCAGCACCGCGGCCTGCGCCTTCCCTCCGGCAACGCCGCTGCCATCCGTGCCGCCATGCTCAACGAGCTGCCGCTTATCGGCCGCGTCGCCGCCGGCTCGCCGATCCTGGCGGAGGAAAACATCGAATCGCAGCTGGAGATCGATCCAGCCATGTTCCATCCCCGGGCCGATTACCTGCTGCGCGTGGTAGGCATGAGCATGCGCGATGTCGGCATCCTCGATGGCGACCTGCTCGCCGTCCACCGCACCGCCACGGCCAACGATGGCCAGATCGTGGTGGCACGCCTGGATGACGAGGTCACGGTGAAGCGCCTGAAGCATGAGCGCGACCGCCTGCTGCTGCTTCCCGAAAATCCGGACTTCAAGCCTATCGAAGTCGACCCCCGCCGCCACGCCTTCGCTATCGAAGGCCGTTATGTCGGCATCATCCGCAGGACCTGAGCCATGAATGCTGCCCTTGCCTCTGCTTCGCACAACCTGGCCCAGGTCCTGGATCATCCCGGTATCTGGCGCCGCTCCGCCGATCGCCAGCCGCGCGTGCGCGCGCTGTCCACGGGCTGGACTTCGCTGGATACCCGCCTGCCGGGTGGCGGTTGGCCGCAGGGCGCCGTCAGCGAAATCCTGTTCGAGCACGATGGCCTGGGCGAACTCGATCTGGTGATGCCCGCGCTCGCCGCGCTCACGCAGGAGCACCGCCGCGTCATCTTCGTGGCGCCGCCTTACCAACCGTATGCTCCCGCGCTGGCCGCGGCCGGCGTCGATCTACGCTTCCTGCATGAAATCCATGCGGGCTCCACCGAGGCTGCGTGGAGCATGGAGCAGTGCCTGCGCTCCGGCTGCTGCGGCGCCGTGGTCGGCTGGCTGCCGGATATCGATTACCGCAGCCTGCGCCGCCTGCAACTGGCCGCCGAAAGCGGCGATGCCTGCGCCATGATCTTCCGTTCCGCCGAGCACGCCGCGCAAAACAGCCCGGCGGCGCTCCGCATCAAGGTCAGCAACAGCGATGAGGCCACCTATGTGGATGTCCTCAAGTCGCGTGGCCTGCTGACCACCACCGCTCCGCTGTTGCGTATGCGGGCCTGAGGTTTGTCCGGCATGGCGTCGTCCCTCATCCGCCGCCATGCCGGGCACCTCTTTTTTGCCCCGTTTCCGCAACCATGCTTTGGGCCTGCCTCCGTTTTCCCGGCCTGGCGTTCTCCGCCGCCTTCGCCGTGGCACCGGAGGCAGGCCCCTCCGCCCTGCTCGATACCCACGCCCGCCAGCGGCTGATCGCCACTGCCAATGACGAAGCTCGCGCGCACGGCATACGCCGCGGGCAAAGCGTGGCTGCCGCTCGCGCGTTATGCCCTGCACTGGAAGTGCGTCCGCGCGATCGCGATGCCGAGAAGCGCCTGCTAAGCGAGCTGGCTGCGTGGTGCTACCAGTTCAGCGGCCATGTCAGCCTGGTGCCCCCGAACGCCATTCTCATGGAGGTTGGGGCCAGCCTGCGCCTGTTCGATGGCTGGCCCCTACTGGTTGAACGAGTCACCACAGGCCTGCGTGAGCAGGGCCACCCGCACACACTGGCCGCTACGCCGTTCGCATCCGCGTCATGGGTTTTCGCCGCCACCGCGGATGGCATGGTGATCCCTGCACGCGAGGGAGTCATCCGCATGCTGGGTGCCCTGCCCCTCACGCAAAGCGGCTTGCCAGGCACCGCCGTCACCGCGCTGCATGCCATGGGCTTTCGCCGTCTGGATGATGTATTCCGCCTCCCCCGGCCCGAACTCACCCGGCGTATTGGCCGTGCCGGCGTGAACTGGCTCGACCGGATTCGTGGCCACGCCTCGGATGCATTGCCCGCATGGCAACCGCCTGCGAGTTTCGTGCAGAAGATTGAATTTGATGCTGAACTGGATGGCAGCCAGCCACTGCTTTTTCCACTACGCCGACTTACTCGCGCCCTGGCCAACATGCTGGCGGCACGCGACGGCGGCGTGCAGCGTTTCACACTGACGCTTGAGCATGCGCGCGGGGAAAGTACACGTATCGGCGTGGCCATGGCGGCGCCGCAACGCGATGCCGATCGACTGTTCGAACTGGCCCGCACGCGGCTGGAGCGCGCGACACTCCCTGCCCCGGCGCGTTCGATTGAACTGCATGCCGATGAGCTACCAGTCTTCCGGCCGCCCGTACGCGACCTGTTTGAGCCCATTCGCGGTGATGGGCTCGATTGGCCCACGCTGGACGAACGCCTGCGCGCGCGCCTGGGCGATGCGGCCCTGCGCCAGCTTACCGTCGTGAACGATCACCGCCCGGAGCGTGCATCGCGTTATGGCGCGCCCACTGTCACAGTGTCGCTACCACGGGGGCGACGCCCGCTATGGTTGTTGCCGCGCCCGCTGCCTATGCGCCCCGAGCCGGCCGCCGTGCTGGCCGGGCCAGAACGCATCGAAAGCGGCTGGTGGGATGGCGGTGACACGCGCCGCGACTACTACATCGTAAAAACCGTGCACGGCCAGCACGCCTGGGCTTACCTCCCACCAGGCACACTGGATGGGTGGATGCTGCATGGCTGGTTTGCCTGACCATTCGGCGAACGACGGCGATATCGCTCCCCCCGTCTACGCCGAACTGCACGCACTAAGCGATTTCAGCTTCCAGCGCGGGGCATCGAGCGCGCGCGAATTGTTCGAACGCGCGAAGGACCTTGGTTATACCGCTCTCGCCATCACCGATGAATGTTCGCTATCGGGGATCGTGCGTGCGCTGGAAGCCTCCCTGGAGGTGGAGCTTCCCCTTATCACCGGCAGCGAGTTCCGGCTCGCTGATGGCACCGTGCTGGTGTTGCTGGTGGAAAGCCAGGCTGGCTACACCGAACTGTGCCGGCTGGTGACCCTGGCCCGGCGTCGTGCGCCCAAGGGCAGTTACCAACTGCACCGTAGCGACCTGGAAACACTAGGCGATGGCTTGTGCCTGCTGTGGGCCCCAGGCCCATGGGCGGCCACGGCCACCACGATTCACGAAGAACGCGCCGCGTGGGTGGCAACGCATTTCAGCGGGCGTGCATGGCTTGCCGTGGAACTGCACCGTGGCCAGCACGATGAAGCCGAACTGGCGATGCTGCGCGAACTGGGGGCCCGCCACGCATTGCCCTGTGTCGCCACGGGCGACGTACACATGCACCTGCGCCGCCGCCGCGCCCTGCAGGATGTGATGACCGCCATCCGGGTGAACCGCCCCCTGGCCGATGCAGGCGCTGCACTGTTCCCCAATGGCGAGCGCCATCTTCGCAGGCGCGAAACACTGGCCCGCATTTATCCCCGTGACCTGCTCGAAGAAACCCAGGTGGTGGCGGTACGCTGCATCGGCTTCGATATTCGCGGCATCAATTACGTTTACCCACGTGAGCTGGTCCCCGCAGGCATGGATGCCACGGCTTACCTGCGCCAACTCACCTGGGAAGGCGCCGCCACGCGCTGGCATGGCCGCATCGACGATACGCTGCGCGAACGCATTGAAATGGAACTAAGCCTCGTCGCCACAATGAAATACGAGGCTTTCTTCCTTACCGTGCACGACATCGTGCGTTTCGCCCGCTCACGCCAGATCCTTTGCCAGGGCCGCGGGTCGGCGGCCAATTCGGTGGTGTGCTTCTGCCTGGGCATTACCGAAGTGAACCCGGACCAGATCAGTACCTTGTTCGAACGCTTCATTTCCGTCGAACGCGATGAGCCACCTGATATCGACGTGGATTTCGAACACGAGCGGCGGGAGGAAGTGCTGCAGTACGTGTTCAACAAATACGGCCGTGAACGCGCCGCGCTGGCCGCTACGGTCATCAGTTACCGGCGCAAGAGCGCAGCGCGTGACATTGGCCGGGCGCTAGGCCTTTCGGAAGATCAGCTGGACCAGCTAAGCCGGGCCTATTCACATGCCCATGGGGAAGTGCCGATCACGCTGCGCCTTGCCGAGCGCGGCTTCGATATCACCAGCCGCACCATTCGCCAGCTTGTCGTGCTGGTGGAAGAACTCAACGGCATGCCACGGCATCTTTCCCAGCATGTAGGTGGTTTCGTTATCTCCGATACGCCATTGCACCACCTGGTGCCGGTGGAGAACGCGGCCATGGATGATCGCACCATCATCCAGTGGGACAAGGATGACCTGGAAACCATGAAGCTGCTGAAGGTGGATTGCCTGGCACTGGGCATGCTCACCTGCATGCGCAAGGCCATGGACCTGCTGCGCGAACACAAGGCCACCGATTACCCCCGCCTGGCCGATATCCCCATGGAGGATCCACAGACCTACGCCATGATCCAGGAGGCCGATACGATCGGCGTATTCCAGATCGAATCACGCGCGCAGATGTCGATGCTTCCGCGCCTGAAGCCTGCCCGCTACTACGACCTGGTGATCCAGGTCGCCATTGTCCGCCCCGGCCCCATCCAGGGCGGCATGGTGCATCCCTACCTGCAGCGGCGGAAGCTTCCGCCCGAAGATATTGTCTACGAGCATGATGTGCGCCCCGTGCTGGAACGCACGCTCGGCGTGCCGATCTTCCAGGAACAGGTGATGCATGTGCTTCAGGTGGTCGCGGACTTCTCACCGGGCGAATCCGATGAACTGCGCCGCTCCATGGCCGCATGGAAGCGCCGCGGCGGCCTGCAGAAATTCGAGCCGAAGATCCGTCGGAACATGTCCCAAAATGGCTACTCGCCGGAGTTCACCCAGCAGATCATCGACCAGATCCAGGGGTTCGGCAGCTATGGCTTTCCCGAATCGCATGCCGCGGGTTTCGCGCTGATCGCCTACGCCTCTTCGTACCTGAAGTGCCACCACCCCGAAGTGTTTACCTGTGCATTGCTCAACAGCCAGCCCATGGGCTTTTATGCCCCGGCCCAGCTGGTGGCCGATGCCCGCCGCCATGGCATCGAAGTACGGCCACCGGATGTCACCGCAAGCGACTGGGATTGCACGCTCGAAGCGCGCCCCAAACAGCCGGGCACATTCGCGCTTCGGCTGGGCTTGCGAATGATCGGCGGCCTTTCGACCGACCTTGGCGAACGTATCGTCGCTGCCCGCATGCAGGCACCGCTGCGCGACCTCGCCGACCTTGCCAGCCGCGCACACCTCAACCGCTTCGAACGCGAACGCCTGGCGGATGCCGGTGCCTTGCGCACCCTCAGCGGCCATCGGCACCGTGCGCGATGGGAAAGCGCCGGCATCGAGCGCACGCTGCCCCTGCTTGATGCCGTGGCAGAGGAGCGCACCACACTGCGACCACCCTCGTTGGCCGAAAACGTTTTCGCTGATTACGCCACGCACGGCCTCTCGCTTAGCGGCCATCCGCTATCGCTGGTTCGCAAGAACTTGCTATCGCGTCGCGTCCGCCGCGCACGCGATCTTCTCGCTATCCGAAATGGTGCATGGCTTCGCCATGCGGGCCTCGTCACCGTGCGCCAGCGCCCGCAAACCGCCAGTGGCATTACCTTCGTGACGCTGGAAGACGAAACCGGACAAGTGAATGTGATCGTGAGGCCAAAGGTGGCGGAAGCCTGCCGCCAGGCGCTGCTGGATGCGGTGCTGCTTGCCGTGGATGGGCAATGGCAATCCATCGATGGCGTACACCATCTCGTGGCTTACCGGTTACTGGATTTCAGCGATCTCCTGCCCTCGTTCGGCTCGGTTTCCCGCGATTTCCAATAGCGCATTCATAGTGCACTGCAAAACGTTTCCCGCCATCGCTTAACGGTTTGTAATGTCCACCTGAATGGATGCCTAGGAACCGCAGAGCGAGACCCACTTTGTTCATCCAAAAAGCGATAGCGTCTGCACCGACCGCACACATTCCGGTCTGTAAGCGAGCCACGCCGCCGCGCCCGGCGCAGCCGCTTTTGAATCCAAGGCGCTCACTAAAAGTTCCAGGAGAGATTCGTCATGCGCAACACGAAACTGATCCTCGCCATGCTCGCCGGCTGCACCATCATGAGCGGCGCCGCCTTCGCGCAGGATGCCGCTTCGAAGACCGACCCGACGCCCGCCTCCACCGCTGGCTCGGCCATGCACTCCAGTTCTGATGCCATGAAGAAAGACGGCGCAGCCAGCAGTGCTGCGGGTAGCGAGAATGGCTCGATGAAGTCGACCCACAAGAAGCACAAGAAGAGCACCACCGCGGAACCGGCCAAGTCGTCGACCGCCGGCGGCATGTAATCACCAGCGCATGAACGAAAAAAGCCGGTGTCGTGAGACACCGGCTTTTTCTTTTGGTTGGTTTCATCGCGTTGTTGGCTTATCGCGTGCTAGCACGCTCCTATAGAGAGCGACACCACCCCACTCAGACGACCTTGATAATTTCGTCGTCGATTTCCACGACCTGGCCCGCGCGGATCTTGCACGTCTTGCGCAGCTCCACCACGCCATCGACCGTGACCAGGCCATCGGCCACCAGGTGTTTGCCTTCGCCACCGCTGGCGGTAATGCCGGCCAGTTTCAGCAGTTGGTTGAGTTCGACGAATTCGCCTTCAAGCTGGAAGGTTTGCGAGGGCATGGCGGGGCACTTCGGGGTCAAGGGGTGCACATTAGAGCGCAATCCGGCCGCCAATGTTCAGCAGCATGAAATCGTCGCCTGTCAGGCCCTCCGCCCCCAGCGCCTCGGCGAGCAAGCGCGGCGGCTCGTCAAGCTGATCGTCGGCCAGCTCGAACACGCCCCAATGGATGGCGATCGACCGCCGGACGCCAATATCACGGTGCAGCTGCACCGCCTGTGCCGGATCCACGTGCTGGCCATGCATGAACCATCGCGGCGCGTACGCGCCAATGGGAATCGCCGCCAGGTCGATGGGTCCCGCGCGGCGGCCAATCTCGGCCAGTTTGTCGGAATAGCCCGTATCGCCGGCAAACCAGAACCGGTAGCCATCCTGGGCCATCACCCAGCCGCCCCACAGCGATCGGTTGCGATCCCAGAGCGTGCGGGCACTCCAATGACGGGCAGGCACGAAGGTGAACACGGTGCCTTCGATATCCGTGGACGCCCACCAGTCGAGTTCTCGCACGTTGCCAATGCGTTCGCGATCGAACCAGCGCTTCAATCCCAACGGCACAAGGAACACTGCCTTGGGAAAGCGGCGGGCAATGGCGTGCACGCTGTCGCGATCCAGGTGGTCATAATGATTGTGCGAGATCACCACGACATCGATCTGTGGCAGCGTCGCGACCTCCACCGGTGCGGGCGTACGCCGCATCGGGCCCGCGAACGAGAGGGGCGAGGCGCGCTTGCCGAGGACGGGATCGGTGATCACCGTGAGCCCCTGCCGCCGCACAAGGACCGTGGCGTGGCCCAGCCACCACGCGGCATCGCCGGAACCTGCGAAATCGGCCCGCTGCCACCAGCGGCGGGTGAATGCCTCGTAGCCCTCGTCGGGCGGCCGTGGAAGCTGTTGCTCCTTGCGCTCGCGGCGCCAGCGCTTCAGGCCACCGGGCTCGCGCGTTTCCGGCTCGAGGTTACGGAAGCCGTCACGCGTGTGATGACCTTTGGCAGCGTCGAAGTAAGGGTTCGTCCAGGCCATGCCTTGCCTTGGTGGTGGGGTCAGGGCATGACCTGCGGCCCCACCACCCCGGCTTCAAGGTCAATCGACGTCGACGCGGCGCACCTGGGCCAGCCAGTCTTCCAGGTTGTAGTAGTTGCTGACGCGGGTGATCCTGCCGCCTGCCACATCGAAGAACGCACCACCCGGCAAGACATAGCTCTGGCCCTGGGCGAGCGGCAGGCCGTCATCCGTGGCCTTGTATTCGCCATGCACCACGTATTCCGCGGCGGCGCGGTCACCCTTCTCGTTGGCCATCACGACGATATTCTTCAGCTGCTCGGCGTAGCTGACGTTCATGCGCTCGAGAAAGGCGGCGAAACGGGCGCGGCCGGTTTCACGGCCACCCTGGTTCACATCATGGGCCACGTGCTCATCCAGCAGATCGAGCATGCCATTCCAATCGCCGCGATTGAAGGCATCGTAGTAACGGCGGATAAGGTCGATCGTCTCGTTCATCAGGGCACTCAGTAAAGAATGACGGAGCGGATGGCCTTGCCTTCGTGCATCAGGTCGAATGCGCGATTGATGTCATCCAGCCCCATCGTATACGTGATCATGGGATCGATCTTGATCTCACCACCCATGTAGCGTTCGACATAGCCGGGCAGTTCCGTGCGGCCCTTCACGCCGCCGAACGCGGAACCGCGCCAGACGCGGCCGGTGACCAGCTGGAACGGGCGAGTACGGATCTCCTGGCCGGCGCCGGCCACGCCAATGATGATCGACTCGCCCCAGCCCTTGTGGCAACACTCCAGGGCCGAACGCATCACATCGACATTACCGATGCACTCGAAGGAATAATCCACGCCACCATCGGTCAGGTCGACGATGACCTGCTGGATCGGCGTATCCGGGTAATCACGCGGATTCACGAAATCGGTGGCGCCCAATATCTTCGCCATCTCGAACTTGGACGGATTGGTGTCGATGCAGATGATCCGGCTGGCCTTCGCCATCACCGCGCCCTGCACGACCGAAAGGCCAATGCCACCCATGCCGAACACGGCCACGGTGGCGCCCGGCTCGACTTTCGCCGTATTGAGTACCGCGCCAATGCCAGTGGTGACGCCACAGCCGAGCAGGCAGACCTTGTCGAGTGGTGCGTCCTTATTGATTTTCGCCAGCGAAATCTCCGGGAGCACCGTGTATTCGCTGAAGGTGCTGGTGCCCATGTAGTGGAGAAGCGACTTGCCGCCCATGGAGAAGCGCGAGGTACCGTCGGGCATGACGCCCTTGCCCTGGGTCAGGCGGATCTTCTGGCAAAGATTCGTCTTGCCCGAGCGGCAGAACGAACACTCACCGCACTCGGGCGTGTAGAGCGGGATGACGTGGTCACCCGGCTTGAGGGTGGTCACCCCCTCGCCGACCTCCTCGACGATGCCACCGCCTTCGTGCCCCAGGATGACCGGGAAGGCACCTTCCGGGTCGGCCCCTGACAGCGTGAACGCATCGGTATGGCAAACGCCGGTCGCCACGATGCGTACAAGCACCTCGCCCGCCTTGGGGCCCTGGACGTCGATCTCCTCGATGGAGAGGGGCTTTCCTGCTTCCCAGGCAACAGCGGCGCGCGACTTCATGGTCAGTCAATCCTCTTACAATGGCATGTGAAACCGGCATGGGCCGGGTGGATCATGGATTCTAGCCAGCCTTGCCGTCGTCGATTAGTCGTTCGAACCGACAAGCATCTTTTACCGGGAGCAACAATCGATGCGCGCATGGGATGGGATGGACGCCTTTGTCGAGGTGGTCCGCTTGGGCAGCTTTTCTGCTGCCGCGCGCCACCTGGGTTTATCCACGGCGTTTGTCAGCCGTGCCGTGAGTGCCCTGGAGCAGCGCCTTGGCACGCAGCTGCTCCACCGGACCACCCGCAAACTGCGCCTGACCGACGCCGGCCGCCTGTATTACGAGCACGCCCGGCACTTGCTGGAAGGCTTCGACGCCGCGGAACAGGCCATCGTGGATTACCAGGAAGGCCTGCGCGGCAGCCTGCGCATCAGCCTGGCCACCACGTATGGCGAGCGATACGTGGCCCCGTTGGTCAACGAATTCCTGGCCATGCACCCCCAGCTTGGCGTCGACATGGATTTCTCGAACCGGAATGTCGACCTGATCGAAGAAGGGTACGACCTCACCGTCCGCACCGGCCTGCTCGCGGACTCCAACCTGGTGGCCCGGAGGCTGGGCGAACGACGCCTGTTCGTTGTGGCCTCACCCGCTTATCTGGAAGGCCACCCCGCGCCCCGCACGCCGGAAGACCTGGTCGATCACCAGCTACTGCTCGGCTCGGCCAGTCACTGGATCTTCCTGGAGGATGGCCAACCCCGCCAGCGCCCGGTACGAGGGCGTTACAGGGCCAACTCGGGCCAGGCCCTGCTGGATGCCTGCCTGCGCGGCCTGGGGCTGGCCCAACTGCCCGACTTCTATGTCGAAGGCCCGCTGGCCGAGGGGCGGCTGGTCTCCCTGCTGGACGACTGGCGCGACGAGCAGGGCGCGGTCTGGCTGGTTTACCCGCGGAGCCGCCACCTGTCGCCCAAGGTGCGGCAGCTTGCGGACTTCTTATGTGAACGGTTGCAAACGCCACCGTGGCAGCTCCCGCCCGGATGAGTTAAACTCTAGTTAACGGATACGTTCGTTCCCGCGAACGAAAGGCCGGGGCAAGGGTTCTCATAGGCACCATCCATCGTGCCGATCGGAAAATTGATTGAACTATTTCCTTACGCCCGCTGTCGAAGAAATTAATGATTGGAACCCTTGAATCCGCTGAGGGGACCCTTACTAAGGTGCAAGAGAAAACTCGTTGGTTCAGTAATTCGGTGCAAAAACCGCATGACGAAAGCCTAACGAACCGATTGTTCACCAAACGAAACGGACCAGCGCTTTTTGGCCATCTACCGGGGTTTCCCGGGCCAGCGTAAGGTCCGCTCCATGCCAGAGACCGGCGGCGTGGGCTGACTTGAAACAACCGGTCATACAAGAGACTGGGAGACGACCATGAACGAACTTCGCAACGATTACGGCATTACCACCTTCGAATACTCCGCTGGCTTTAACTCCAGCGACGCAGCCAACGGCCTCGACCTGTTCGGTGGCGAAATGGATGGCTACGATTGGCTCGGCGAAGTCGCCAGCCGCCTCAGCAACGCCGCGTAAGCCGCGCTCGCCGTAGGGGCGCATCTGGGCGCGACCGCCTTTGGCGGCAGATCCCAGTCCGCGCTTCCCAAGGCCGCGGCCCTGCCCGCTCCTACGAGAACCGCGCCGCTGACCGAAGGCCCGCCATTGGCGGGCCTTCTTCGTTTCCGCTCTACCGGGGCGCCCGCCGCATCAGGCCATACCGAAGAACTGGGCGACCAGCCACACATTGGCCGCCGATATGACGACAAAGAGCGCCCACGCGGACACCGACACGAGGCGTGTATTGGCAAACGCCCCCATCAGCTCCCGGTTATCCGTAAACCGGATCAAGGGATACATGGCGAACGGCAACTGGATGCTCAATACCACCTGGCTCGCCACCAGCAGTGCGCCAATGGCCCGGTCCCCCATCACCACGACACCGATGAAGGCCGGAACGATGGCAAGGCCCCGGGTGATCAGCCGCCGCTGCCAGCACGGCAGTTTCATCTGCAGGAAACCATCCATGATCACCTGCCCGGCGATCGTGCCGGTAAACGTGGAGCTTTGCCCCGATGCGAACAGGCCGATGGCAAACGCCATCGATGCGATCGTCGTACCCGCGATCGGCGCGAGCAGCTGGTACGCGTCACCAATATCCGCGACATCACGGCGCCCCGTCGCATGGAACGCCCCCGCGGCCACGATGAGGATAGCGGCGTTGATCAGCAGCGCCAGGCTCAGGGACCCGATCGTATCGACGCGAGTGAGCCGTATGGCAGCCCATTTCCCCGCCTCACCGGAAACCGCCCGGGTCTGCACAATGGACGAATGCAGGTACAGGTTGTGCGGCATGATCGTGGCACCGAGGATGCCGATCGCCAGGTAGAGCGGTTCGCGGCTATCCAGCGCGTGCAGCGATGGCACGAAGCCAGCGGCGATGGCATGCCAGTCGGGGCCGACCAGGAACAGCTGCACGACGAAACAGATGCCGACGGTGCCGACGAGGCCCAGGATGATCGACTCGACCCGGCGAAACCCCTGTCCCTGCAAGCCGAGCACAATGAACGTATCGAGCGCGGTCAACGCCACGCCTACCGGTAGCGACACGCCAAACAGCAGCTTGAAGGCGAGCGCACTGCCGAGCACCTCCGCGAGGTCGCAGGAAATAATGGAAAGCTCGGCCAGCACCCACTGCGCGCGGCCAAGCGCCTTGGGGTAACGCTGGCTGGAAAGCTGCGCGAGGTCCTTCCGGGTAGCGATACCGAGCCGCGCAGCCAGGCATTGCAGGAGCATGGCGGCCAGGCTCGAAAGCAGCACCACGAACAGAAGGCGATAGCCGAATCGCGAGCCGGCTTCGATGTCGGTAGCCCAATTGCCTGGATCCATGTAACCGACGGATACGAGCAGGCCTGGCCCGGCGAACCGAAGCGCCTTCTTCCACCAGGGGAGCTCGGACGGTACGACGATGGACCCGGCGACTTCGGACGGGCAGAACGGCGCGGTGGCCGTCTTGGGCAGCGGAAAGAACATGTCCCATCGTACCGTCTCACGCACGGGCGGTGAATGCTGGCGCACACGCGCTTCACGTGCCTGTAATGGCGCGAACGGGTAAATCGTCCACGCTGCGAACCCCGCAGAGCAACCGAGGAACCATCATGGACAAGAACCGTACCGAGGGCATGAAACACGAGGTAAAGGGCGCCATGAAGGAAGCAGCCGGCAAGATCACCGGTAACCACGCGAAGGAAGCGGCAGGCAACATTGAGAAGAATGCAGGCAAGGTGCAGAAGGAGGTAGGCAAGGCCGCCGACCACGCACGCGACCGCGATCGCCACCACTAACCGGACCTAGCGGGGGCCCTGGGGCCCCCGCCCCTTCCCTATGCACCTGCGCCACTGGTACGAACTGACCGGCAAATCCATTCGCACCGCTGCCGAGGGTTTCAGCGATGACGAGCTGATGACCCGCGCGGCGGCGCTTTCTTTTTACTCGGCGCTATCGTTCGCACCGCTGCTGGTGCTGCTGCTCTGGGTGCTGTCCGCGCTTAATGCGCAGTGGCAGGCGCAACTGGTGGACGGCCTGACCAACGTCATCGGGCAGCAAGGCGCCACCGCCGTAAAGCTGGTGATCGATAACGCCCAGCAACGGCCGCACCTTGGCAACATCGTCGGCATCATCGGTCTGTGCGTCACCGTGTTCAGTGCGTCAGCCGTGTTTGCTCAACTTCAATCCACGATCAACCGCGTCTGGAAGATTCGCGCGAAACCCGGCGAAGCCGTGGCCGGATGGTTGAGCACCCGGGCACGGGCATTTGGCCTGCTGATCGGCATTGCGTTCCTGCTGATCATTTCATTCGTGGTCAGCAGCCTGATCCAGGCCGTCATCCCCGGTAATACCGTGGCATGGCAGGTGGTCGAGGCCGTCATTTCGTTTGGCGTCTTCGTCATCGCGTTTGGAGCCATGTACCGGATCCTCCCCGATGCGCAGATCGCGTGGCGCGACGCCGCACGCGGCGGCATCCTCACCGCCCTGCTTTTCGTGGGTGGCAAGTTCGTCATCAGCCTGTATATCGATCGCGCCAGTGTCGGCGGTGCCTACGGCCCGGCGGGGGCCATCGTCGTGCTGCTCACGTGGGTGTACTACGCCTCGATCATCGTGCTGCTGGGTGCGGAACTCACCCACGGCCTTGCCGTGGCGCGAGGCGCGAAAATCCGGCCCGCCGAGCACGCCGAGAGCTTCGACCCGGCCGCCCAGGTCACGCCGTCGCCGCCGCAGAAACAGGCCTGAGCAGCCGCCGACGCAGCCACCGGTTTGCCGGCTCCGACAGGTACGTGGCCACGCCATATCCCAGGGCCCACGCGATCAGCACCGCCGGTGCGTACCAGAGCCAGCCCCATGCCTTGTCGGTACCGGTCAGGCGTGCAACGCCCACCAGCGAAAACACAACGAACATATGGGTCAGGTACACCTCGTAGCTGGCCCGGCCCATGGCACGCAGCCATCCCGTGCCGCGCATGGCCTGGCCGCCTTCCGGCGACGCCAGCACGAGCAACATACCCGCACCGATCAGCATAAGCAGGTAGCCCTCGTGGATGGCGTGCCACAACCATCCACCGGAAAACATGATCAGCGCCAGGCTAGCGACCCCGGCAACGGCCATGAGCCGCCGCGCCAGCACACCCGGCACGCCCGAACGGAAGCGGACTAGCGCCGCCAGGACGCCCGCCGCGATCGCCCCCATCCCCGGCAGATACGCTTTTTCGCTCCATATCTCGTTGTCGGCGATGGCCGCGCGGGTAAAGGGTACCGACAGCACAAGGAGGACGAGCGCCGGCACGAGCCAGCGCGTGCGCCCCAGGGTGAGGCATACCCATGGGAACGCGAGGTAGAACACCTCTTCCACGGAGAGAGACCACAGGACATCCCAGCCACCCGGAAGCCAGCCGTTGTTTCCCTCATACACATTGAGGGTGAAGGTCAGCGCGGACAGCGTGGCGCCGAGCGGCGTCTGCCCCGGCTTGTCGAACACGTAGTTGGGAACCCCCAGCGCGTGGCAGCACAGCAGCACGGCGACAAGGGCGAGCAGGCAGGGAACGATGCGCGCCACGCGGCGAGCATAAAAGCTGCGCCATGCCACCGCTGCCAGCGCCCCATCCCGCTCAAGGACATGCCGGGTGATCAGGAACCCGGAGACCACGAAGAACAGAAACACCGCTTCGTAACCGTTGTATATGAGGCCCTTGAGCAGGAAGACCGGCAACACCTGCGCCGCATCGGTTTTGTGCAGGGGTATCCGCAGGCCGAGGTGATGAACCACCACCAGCAGGATGCTGAAACCACGCAGCAGATCGATACCCGGGCTGCGCGGAAGGACTTGCTGGGACACGCGGCGGCTTCCGGAAGGGGAAACCGCCAGCTTAGCGTGCTCAGGTGCAGCCGCGTACCAGGAAGATGAGGATCAGGACCGGGATCGGCACGCCCAGGATCCACAGCAGCACGTAGCCGATGCCACCTTTCTGCTTTTCCGCGACTGGAGCCTTCTGCTCGTCCATCGTGCTCACCTTCGAACGTGTAGGTGTGACCAGCGTCCGGCGGGCGGTGTGCAGCAGGCGTGACAATGGCGCCACTAACGCATTCGCAACGACACGCCCTTCGCAGGTAGTGCATTATCCGTGACGGGCTCCCAGACGTTTATTGAAGGATCTCCGATGACCGTGCCCCGCCCCCTGCTCCTTGCCACCGCCCTGCTCGTCGCGGCGACCGGCGCCCACGCCGCCACCGTTATCCGCGGGGCGCGCGTTATCGATGGGACGGGCGCCCCGGCGAAAGAGGATGTGACCCTGGTCGTGGATGGCGACCACTTCTCGATGGTGGGGCCCGGGTTACGGGTGAAGATGCCCGACGGAACGAAGGTCGTGGACTACACCGGCAAAACGATCATCCCTGGCCTCATCTCCGATCACTCGCACATCGGCCTGGTGGATGGAACGAAGGCCGGCCAACCCGCCCTTTACTCGCGAGAGAACGCACTGCGCCAGCTCCGCCAGTGGCGCGCCTATGGCGTCACCACGGTAACCACCCTGGGCATAAACAACCCCGAGGTGTTCTACCCCTTGCGCGCCGACCTGCATGCCGGCAAGGCCGACGGGGCCGACCTGTTCGGCGCCGACCACGGTATTGGCGTGCCCAACGGGGCGCCGCCGGCGAAGATGATGCAGGCCGGCTCCAGCCAGCTGGACCGTCCGGCCACACCCGATGAGGCCCGGGCGGCAGTCGATGCGGCCGCCGCGCGCGGCACCGACCTGGTGAAGATCTGGGTCGATGACTTCAACGGCACGCTGCCGGTCAAGATGACGCCGGAAATCTGGCGTGCCGTGATCGCCGAAGCACATGCGAAGCACCTTCGCGTCGCCGCCCACGTGTACTACCTGGACGATGCGCGCAAGCTTGTCGACGACGGCGTGGATATCCTCGCCCACGGCGTTCGCGACAAGCCCGTGGACCAGGGCTTCATCGACGCCATGAAGCAGCACGGCACCTGGTACATCGCCACGCTGGACCTCAACGAAGCGGCGTACATCTATGCCCGGCATCCGGCGTGGATGGACCAGCCCTTCTTCAGCCATGCCGTCCAGCCGGCGCTCGCCACCCAGTTCGCCGACAGCGCCTGGCGCGACAAGGTGCGGGACGATCGCGCCACGCCGGTCAACGAGGCTGCGCTGAAAACGAACGAACAGAACTTCAAGCGGATTTACGATGCCGGCGGCAAGGTAGGCTTCGGTACCGACTCCGGCGCGACACCACTGCGCATCCCGGGCTTTGCGGAGCACCGCGAGCTGGCGCTGATGGTGGATGCTGGCCTTAGCCCACTGCAGGCCCTTAACGTGGCGACAGAGCGCGCCGCGAGCCTGCTGGGCCTGGATGACCGTGGCGTCATCGCCAACGGCAAGCGGGCCGATTTCGTCGTACTCGGCAGCGACCCGACGAACGATATTGAGGCCAGCACCCATATCGAGGCCGTATGGCAACGAGGCGTACAGGTATCAGGCAAGGTCACCGACTTCACGCCGTGAGCCATCCATGACCCCTCGCTCGCCCGAGCCCTTCGCCTTCCTGCCGATGGAATCGCCCACGGCCGCGGAGATTCGTGCGTTCGACTGGTCGAACACCGAACTTGGGCCTGTCGAGACGTGGCCGCCAGCGCTCAAGACCATGCTTGCCACGATGTTCGACACGCCACGCCCCATGTTCCTTGCCGTTGAGGCGGGCCAGCAGTTCTTCTTCAACGACCCCTACCGGCCCATGCTGGGTCGGCGCCTGCAGGGCGCCATCGGCAAATCGTTCCGCGCGCTGTGGCATGACGTGTGGGACGAGGTTGAACGCCATGTCGAGCTGGCCATGCGGGGCGAAGGCAGCATGCACCTTGATCTACCCCTGCGCATGACCCGGCACGGTTTCGAGGAGGAAACCTGGTGGACGTTTTCGTTCGCACCGATGCGCGACGAGCACGGCAAGGTGTTCGGCATGTATGCGATCACGAACGAGACGACACGCGCCGTACGCACCACGCAGACGCTACGCGAGCTCAACGCCTCGCTCGAGGTGGAGATCGACCAGCGCACTCGCGAGCGCGACCAGGTGTGGGCCATCGCGCGCGACCTTTATGTGGTGATGACGCGCGACGGGCACTATCGCAACGTGAATCCTGCCTGGCGAACCGAGCTGGGTTACGCGCCCGATGACCTGATGGGCGTCGGCTTCGAAGAACTCATCCACCCCGACGACCTCGACCGCGCACGGGACGCCGTGAGCCAGATGATCGATGGTGAGGTGGTGGAAGACCTTGAACTGAGGATCCGTAGCAAGGATGGCCAGTTCCGCTGGTTCGCCTGGACCGGCGTGCCTGATGGCGATGTGATCTACGGCATGGGCCGCGACACCCAGCGGCGCCGTGCCATGGATGACCAGATGCGCCACGCACAGAAGCTGGAAGCCCTGGGCCGGCTGACCGGTGGCATCGCCCACGATTTCAACAACATCCTGGGGGGCATCGGTGGCGCGATCGAAGTCGTCACCGAGAGGATGGAACAGGGCCGCGTGGATGGCTCGCGCCGGCTACTCGATGCGGCGCGTGGCGCCGTGCAACGTGCCGCGGGGCTCACGCACCGGTTGCTCGCGTACTCGCGCCAGCAGGCGCTCTCCCTCTCTGACGTGGATGCCAATGGCATCGTCCATGGCCTGGACCTGCTGCTGCGCCCCCTGCTGGGCGAGCAGGTGAATCTGCAGGTCAACATGACGGAGAGCTTGTGGCGCACGCTTTCGGATGCCAGCCAGCTCGAAAGCGCCATCCTCAACCTGGCCATCAATGGCCGGGATGCCATGCCGCACGGGGGCACCCTGACCATCGCCACGCGAAACGCGGAGTCGGTGGACATTGGCCGAGGTGCCTCGGATTACGTGGTCGTGGATGTGACCGATACCGGCACCGGCATGTCGGCATCCGTGATCGAAAAGGCCTTCGATCCGTTCTTCACCACGAAGGCCATTGGCCAGGGCACCGGCCTTGGCTTATCCATGGTCGATGGCTTTGCACGGCAAACCGGTGGCCGCGCGATCATCACCTCAGCGCCTGGCCGCGGCACGACGGTGAGCCTGTGGCTGCCGCGCCACATCGGCGCACCGGCGGCGAAGCACTCGCATATCGAAAACCGGTCGCGCCAGGGTGGCGGCCGCCACGTGTTGCTCGTCGAAGACGAGGCGATGCTGCGATCGCTTACCCGCGAAGTACTCGAAGAGGCCGGCTACACCGTCAGCGATTGCGCCGAAGGCAACGAGGCGCTGCTTCTGCTGGCCGCGGAGGATGCGCCGGACGTACTCGTGACGGACGTCGGCCTGCCAGGCATGGATGGGCGCCGGCTCGCGCAGGCTGCCCGGGAACGCTGCCCCACGCTGCCCGTGCTCTTTATCACGGGGTACGCGTGGGAAGCCTTTGCCGACAGCCCAGTCCTGCCCGAGGGCTGTGCCATCCTGAGCAAGCCGTTTTCGGTACATGCCCTTGTAGACGCCGTCGCCGACCTTATCGACGGCACGTCGGCATAACGCGCGCATTCCATTTCCTTGACCCATCCACGGGGACACTGCGTCTTATGAAGCCCGGAGCCCCCATGAACCGCACGCGCTACTACGCACTGATCGCGTTGATCGTTGCCATGCTTGCGATATTCGTGGTGGGCGCTATCCGCAAGGGCGGCCCCGCGGGTGATGTGCCGGATGACGGGCGTGCGCCTGCCACCCAGCCGTCAGGCCACTAAGCGGGCTCTGCCTCTTCGGCGCCCTGCCTGGACGCCTCTGCAGCGGCGCGTTGCATCGCCACGAGGAAATCGACGCCGTAGCGCATGACAAACGGCGCGACAGTGCCTGGCACGCAGCCATCGGGCAGTGCCGGCATCGTGGTGGTATCAAGCTGATCGAACTGCGACGAACGACTTGCCATGGCCTTTGCGGCCCCCTTTCTGGTATTCCCCCGCCAACCTAGTTATCGGAAAGGCCGCGCGCCGTCAAGACCAGGGCCACCTGCGGCATTTGGGCGCATGCCGCTGACCGTCCCGGCCCCGCAGGATCCTGCGGCCTAAAATGGCGCTGCACGCTCCACGCGTGCGGGAGGTTTACCTGTGCACTACGCGTCCGACGTCGCCATGCCCCCACCTGCCCTGCGCCGTGGCGCCGCCTGCTGCAACGCCTCATGTCGCCATGCTCACACCTGCCAGGCGACGCGCGGCGGGGCCGCCGAACTGCTGGCCATGCGCGATGTGGTCGAGCGTGTCGGGCCGTTCGCCGATGGCGACCGCCTCGTGCAACCCGATGCGCCCCACCTGGCTGCCTATGCCGTCCTTTCCGGCCTCGCCATGACGGTAGGTGGCGGGCGGATCCTCGCGTTCCACCTGCCCGGCGAGCTGTTTGCGCTGGACGTCGCGCGGCAAGGCCAGCATATGACCTCCGTCGTCGCGGTGGGCAAGACGTGGTTTTGCCGCTTCCCGCGCGCGGCCACCGACGCCTTGTGCGAGCACGACGACGCCATCGCCAGCCACCTGCGTGGCTTGCGCCGGCAGGAGCGCCGCCGAGCCACGCTGGGCGGCGACACGCCTGCCCTCGCCCGCGTCGCGTTCTTCCTCGACGACCTGCTTGCGCGGCGCCGCCAGGTCGAACCCGATACCACCTTCATACCCTTGCCGATGTCACGCGACGACATCGGTTCGTACCTGGGCATGAGCGCGGCCACGGTAACGCGCATGCTGGGTCGCCTGCGCGCCGAAGGCATCCTGACGGTCAGGAACGACGGGATCGATATTGCCGATCCCGCCGCCCTGGCCGGGCACGGCCTTACAGTTTGACCTTGACGCCCACGGTGAAGAATCGCCCGACAATGCCGCCCTGGGCGTACGTCGGGTTGTAGTTGAGTGCCGCGTAGTTCAGTGGATCGAGCGGCGGCTTGCGATCGAACGCATTGAGGATCGAACCGGTGATCGAGATTTTCTCGGTCAGGTCGTAGCGCCCGGTAAGATCGAACTGCGTGAATGACGACATCCGGCACGACGCAGGAAAATCCTCGCCCGTCGTCGTATTCGTCGACTGGCACCCTGGTGCCACATCGGGCGCGGTGAGCTTAAGGCCGCTCGTGTAGTACAGGGTGCCGGTGATGTTGAGCTTACCCATCTGCAAACTATTGGCCCACGAACCACGGTAACGCGGCGTACCCGCGCCCGACGACAACCCATACGGCCCATGCGTGCCGACGTACTGCAAGGTCGTCCCGTCCTGCAAGGTCAACGTCCACGAGATGATTTTGGTGAGGTTGATTTCACTGGTCAGCCGCACGTTCTCGCTGAAGTTGAAACCGCCCTTGAGATCGAGGTCGATGCCCTTGGTCTTCAGCGCGTTCTGGTTGACGTAAGGGGCGACCACCACCAGGGGGCGCGGCAACGCATCGGGGGCGGCCGGATCAGGCACATCAGCGATGATATTGGATGCCGTCGGCAGTGGCTGGCCGTTGTAGTAGGCATCGAGCACCGCCGCCGGGCTCTGCTGGCCGATCACCCCGGTCTTCTTGATCTGGTAGTAATCGAGCGATGCGCTGAGGTCCTGGGTCGGCTGGAACAGGATACCGAACGTATAGCTCTTCGAACGCTCCGGCTTCACCTTCGGATTGGCCGAGGTAAGGAACGCCAGCGGGTACGGTTGCACGTAACCACTGTTGTTGTGCAGCTCCTGGAATTCCGCAGGCGGCGTGTAGGTCGCGAAGCCTTCGGATTCGCTTGAGCCGTTCTCCGCAAAACTGGGGGCGCGGAAGCCCTTGGAGAAGGTCCCGCGGAACGCCAGTTCGTCAATGGGCTTCCACTTGATGCCGATCTTTGGCGAGAAATTCCTGCCGAAATCGGAGTAATGGTCATAGCGCCCGGAAACGTCCACCTCCAGTGACTCGAGGAACGGTGCATCGAGCTCCACATAAGCACCCGTCACCGTGCGGTTGCCTTTGGTATGCGCAATGCCGAGGCCCTGCGCCGCCAGATCAGGGTTGAGATCCGGGTCGTTCTGCTCTTCGTGGCGCACGTCGATACCCGTGGCCAGCCCAAGCGAGCCGCCGGGCAAATCCATGAGTGGGCGGGTCACCCGGAAATCGAACGACTGCAAGTCACTGGTCGATGTCTTCTGCAGCGTCGGGGCCAGTGAACGCAGCAGTTCCGGCGAATTCGCCGAGGGATTGATGAAGTTATACGTTCCGTTGGTGACCGCGGCGATCAACGCGTTATAGTTCAGCAGGCCCGGCGTGTTGATGTCGAGCGACTCGTGGTTGAACACCAACGCGGTATCGTAGCTCCAGTCGCCCCAAGTACCGGTCATGCCACCGGTAATGCGCAGGTTGTGGTTCTTGTTGTCGCCACCACCCAAGGCGCCCGGGAAGGTGTAGTTGATGAGCGCGGCCTTGCCCTCAGCGGCAAACGGGTTGTTCGGGTTCAACGAGCCATCGGGCAGCGTCGCTGGAAGCGCGATGGCGTTGGTGTTGTTCGGCGTACTGGCCTGGATCTGCGGTGGTGGCCCGCGGAAATCGGTGCGTACCTGGTAGTAGCTCGCATCGATGTAGGCCTGCGAGGTATCGCTCACTTTCAGGGTAAACCGGCCGTAGATACCCTGGCGCTCCATCTCCGGCGCGATGTCGAAATACCGCGTGCGGTTATATGCGCAGTAGCTTCCGGGGTTGTTGGGATCATCCGTGACCAGTGTGCTTCCGGTGCCGCAGGGCACGAGCGGTTGCGCGACCGCGCCCGGGTCCGGAATACCGGTCGTCACATCACCAGGCGTACCCAGCGTGCCCGGCGTCACCGTACCGAACGTCGAACCGGAGTTCTGCGATGGCTGGCCGCCGATCAGGTTGTTGCCACCGCTACGGCGCAGGTCGTTGGTGTTGTAGGGATAGCCACGGTCACCCACCTTGATCCGGTCATCTTTCTGGTACTCGGCGCTGAAGTACGCATTCCAGCCATCCTTGCGCAGGTCACCACCGCCAAACAGCACCGTGCCTCGGCGCGTCGTACCGCCGCCGTGCTGCGATGTACCCACGTCCGCGCTGAACTCCGTGCCCTTGTAGCTGGGGCGCAGGATGATATTGACGACACCTGCGATCGCATCGGCGCCATATAGCGATGACGCGCCATCCTTGAGCACCTCGATACGCTCAATCGCGTTCGACGGGATCGTATTAAGGTCGACAAAGGAGCGCTGCCCGTCGTCCGCCAAGGGGTAGTTCGCCGCTCGCCGGCCATTGATAAGCACCAGCGTCGAGTTCACGGTGAGGCCGCGCAACGCCACCCCGGATGAGCCGGCCGCGAAGCCGCCGGTGAATGCTGGCGGGATGGAGCCACTGTTGTCGGCCGATACCGCCCGGATCACATCCGACACGGTGGTGAGGCCACTCTTCTGGATTTGCTCGGCGGTGATGGTCGTCACGGGTGACGGCGTCTCAACGTCGATGCGCGGAAGCGCCGAACCCGTCACCGTGATCGCGGCCAGTTCGGTCGTGCCCTTCTGGTCATCCGGCGGCGGTACCGGCTGCTGCGCGGCTGGCGCGGGCGGGGGAGGAGCGGCCGATGGGGGCGGCGCATTCTGGGCCGCGAGTGTGCCGCAGGTGCAAGCCAGGGCGGCAGCGATGGACAAAGCGAGGCCGTGGCGCCTGAGCGCCATGTGTGCGTGCGTTTTCATTGTGAGTCTCCGAAGCCTTAGGGGAGTGGGGCTGGGACTTTGCGGGGCGGGAATATGCGAAAAACGCAACATTCACGCAGCCGCAATGAAAACCTACGCCGTGTAAACGACCTGTACCATCGGCCATTCGGAATACCTTGCGCCGCGTTGCGCGGCGCTTTCTGGCATGGCCTATGCAGGTATCCCGTAGCAGGTCGAGGCGTTATTCGTGCTCGCCCGGGTCAAACCCCTCGCGCTCTTTCATGAGTTTCCGCGCGGCGGCCACACCTAGCGCCATGCCTTCGCTGCACGCATCGTCCTCGTTTTCGTGCAGGGTGGCGCAGAGCTTTTCCTGCAGCTCTTCGCCGTCTTCACTGATGACGTACTTGCCGCGCCAACGGCCGGGCTTCGCGACGTAGCACGAACCTTCAACGTCGAAATAACCAATCTTGCGGTGTGCCATGGGTAGCTGGTTCCTCCGTAAGGCCACCATCCTATCCATCGCACATCAACGTGACGTGCAGCCGCTACTGCAGGCTCTGCACCGGCCGCTTCGCGTTCGACTCGAATTCACGCCACACGCCATCCGCGCCCTCGACCGACACCAGTACCTGCAACTGGCCCTGCGTTCCCAGCAACTTCGATTGCTGCACTGCATAAGCGATGGCAGCCACGCGCGATTCGAAGTTTTCCGTCGGCACGCCATTGATCTGGACATGCCAAAGGCCGGCCAGGTCGGGATTGAACGGAATGTCGTAGATAACCAGGGCCATGGGTACGACGCTGCTCCAGCGCATAGGCTATGCCGCCGGTCCCATCCCTATGGGTTCTTACGGTCGGACGAGGAAGCTTAGCCCTCCCGTTACGCCGCTACAACGGAAGGCCACGTGGCGAAACCTTCACGGCGTGTGCACATAAATCGGCGCGAAGCACTTTCCGCAAGATCCTCCGCCCATCCCTGGCGCAGGTGAATGCAAGGCGAGCGTGCCGCCACATGTGCCGCGATTCCACCCAGCCCGCTCGGCTAGACTGCGCGCATGAGCCGACACCCCCGCCTTCCCCTGCTGTTTTTTTCACTTTCCCTGGCGTTTATGTCGACGGCGACTGCCCAGGTACCGCCGCCCGCCACCAGCGTCCCCACGCTCGAAGCCGTGACCGTCAGTGGCATCCAGCCTGGCCCGGGGCTCTGGCGAGCCACCCGGGGCGACCATGTGCTCCTGATCCTCGGCACCCTGTCACCCATCCCGGGCAACATCACGTGGAAGACCGACGAGGTCGATGATGCGGTTGCCCATGCAGGCGCACTGATCCTGCCCCCGCATACCGAGGTCAAACCCAACGTCGGCTTCTTTGGCAAGCTGGCCCTGTTGCCGTCCCTCATCGGTGTGCGCAATTCCCCGGATGGCAAGACACTGGAAGAGACCGTGCCGCCCGATGTCTACGCGCGCTGGCTTACCGTGAAAGCGCGTTACATTGGCGACGAACGCAAGATCGAACGTTATCGGCCCATTTTCGCCGCCATCGAGCTCTACAAGCAGGCCGTGAAGAAGTCGGGGCTGCGCAAGTCGGGGTACATTACCGATGCGGTAGTGGCGATGGCCAAGGCGCACAATGTGAAACAGGTGCCCGTGGAGTACACCCTGCTCGTGGATGACCCACGTGCCGTCGTAAAGGAATTCAAGCGATCGACCCTCGACGACCTTTCCTGCTTCACCCAGAGCGTCGACAACATCGAGCCGCAACTGGCGGCCATGCGCGAACGGGCTAATGCGTGGGCCACGGGCGATGTGGACGCCTTGCGCGACGAGCGCCGCGCGAAACAGATTTCCACCTGCCTGGATGCCGTCACCGAAGGCGGCCTGGCGCAACGCATCGGCCTGACCGATGTACCTGCGCAGGTGCGCACACGCTGGCTTGCAGCCGTCGATTCGGAAACCGCGACGAACACCCAGACGGTGGCGATCGTGCCGCTGGACGACCTTATCGGCCCGAAGGGCTACCTCTCCGCGCTCGAGGCCAGGGGCTTCAAGGTGGAGTCGCCCGATGACGGCGATGCCTCCGACAAGGCCGCCGGCGGCACGCCCTGACGGATCACCGCGGAGAAATCATCGCCGGCTTGGGCAGCACGCGCGCGGTCGGTGATACGGCCGAGGCGGCGCCACTCGTCGACAGGCATGCGGTTATCCAGCGCGCCATTGTCCATCAGGTACTCGGGCAGGTATCCGGTCAGCAGCAAGCGGATATCCATGGGCAGGCCCCGGTCGATGCGGCGGGCCATCCGGTAGACGATGGTGGTGCAATTCGAGGTAATCGTGTTGTAGAAGCGAGGCTTTTCCACGAGCCGGTTCGCCGCGTCCACGTAGGAAACGAACAGTGAGCGCATAGCCTCGTGCGGCATGCGCAGGGGAAACAGGTAATCGTCTTCACCGCGCACATTGGTACGCACGCCAATGATGTCGCGCTCGTCCGCAGCGATCAGTACCAGTTCGAACTGCTTGAAAAAGCCGCCGACCTCGGAGAAGGCCTCGCCTTTTTCACGACGGATCTCCATGGAAAAAACGATATGGCGACCATCGTCGAACCCGAATGAAAGCATCGCATGGGCGATGGCTTCGCTCGACCAATAGGAAAGCACCGCATCGGCCGAAACCAGGTGATCGAGGTCGTATTCCCTCGTTTCCCAACGGGCGTCGTAGTCGTCGTCGGCGCGCCAGGTGAAATTGCGGACGTTGTGCAGGGTGACCCGGCTACCGCTGACCTCGCCGGAAAGGAGGTGGGCGACATCATCGGCCCAGAGGCGATCGTTTCGCGGCGGGATCATTACCCACCACCCCATAAGCACCGCCAGCAAGGCCATGAGGCACAGCGGGGCCCACCACAGGCGCCAGCCAAACGTCGCCACGAGGAGCGCAAGGTAAAGCGCCGACCAGGCGATGGCGCCGGCCGCGCGAATGGGTGGTGGCCCGGGCAGTTGGTAACGAAGGGCTAGCGCGCCCCAGGCTCCGGAAACGAAGAGCAGTAATCCGGCGATGGCGCCAGCCACGCTACGAGCAAGCATGCGGCGTTTTCTCATGACGTGGATCGCGACCAAGGGCTCATGCCACCAGCGTGAACGGAGCGGCCTGCCAGTGCAATCGTTTTCACACCATAAAAGGCCATCCGGAATATGGCGCTGTGCCACCACCCGCGCTATGGTCAACTGAAACGGGGCATTATCCGGCCGCTAGTGCGGCCATCGGGGGCAGGCATGGTGCGTTTTCCCGCAACTCCCCAGGCCATCGTGTTTGACCTGGACGGCGTCCTATTCGATACCGAAGCCCTTTATCGCGATGCCCTGCTCGGCGCGGCGGCTGATGTCGGCATCGATCTGCCGCTGGCCGTGTGCCAACGCATGGTCGGGCTGCATGGGCAAGCCGCGCGCATGCTGCTGCGCGAGCACGTCGGCGAAGACGTGGACCTGGATGATGTCTGGGAGGGGGCATCCCGGCGCTACCATGCCATGTTCGAAACCGACTTGCGCCTGAAACCGGGCGTCATGGCCCTGCTGGATACGCTGGATGAGTTCGGCATGCCCCGGGCCATCGCCACCTCCTCGCCCCACCGCACCGCGATTCATCACCTCGAGGCATTCGGATTGCGCGATCGCTTCGATGCACTCGTGGCCTCGGGTGACTGCGAGCGTTGCAAGCCTTTCCCCGACCCCTACCTTCGCGCCGCCCGCATCCTCAACAAGCCGGCCCATTGCTGCCTCGCCCTGGAAGACTCACACGCAGGGGTGCGCTCGGCCGTGTCCGCCGGTATTCCCACCATCATGGTGCCCGACCTGCAGCAGCCCTCGGCTGAGGTGCGCAGGTTGTGCGCGAGCGTCGTCAGCGGCCTCGACGAAGTGAACGGGTGGCTACGGAAAGCCTGCGGCGCCCAGGCTTCCTGACTCAGCAGGGGCGCGGGGCGCTGGCCTCTCGAATGGCCTGCTCCAGCTGCTGCGCGCTGTAGGGCTTGCGGACCATGGGTGCGCGATAGCGCGTCGGGATATCCAACGGCAAGGTGCCGGTCGCGAGCACATAGGGAATGCCCCGGCGCTTCAATTCATCGAGGGCCGGGTAAGCCATGACTCCCTGCAGGTCCAGGTCGACCACCGCCACATCGCACCGCTCGACGTGAGCGAGCCGTATGGCCTCTTCAATGCAACCCGCGCAAGCCGCGACGTCATAGCCCAGCCGCGCTTCCAGCAGGTCGGTCAACGCGGATGCGAGGCCGGAATGATCTTCAAAAACAATGGCTCTGGGCACGGCGGAAGTGGTGGCCATATCGACACTCACGGCTAACGTTTCGGACTCCCCGCCACCGAAGCTACTACCGAATTTGCATGCAGGCCATAGCCCAACAGGCCGATATCAAACTTTTGCGCCTGCGTACTTTCACGTATGCGAACGCCGTCATTTTCTTGGTTCGATCTAATAGCCAAACGGTAACGAAAAACCTCAGGGTTTGTCGTTTGGCTCGACAATGAAGGGTGGCGCACCGCCGTCGCCCTTACTGCGTGTTCCGACATCATCGGCCACCCGGGACAGCCGCTGGGCAATGCGGGCGCTGTCCCGGCGCAGCTCATCGCCCGGCTGGCCCGCCTGGGCGCTGGCAATCATGGCGGCCTGGGCCTGCTTTAACCGAACCACGCCCAGGTTGTACTGGGCCGGCGGGTAGCCAGGACGAATCTGGATGGCGTGGTTGTAGGCGAGCACGGCGTCGTCCGGCTGCTGCAGGCGGAACCGCGCGTTGCCCAGGCGAAACCAGGCATCGGCGTCCCCCGGCTGGGCATCGACGATCGCCTGGTACCGATCGGCCGCCTGGCACATGTCGCCTGCCGCATAGGCGCGCCTGGCTTCATCGGCCTCTCGCGCCACATCCACCGCCGGTTTGGGCGGTGGCAACGTACCGTGGCCCGCGCACCCGGCGAGTAAACCAATGGCGATGGCGGCCGGCCACTGCAGACTGACTCGCAGCATGGATCGCACTCCTATGGTGCAGTTCGTCCTCCCGACATTGCCCGGCCGGACGACCATCCGTCAAATCTCACAAAAGGCCGAAGGCGCTCAACGCGCTGCGTATGCGCCGGGCAACGATCCCGAGCAGCAGGCGCTTCACATAGAACCGCCACGCAAGCCAGGTGGCAAAGCGCCCACCCAGGCTTGAGGTGGCCGCACCGTATAGCGCCTGCATGCGGCCCTCGACCAGCGGCATGAGCGCATCCACATCGAGCGCACCCACGGGCCATGCCGGGACGGGTTCGCGCAGTCCCTGGCAACCACCGACGAGCGGAATGACGGGCGCAAACACCTCGCCATCGATCGTTCGCAGGTACCCGGCGAGCACGGGATCGCTTATCCATCCTGCGAAAATCGGATTGCTCGCGGGCACCAGGAGTCGCTCGGCGAGAAAACGCTGGCAGTTGCGCCGCCCCAGGAGGAAGTCGTGGTGGCGGTAAGCCTCGGCAAGGAAGCCCGAGAATCCGCCGAGCGCGCCAGCCGCCAACGCCCGCCCACCGATCCAGCGCGGGCCACCGGCAGCAGCGGGGCGGCTGGGCGCGATCATGAAGCGGCTGTACACCGTGGTATCAAGCGCAAGCGCCACCTCCTCGGGTTTGAACCGGGCCTGCTGTTTCCATGCACCGAACAGGGCGGCCATCGACTCAACGATGTTGGTATCGGCCGCCTCCACCGGCCCCGGCGCCTCGGCCTCCGGAAACGGATCGAGCATGATCACGATGCGGTTCACCCGGTTGCCTTCGCGCGGGTTACGGCCGAGCGTTCCCGCCAGCTCCGTGCGGGCCAGCTCGAAAGGCTCGTTATCCATGGCCCCACCATCCACGGCCACGAAGCGATAGTCGCCTTGCGCACCTTCGCCTTCAGCCCAGGCGGGCGGGATGGGAACGGGCGTGGCCTGGCCACCCTGGCCCGGCACGACCACTACGCGCTGGTCGTAATCAGCCCAGGGGCGTGCGACCTCGCGGTAGCGCAAACCCGCGGGAAACGCCGATGATGCAAGCGCGGCCTCCATCACGGCCTGCCAGTGTTCGCTGCCGGGATGGTTGGGACCATGGACGACACGCTCATCCGGATACTTCCAGACCGCCTCATAGCCGCCCTGCCCCGTGTCCACGGCGAAACGCAACCAATCGGAGTGGGCCATCATCCCGTGCCCGGGAATCTCCGGGTTGCCCTTGAACTGCACCATGTACGGCACGCCACGAAGGTTGGTGACCGTGAACACGCATTTCAGGGGATTCGCGATATACGGCCTGGCGGCGGCCTCCGGTCCGCCGTAGCCGAGCATCTCGCTGGCGATCGCGTCCAGGGGGGTCGAGTCCAGTAACGACATGATCGGCCGGGCCGGATCCGCAAGATCGGCCTTGCCCAGCAGCGCGCGGATATCGATGCGCTTCACCCAGGCATCGTAGAACGGATTACCGGTGCTGCCTCCTGCTGCCGGCCCAGGGTGGACATGCGGAAAGCGGTAGCGCAGCGCGATGGCCGACAACACGCCATTGATGCTGCCGGCGGATGCGCCCGAGATCACCCGCAACAGGACATCGTGGCTCGGCACGGGCACCCCCTTCGCGCGAGCCTCGTACCAGTGTTCAAGCGCCTCGTAGAGGAAATCGAGCACGCCGGCGGCATACGCGCCACCGGAAACCGCGCCGGCGAGGGCGAGGCCCAGTTCGAAGGTGCCGGGGCGGCAGGCGGGGGTTTCCCGGGGACGGGCAAGCGGCAACTCGGTGTCAGGCATCCAGCGTTGATCCGGTAGGTTCGCGCGAACGCCCCGCCCCCTCGGCGGCGTCTCGAAGATATTTACGGCGTTAGCGTGCCATCCACTGCGCCGCCAGCGCCAGCGCCGCAGGCAGTGCTTGCACGTAAAGAATGCGGCGGCTTGCGGTGATCGCGCCCCAAAGGCCCGCCACGACGACACAGCCAAGCCCGTAGAACACGAACGCCGTGGCGAACGGCTCGCGGAGCACCAGGCCCAGCACCAGGGCCACCACGAGGAATCCGTTGTAGAGGCCCTGGTTGGACGCGAGCGAAGCGCTTTCCTGGGCGAAGGCAGGCGTGATGCCGAACACACGTGGGCCACGCGATCGCCAAAGCACCATCTCAAGGACCACGATGTAGATGTGGATCAGGATGACGACCACGGTAAGTACGGTGGCTAGCAAGGGCATGGCGATCCTTCGTTGGCGTAATGCGCGCAGCATAGCGATGCCCACGCCCGGTATCACCTCTTTTGGCAACCCGCGACGCGACCCGTGGGTTTACGTAGGCCGATCGTTGGATTGCACGCGGGGCGGCTGCCGGGTCTGATAGCGCGATGCGCAACGTCATGGCAGCCCAGGAGATATCGCTGGAGGCCCTCGGGCTCCTCCAGGCCCTGCTGCATCACGATTACGACGAGGCGCACTTCCGCGCAGGCCACGTGGCGCGCCATGCCACGCTACACGAACACCTCCCCGTGGCCGACGCCGCCGAACGTATCGAGACCTTGCTGCAGACCGGCCCGGTGAACCAGGCTGAGCTGCGTATCGCCCTGCGCAGCCTTGCAGCATCTGTCGATCGTATGCATGCGGTTGCCCTTCGTCGCGCAGGGAAGCTGCTCTGAGCGGATGGCTCGGGTAGGATGCCGGGAGCTGCCCCGGAGCCTCCCATGAGCGACCATCTCAAGCACATCGACCCCAGCATCCCACCGAGCGGCACCGGTTGCGTGGAATGCCTCGCCACGGGCGACTGGTGGTTTCACCTGCGCCGCTGCACCGAGTGCGGCCATATTGGCTGCTGCGACGATTCACTCAACCGGCACGCCCGCAAGCACTTCCACGACACGGGCCACCCCGTCATCCAGAGCTTTGAGCCGGGTGAGGACTGGTTTTACGATTACCGCACCGACGAGGAAGTACGCGGCCCCCGGCTGGCCGATCCGCAGCATCATCCGCACGACCAGCCCGTTCCCGGGCCGGCCGGCGTCGTACCGCGCAACTGGCAACGCATCCTGATGGAACGCAATGACTGAACAGATTGACTGGGACGACTTCACGAAAGTGGTGATGGTGGCCGGCACGGTGGTCCGTGCCGATACGTTCCCCGAAGCACGGCGGCCCGCCTACCTGATCTGGGTCGATTTCGGCCCCTACGGCGAGCGCAAGACGAGCGCACAGGTGGCCGGGGTGTATCAGCCCGGTGACCTGGTAGGCCGGCAGATCATCGGCGTCATCAACTTCCCGGAAAAGCAGATTGGCCCCATCCGCTCGCAGTTCCTCCTGACCGGCTTTCACACGGATAACGGCGTGGTGATTGCCACCACCGAGCGTGCCGTGCCCAACGGCACGCGGCTGGCATGACGCCATGACGGACGACACAAACGCGAGCATCTGGGTCGATGCCGACGCCTGCCCCAACGTCATCAAGGACATCCTGTTCCGCGCGGCGGAACGCGAGCAGGTCGAGACAACGCTTGTAGCGAATCAGTGGATACGCACGCCTGCTTCGAAATTCATCCGTTCGATCCAGGTGGCTGGCGGCTTTGACGTTGCCGATGACGAGATCGTCCGCCGGGTCCAGCAAGGCGACCTTGTGGTAACGCAGGATATCCCGCTAGCTGCGCTGGCCATCGAGAAAGGCGCCATGGCGCTGCACCCTCGTGGCGAGATGTTTACCCGGGACACGATTGCAGCACGGTTATCCATGCGCAACTTCATGGAAGAACTGCGCGGTGCCGGGGTCGATACCGGTGGACCGGCCGCGATGCATCCGCGTGATCGCCAGAACTTCGCCAATGAACTCGATAAGTGGCTGGCGCGCCGACGCGTGCGGCCGCGCCCATAACGCTACGGTCAGGCCGTGGCCGGCACCGTGCGGGGCAGCTCATCGGCCGACACGGGGCTACCAAGCAGGTAGCCCTGCAGGGCGTTGCAACCCAGCCGCGTAAGGAGTTCCTGCTGCTCTACAGTCTCAACACCCTCGGCCACGATCTTCAGGCCGAGGGTCTTGCCGAGCGCGATGATCGCCGACACGATCGCCTCATCGTCGTTCCCGCAGGCCAGCTCGGTGACGAACCCACGATCAATCTTCAGCTCGTCGGCAGGCAACTGCTTCAGATAGAGCAAGCTCGAGTAGCCTGTCCCGAAATCGTCGATGGATATGCCCACGCCCAGCGCTGCCACCTGGTTGAGAATCGCGAGGCTAGTTTCCGCGTCGCGCATCGCCGTGGATTCGGTGACCTCCACCGTAAGGTGACGCGGCTCGATGCGGTGGCGCACAAGCGCATCGCGCAGCGTATCCACCAGCCCCACATGATTGAGCTGGGCGGTGGAGACATTCACCGCCACGGTCCAGTCGGCGTGCCCTGCATCGCGCCACGCGCGCATCTGCCGGCAGGCTTCATCGATGACCCAATTGCCGATCGGCACGATAAGACCGGTGCGCTCCGCCACCGGCAGGAACTGATCTGGCGGCACCAGGCCCTCGCCCGGCTTGTTCCACCGCAACAAGGCCTCCACACCCACCATGGGGCCATTGGGCGACACCAGCTTGGGCTGGTAATGCAAGGTGAACTCATTGCGGTCGAGCGCGCGACGCAGATCCTGCTGAAGTTTCAGCTGCTGGTGCACGTTGGCGTTCATCGCCACCTCGAAGAAGCGGAACGCGCGGCGCCCCTGCTCCTTCGCGTGATACATGGCCGCATCCGCATTGATCATCAGATCGTGGCGTGTACGGCCATTTTCCGGGTACAGGGCAATGCCCACACTGGCGGAAACGTGGGCCGTCACGTTATGGATCGCGTAGGGCTCGCTCAGAAGATCCACGAGCTCTTCGGCGAGAATCGCGGCATCTTCGGGCCCGCGGATATCCACCACGACCACGAACTCGTCACCGCCCAGCCGGGCGACCGTCTCCTCATCGCGCTTGCATGCCAGGATGCGGCGCGACACCTCCCTCAACAGCTCATCGCCCACGTGGTGACCGTAAACATCGTTCACGGCCTTGAAGCCATCAAGGTCGAGAAACAATACGGCGAAACGGCGGCCGCTGCGCGACGCGTTGTGGATGGCCTGGTCGATACGATCTTCGAGAAGCACGCGGTTCGGCAAGCGTGTGAGGTTGTCGTGCAAGGCCAACTGGAGCAACTCGCTGTTCGCCCGATCGAGCGACGTGGCAAGCATGCTCGCACGCGCATCCAGCGTGGCAACCGCCAATGCGATGGCAAACACGGACAGGGTCACGACGATGACGACGACCGCAAGGTACTTCACGTCCATGCCGCCGGCGACCGCGGCGCCGCACCAGCTGCCATCCGGAAAGTTTGCGGCAGCCATACCGGTGTAGTGCATGCCGACGATGGCACACCCCATGACAAGCGACGCACCGAAGCGCGCAACCCAGATGCGCCGGGCGTCCCGGCGCAGGCGGAACGCGATCCAGAGTGCCGCACCCGACGCGAGCACGGCGAACAGGACAGACAACGAGAACAGGAGCGGGTCGTATACGACGCCCGGCACCATCCGCATCGCCGCCATACCCGTGTAGTGCATGGCGGAAATACCCGCGCCCATCAGAAGCGCGCCGACCACCAGATGACGCTTCGGTAATTCGCTGTGGCAGACCAGCCACAGTGCGAACGCCGATGAGCCAACGGCGATCACCAGCGAGAGCACGGTCAACTCGATGTCATAACCCAGGGTGATGGGCAGGCTAAATGCGAGCATACCCACGAAATGCATGGCCCAGATGCCAAGGCCCATGGCAAAGGAGCCGCCCAGCAACCAGAAGACCGATGCCCTGCCGCGGGTACCGGCCACGCGCCCGGCCATGTTCAGCGCCGTGTAAGACGCCAGGATGGCGACGACGAACGAGAACGCGACCAGAACCGTGTTGTAGCTACTGGGGAGCATCAAGAGACCTGCAATGGGGAGATCGGGGTTCGCACCTCACCCAATCAATTTCGGTAGTTTCAGCGATTTCTTGAGCCAATATGCCGAAATTCACTAGCCGTATGACGGCTTTTCCCCTGTCGCGCATTTTATCTGGGTAATAAGTGAGCCTCAGCCACCGACGGTACGCCCCCGAGAGCGCGTCCGTGCGGAAGGTTTGTCACGACAAAACCCAGCAAGGAGCAAAGGGCGGCCATGGCTCCCGTGAGCACCCAGACCCGCAAGGCATGCACCTCTTCCTTGACTGCCAGCAGCACCTCCGACTTCGAGGCCCCGATCTCACGCTGCAACGCATCGAGGCGTGCGTTGAGCTCATCCCTGGTAACTTCAACCATACATTCCTCCTTCACCTTGACGGATGAAGAGAGTAACCATCCAGCGCATCGCTGGATGTCAGGGATCGCCCCAAGTGATGTAGGTGCCATGCGCTGTCGGCACAAAAAAACCCGCTTTCGCGGGTTTTTCTGCGATCCGGTAGAGGTGAATCCGAATCTATGTTGGTGCCCAAGGGGGGACTCGAACCCCCACGACCTAAGCCGCTACCACCTCAAGGTAGTGCGTCTACCAATTCCGCCACCTGGGCATAACTTTTAAAACTGGAGTGTTGCCTGATTACTTCTTGGCCGTCGAAGCGGACGCCGGATTGGCTGCCTGCTGCGGGGCCGGAACTTCGTTGTTTGCCGCCGGCGCCGTGGCTGCCGGGACATCGCCGCTGGCTGCCGGAGCCTTCGGTACATCGGTGGCCGGGGCCGCCGTGTTATTTGCCGGAGCTGCCGGGGCAACTGCGCCTGACATCACACCGAGATCTGCCGTGGGCTGGGGGTTACCCGTACGGCCCAGGTAGATACCCATGCCGAGGCTCAACAGGAAGAACAAGGTGGCCAGCACAGCCGTGGCTCGCGTCATGAAGCTGGACGAGCCGCGTGCACCGAACACGGTAGCGGAAGCACCGCCACCGAAACCAGAACCTGCCTCCGCACCTGCACCGCGCTGCATAAGAATCAGCACGATCATGGCTGCGGCGATCAGGATATAGAAAACGCTGAAGAGAATGAACATGTCTTCTTGTTTGCCGTGTCGCGAATTATCGACGCGCCGCGGCGCATTTGCATATATCCAGGAAATCGGAGGCCACCAGGGCAGCACCACCGATCAGTCCCCCGTCTACATCTGGCTGGGCGAAAAGTTCGGCCGCGTTGGCCGGCTTGACGCTTCCACCGTAAAGCACCCGGGTCAGGAGCGAGATAGTAGCATCCTTTTTTGCCAGTTGGCTACGGATGAATGAATGAATTTTTTGCACCTTGTCCGGCGTGGCCGTGAGGCCGGTCCCGATCGCCCAAACGGGCTCATACGCAATGATCGCTTCGCGGAAGGGCTCAATGCCGTTGTGCTCAAGCACGGCCGCAAGCTGGCGGGCGATGACCGCCTCGGCCTGGCCGGCTTCGTGCTCGTCCCTGGTCTCGCCCACGCACAGGATCGGCGTAAGGCCGGCCTGGCGCGCGGCTTCGAATTTCTTGGCCAGTAACGCATCGGACTCATGCTGGTACTGGCGCCGCTCGGAATGGCCGACGAGCACCCAGGTCGCCCCCACGTCGCGCAGCATGGCGCCCGAGATTTCACCGGTGAACGCCCCCTGCACATGATGCTCGGAGAGGTTCTGCGCCCCGAAGCCCAGGCCACGGTCGCCGTACTTCTCCGTCAATTCATGGAGAAACACATCAGGCGGAAAGACGAGCACATCGGTGCCATCGGGCAAATCCTCGACGATATCGCGGACCAGCTTGTCGGCCATGGATCGCGAGCCGTGCATCTTCCAGTTTCCGGCGACCAGCTTCTTGCGCATGGCTTGGCTTCCAGGCAGTGGCAAAGGGGCGGCAGGATAGCCGCGGTCCCGTGATGGGCAAAGCTGCAACGCCGCATGGACGAGCCCGCATGCGGCGTTCACCGAGGGTAACGCATGCTTCGGGCATTTGAGCTTGTCAGATCCGGCCTATCATTGCCCCATGCGTATATTGAGAATTCTCTTCCTTGCCCTGCTCCTTGCCGGAACGGGCGTCGCCCTGGCCCAGGACGGAGACACGGCGACGACCCCAGCCCAGCAGCTGGATGACCTGCGCGGCCAGCTGGACACCGTCGAAAAGACGATGAAAGCGGCCGACGTTCCTGATGGCCAGATCGATGACCTGCGCGCGCAGGCCAACGACGTGGGGAGCAAGGCCCAGAAGGTATCGAGCTCGCTGCAAAGCAGCCGCGATGCCGCCAAGGCCCGTGTCGACCAGCTAGGCCCCGCCCCCACCGGGGGCGCCAAGGAGCCGCCGGAAGTCGTCCAGGCCCGTAAGGATGCCCAGAAGGCGTTCGATGCCGTGGATGGGCAGATCAAGCAGGCCGATGCCATGGCCCTGGAAGCCAGCCAGACGGCCAACGCCCTGTCCGATCTTCGGCGCACCCGGTTCCAGGAAAGGATTTCCCGGCAAAGCTACTCACCCCTGTCGCGCCCCTTCTGGTCGGAACCCGCCAAGGCCTTTCCGCGCGACTCGGCAAACGTGCGTGATTTCGCCACGCAGGCGCAAGCGGACATCGCCGAAAGCTGGACCAACGGCAACCGCACCGCCCTGATCAGCAGCGTACTCCTCGGCCTGCTGCTCATGACCGCCGTCCGATTCTGGATCGAATCGCGCGTACGCAGCCTCACCGCGAACCGCATGCCCCCAGGCCGCCTGCGCCGCTCCGCCCTCATCGTCGGCATTACCCTTACATCCGCGCTGACAACGGGCATTGGCACGCAACTGCTTTACATCGGGCTCAACTGGCGCGACACGTTCAGCGATGAAACCAACGAGGTGGCCAAGGCCATTGTCCATCTCGTCTTCTTCGGCGCATTCATCGCCGGGCTGGGCCGCGCACTGATCTCGGTGAAGCGGCCATCCTGGCGCCTGCCGGCGATTTCGGACGAAACGGCACTGAGCCTGCGCCGCTTCCCGATGCTCTTCTCGATCGCCGTCGTCGTTTTTTACTTCCTGCGTGTACTCAACCGCGTTATCGGCACCAGCCTCGCTGCGGAAGTGCTCACCAGCAGCTTGCAGGCCGTGGTATTGACCGTGCTTACGGCGCTCGCACTCATCCGCCTGAGCCGCACTCACCACGTCACCGAAGAAGGCAGCACGGAGCCACCGCGCCCCGTGTGGGCCAGCCTCTTTATCGCCGCCGCATGGGTAGCCATCGTCGCGTCGTGGATCGGGCTGCTCAGCGGCTTCATCGCGTTTGCCTCCTGGATGGCAGGCCAGGTGGTCTGGACCCTTATCGTTATCTCGGCGACATACCTGGCGATGCGCCTCGTCGACGATCTGTTCGAGACGCTGCTCTCTGAAAAGGGGCCGATGAGCGCTCGCGCACAAGCCATCTTCGGCACGCACCCCAAACTGCTCGACCAGGCCGGCGTCCTGCTCTCCGGCGTATCGCGCCTTGCCCTGTTCCTGTTTGGCCTTACCGCGGTCATCTCGGGCTTCGGCGCGGGCACCTCGGACATCATCGACCTGGCCAGCAAGGTGCAGCAGCTGAAGGTCGCCGGGGTCACCCTGCAGCCCGCGCAGATCCTCGGCGGCATCGGGGTGTTCTTCGCCGGCCTGCTCGCCGTGCGCATCGTGAAGGGCTGGCTCGCAGACCAGTACTTGCCGCGGACCAGCCTCGACCCCGGCATGCGCACGTCGCTCACGACGCTGCTTGGCTACGTCGGCATCGTCATCGTGGTGTCGGTGGCCTTGCTCTCGCTAGGCCTTTCGCTCCAGAACATCGCCTGGGTCGCCTCTGCCCTCTCCGTCGGCATCGGCTTCGGCTTGCAAGCCATCGTGCAGAACTTCATCTCCGGCCTGATCCTGCTGGCGGAGCGGCCCGTCAAGGTGGGTGACTGGGTGGTACTCGATGATGCCGAGGGCGATATCCGCCGCATCAACGTCCGCGCCACCGAAATCCAGGTGGCCGACCGATCCACCATCATCGTGCCGAACTCGTCGTTCATCACCAAGCCCGTGCGCAACATGACGATGGCCAACCCGCAGGGCCGCGTGCTGATCAAGCTGCCCATGCCACTGGATTCGGACCCCGTATCGGTGCGGGAACACGTGCTGGGCGCCATGCAGGATCACCAGGGTGTCGCGGAAACACCAGCGCCCTCCGTGACGCTGGACAGCATCGACCGCGCGGCCATGACCTTCTCCATCACCTGTTACGTCGGTAGCCCACGCGATGTGGGCGGAGTGAAGAGCGACCTGCTGTTTGAAATCATCGCCCGCCTGCGCGGCGCGGATATCCCGCTGCTGCGGCCGCAGGACCTGGTGCTGCGCTCGGGCGGGAACATGGGCGACCTTATCGGACCCACCGGCGCCTCGGCGCCCAAGGCATCCACGGATCCGGACGCGTGACGTAACCGGGGATCGCGTGCAAGCACGCTCCTATAGATGCGTACCACCGTTGCACGGGGCCTTCTGCAGGAGCGTGCTTGCGCGCGAAAAACCAAGAAACCGGTGAAACCGCCCGTCAGTTCTTGACAGGCGCCAACCGCAGATCCTGGAAGTCGAAGCTGAAGTCCGTCAACGGCGAGACCGGCTCCATGCGCACTTCGCGCACCTTGCCATCCGGATCCAGTGAGAAGTTCACGAAGGCATCGCCGTTGAGCGAACGATCGTTCCAATGCGCGATGAACGTATCGTGCTGCCACGGCTCCAGCGTGCCGGTGAGCTGGGCGGTTTTGGTGAAGCTCATGACCAGCTTCCCACCCTGTTTTGCCACCTTGACGTCGCCATACCAGGGATCCCGGTACGTACCCACGTAACCATCCAGCGGCAACGAAGGCTTCGCGCCCTTCATCCGGTCGGCTTCGTGCTGCTTCATGCTGTCGTCGGCATTGCCCTGCGCTTTCTTCACCGAAGCGGCGTACGCAGCGATCCAGTCCGTCTTCGGCGCATCCATGTAGGCATCGAGCGCGCGCATGGTCACCGCCTGGAACGCGGCGCCACTTTCCTGGTTGGTGAGCACCACCACGCCAAGGTTCAGGTCGGGCACCAGGGTAAGGCGCGACACCATGCCCGGCCAGCCACCGGTGTGCCACACCAGCTTGTGCCCGCGGTAGTCAGAAACAAACCAGCCCTCACCGTAACCCGAGAAGTTCGGCACGGCCGCCTTCAACTCCGGCACGCTCGGCTCAGGAATGCGGATGGGCGTCAGCAGCGACCACATCTCCTTCTGCCGCGCCGCCGAGAACAGGCGCTGCTGTTTCCCGTTGGCATCGGTGTACACGCCACCGGCAAGCTGCATGGTCATCCACTTGGAAAGGTCATGCACGCTGGAATAGATGCCGCCTGCGGAGGGATTGTTGTTCCACGACATCGGCTCGACCGGCTTCAGGTCCTTGAAGTCGAACTTCGCGTGGCCAATGGCCGTGTCATCACCCGGGTTGATGTGATCGGGTGCACTGGTGATCGATTCGGTCATGCCCAGCGGCTGGAAGATACGATCACGGACGAAATCCGCCCACGGGCGGCCGGAGACCTGCTCGATCACCAGGCCCGCGACGGCAAACAGGATGTTGTCGTAGGCGTACTCGGCGCGGAAGCTGTTGGCGATCGGCACGTAGCGCAGGCGCTCAACCACTTCCTTCGTGGTGTAGGTCGTCGCGGGCCAGTACAACAGGTCACCCGCACCGAGACTGAGGCCGCTGCGGTGAGCCAGCAGGTCGCGCACGCGCATTTCGCGGGTCACGTACGGATCCGACATCTGGAACCACGGCAACCGGTCGACCACCCGGTCGTTCATGTCGAGCTTTTTTTCGTCCGCCAGGATAGCCAGCGAGGCCGCAGTGAACGCCTTGGTGTTCGAAGCGATGGCGAACCGCGTATGTGCATCCACCTTGGCCGGATCGCCGAGCTTGCGTACGCCCGAGCCCATCTCGAGAACGATCTTGCCGTCCTTCACGATCGCCACGGCGATGCCAGGTACATCGAACTGCTTGCGGGTGGCATCGACGTAAGCATCGAAATCGGCCAGGGCGACCGGCCGCGCATCCGCGGCAGCGGCGGCCGGGGCAGATGCTTGCTGGGCATCCTGTGCCTGCGCGGCCAGCGCGAAAGCGAACGATGTGACCCCGAAAGCGAGGACGTAGCGAAGACGCGACATTGGGTGACCCCTGCTGGAAAAACGGTGTTCCAGACTATGCCGCGACGGGCGCTCTTACGGAAGGGAGCGCTTAGGCCTTGCTTTTCTGACTGAAGATGACGCTACCCAGGATGATGGCACCCGCGAGGGCCATGGTCGGGGTCAGCGCCTCGCCAAGGAACATCCACGCCCAGGCCACCCCGAAGAGCGGCACCAGGTACGTGGACGTGGCCGCACGTGGCGCCCCGATCTTCTGGATCAGGCGGAAGTAAAACGCATAGGCCAGGCCGGTAGAGAGCACGCCAAGCGCCACCACGCACGCCCACGATTTCGCCGGGATCGGCGCATCGGGCCAGGTCATCCATGCCAGTGGCGCGGTCAGCAGCGTGGCACCCAGCAGGCAGCCCGCGGCCACGGCGGTCGGGGCGATGTCCGACAGGAAGCGCTTGATCAGGTTCGCCGCCAGCCCGTAGCAAAACGACGCGGCGGCGCCGGCCAGTGCAGCCAGGCCCACGTTTTCACCGGCGGTCTTGCCGCTGGCCAGGATCACCACGCCGACGAAGCCGGCCACCAGGGCGATGGCTTTGCGCGTGCCAATTTTCTCGCCAAAGCCGATAAACGCGACCAGCGCCGCGAACAGCACGGTCATGCTGTTGGCGATGGCGCCAATGCCGGCGGGTGCGCGCTCGGCACCCCAGGCAAACAGGGTGAATGGAATGGCAGCGCTAAGACCGCCAAGCAACAGCATCTTCCACAGGTGTGCCAGGCGGATCGTGGCACGAGCGCGCCACAGCAAGGGCAGCAGGATCGCCGAGCCAAACGCCAGGCGCGTGGCCACCATGGGGAACGGGCCGAAATCCTTCGCGGCGATACGCATGAAAAGGAACGATCCGCCCCAGATCGCACCCAGCGCCACCAGTTCCGCGCCGGTACGCCAGTCGCGTCCGGCAGCGGGTGCGATGGGGTCCAGGGAGGATTCGGCTGCGGCGGACATATGAACCTCACTTGTGTCTGGCCTTGTATTGTCGCTGGAACCCCGGGCCGGACAAGCGCATTCTTTGCACGCCAGCCTATCAAACGATTCAACCCTCAGATCATGCGCTCCGCCCTCCTCCCTGCCCTCGCCGCGTTCGCCTCGGCCGCCCGCCACCAGAACTTCGCCCATGCGGCGGAGGAACTGCACCTGACCGCCAGTGCGGTGAGCCACCATGTGCGCAAGCTTGAACTCGCGCTTGGGGTGAGCCTGTTCCAACGTCATGCGCGTGGCGTGGCGTTAACGCCCGAGGGCCGCCTGCTGGCCGATGCCGCCGGATCGGCCCTGGGCGAGGTGGAGGCGGTACTCGATAGTCTGCGCCAGCACCGGCGCGACCATGGCGTGCGCATCAGCGTATTGCCCTCGCTGGCCGCCAACTGGCTGGTGCCACGACTGCGTCGCTTCGCCGATATCCACCCTGACGTACGGCTATCGATCGATACCGACCGCACCCTGGTGCGCTTTGACGAAGCCGGCCCGGACCTGGGCATCCGCTATGGGATGGGCGCGTGGCCCGGGCTTACCTCACGCTACCTCATGGACGATTCGCTCCAACCACTGGCGCCGCCGGAACTTGCCGCGTCCGTGGGTGGGGCCGCCGACGTGGCCACACTGCCCTTGCTGGCCGATATTTCACCCGAAGGCTGGCGGGAGTGGTTCAAGGCCGCCGGCGTGCGCTACCCCCGCGGCGGCACGGTGCACACGCTCAGCGATTCGGCCGATAGCCTGAACGCGGCGGCGACCGGCCTGGGGGCCGTGCTTGCCCGTACGCGCCTGGCGGCGGCGCATCTGGCCGACGGACGGCTCGTACGCCTCCCCGGGCCCGCGCTGCCCACGAAATACGCGTACTACGTGGTGCACACCGCCAACCGTTCACCCACCGCGGCGGCGCAGGCTTTCATTAACTGGCTGGAACGCGAAGCCGCCGCCCACCCCCTGTAGGAGCGCGCTCCTACACCATGCCGGCGCTATTCGACGCCGACGAAGCCGCCGGTCTGGTGCGCCCAAAGGCGCGCGTAGAGGCCGCCGTGCGCAATGAGTTCGGCATGCGTGCCGGTTTCCACGATAGCGCCCTTCTCCATCACCACGAGGCGATCCATCCGCGCGATCGTGGAAAGCCGGTGAGCGATCGCGATCACCGTTTTGCCCTGCATCAGGGTTTCCAGGCTCTCCTGGATGGCCGCCTCGGCTTCGGAATCGAGTGCCGAGGTCGCCTCATCCATGACCAGGATCGGCGCGTCCTTCAGCAGCACGCGCGCGATCGCGATGCGCTGACGCTGGCCGCCCGATAGCTTCACACCACGCTCGCCGGCATGCGCGTCGTAACCCGTACGGCCTTCGCCATCCGACAGCAGTGGGATGAACTCATCCGCGCGCGCCTTGCGCACGGCTTCCGCCATTTCGGCATCACTGGCATCGGGGCGGCCATAAAGCAGGTTGTCGCGGATCGACCGATGCAGCAGGGAGGTATCCTGCGTCACGACGCCGATCTGCGAGCGGAGCGACTCCTGGGTGACCCGAGCGATATCCTGGCCATCGATCAGGATGTGCCCCTCTTCCAGGTCGTACAGCCGCAACAGCACGTTCACCAGCGTGGACTTGCCCGCACCCGAGGGGCCCACCAGGCCGATCTTCTCGCCCGGCCGCACGATCAGATCCAGCCCACTGATGACGCCGCCCGCCTTGCCATAGTGGAAGTGGATATCGTCGAAGCGAACCTCGCCCTTCGACACCTTCAACGGCAGCGCATCCGGCCGGTCGACCACGGTACGCTCCTGCGAGATGGTGGTGATGCCATCCTGCACGGTGCCGATGTTGTCGAAGATGCCATTCACCACCCACATGATCCAGCCGGACATGTTGTTGATGCGGATAACCAGGCCCACCGCCAGCGCCACCTGCCCCGTCGATACCGTGCCATGGACCCACAGCCAGAGCGCCAGCGCACTGGTGCCGGCGATCAGCAAGCCATTGAGCGAGGTGATGGAGAAATCCATCGTGGTGATGATGCGGTTCTGTGAGCGCAGCTTTTCGGTCTGCTCGCGAATGGCCTCCTTGGCATAACCCTCTTCGCGGTTCGTGTGCGCGAAAAGCTTGAGGGTCATGATATTGCTGTAGCCGTCGACGATACGGCCCATGAGCTTCGAACGGGCCTCCGACGCATGCCACGAGCGTTCTTTTACCCGCGGGACAAAAAACACCAGCATGCCGACGTAGCCGCCGATCCAGAGGACCAGCGGCAACGCGAGCCAGATGTCCGCCTTCGCGAAGAGATAGATAGACGTGCCGGCGTACACGGAGACGTACCACATGGCATCGACGACCTGCACCGCCGATTCACGCAGCGAGGGGCCCGTCTGCATGATGCGGTTGGCGATTCGCCCGGCGAAATCATTCTGGAAAAACGCCAGGCTCTGTTTCAGCACATAGCGATGCTGCTGCCAGCGAACCATCGCCGTGACGCCGGGGTTGATCGCCTGGTTCACCAGCAGGTCGTGGATGCCGATGAACAGCGGCCGCAGGATGACGACGACGACGGCCATCCACACCAGCGCTTGCCCATGGACCTGGAAGAACTGCGCCGCTGGCGTCTTCTGCGCCATATCGACCACGCGGCCGAGGAAATCGAACAGGGCCACCTCGACCAGGGCCACGGCCAGGCCAAACACCAGCGCTACCACGAACAGCTTCCACACCTGGCGCAGGTAATGGACGTAAAAGCGCACAACAGTCTTCGGCGGCGCCTTGTCCGGCGCGTCGTGGAAGATATCGATGAGGGATTCGAACCAGCGGAAGATCATGCGGCGCATTGTACGCCCGTGCCATGACACCCGCATGCCTCATCGAAACCCCTGTTTTTTATCGAGCGCCACGTAGATAAGGCCAATCACGAGGAATACGGCCCCGACGATGCCGGTATTGAGCAGGACCTGTCCGTAGCCCAGCGTGGTGACATCCATGAAGGGATAGGGGTATTCATGCACCACGGCACCGCGTGCGAACGTCCATGCCGCGAACAGGCCCGGGAAGGCCAGCCAGCGCAACGCATCGGCCCATTGCAATGCCCCATGGGGCAGCAAGGCCACCCACCAGAACACATAGAGCACCGGCACGGCGTAGTGCAGCGAGCGGTCGGCCAGCAGCTGCGGCCCCTGCGGGTGCCAATGGCCCTGGAGCACCGTGGCATACACCAGGCAGGTCACCGTGATCGACAAGGCGGCCAGCCCACGCACGCGCGGGCCGCGCCACACCCTGAGGAACGCCCAGTTGCCGCCCGTGGCGGCGGAACCCGCGACCAGGGCGACCAGCAGGTTGGAAAGAATCGTGAAGAAGCTGAGGAACCGTATCGTCTCGTGGCCCGGCGGGCCCGACCACAGCATCAGCCAGTACTGCAGCATGAGGGCGGGCCACGCGACGGCGGCCACGATGACGGCAAACAGGTTGGCGAAGGCGGCACGCGAGGGCATGCCACCCAGTATCAGCGAGGCCAGCTGTTATTGGAACGGTCGCGATCAGGCACTTTGTGGTCGGGATCGATCACCGCCGCGACGACCTTGTGGGCGCCAGGCACCGTCAGGTCGAAGCTCTTGTGCTGCTGCCAGGTCTCCACGGGGATGCGGATATCCTTCGTCGTCTTGTCGTCGAAGGTCACGCGCAGCGTGGCCGGCATGACCAACTGGTCGCGGTTCTCGATCGTCACCACCTGGCCATCGACCTTGGTGACGGCCAGGTCCAGCTGCCAGTTGTTGGCGTACCAGCCGCGCCAGAACCAGCCAAGGTCCTCACCCGCCTCGCTCTCCATCAGCCGGAAGAAGTCCGACGGCGAAGGGTGCTTGTACGCCCAGGTGGCGATGTATTTGCGGAACGCCGGATCGAAACGCTCGGGCCCGATGATTTCCTCGCGCAACAACACCAGGCCCAGCGCCGCCTTGTAGTAGGTGGCGGGGTGACGGTACTTCTCCTTCACCATGTCGGCGCCCATCAGCAGGCTCGGTGCGTCGGCATCGGCCAGCAGCGGCAGGATGCCATCCACCGGGTTACCGCCCTTCGGCGCGTACTCGCCATCGCGCTTGGGGCCGAACTCGCCGTGGTTGAACGCATCCATCTCGTACACGTCGATAAACGTATTGAAGCCTTCGTCCATCCACGCGTTACGGCGCTCATCACTGCCCACGATCATCGGGAACCACGTGTGGCCAATCTCATGCGCCGTCACCATGTGCAGCGGCTTCGCCGGCGCCTCCATCGGATCAAACACGATGCCCGGGTACTCCATGCCGCTGGCGGCGCTGCCGCCTTCGTTGATCGCCACCGGGTAGGGGTACGGGTACCACTTGGTCGAGAAGTGCTCCACGGAGGCCTTCAGGAACTCGGTCGAGCGGCCCCACAGCTTCGGCGTCGCGCTTTCCACCGGGTACACCGACATGGCCAGCGCCTTTTTCCCTTCGGGCAGGTTGATGCGTGCGGCATCCCACACATAGGCCGTGGACGCGCCAAAGGCGACGTCACGCGTGTTCTGCATGCGGAACTTCCAGGTCAGCGTGCCACCTTGCTTCGGGCGGCTAGCCGGATCAGTCACTTCGGCCGCGGTGCGGATCATCACCGTGGCATCGCTTTCGCGCGCCTTGGCCAGGCGCTCCTGCTGCGTCTTTGTCAGCACCTCACCGGGGTTCACCAGCTCACCCGAGCCCGCCACGATCATGTTGGACGGCACCGTGATCGCGTAATTGAAATCGCCGTACTCGAGGTAGAACTCGCTGTTGAGGTACGGCGCGGTATCCCAGCCACGCTGGTCGTCGTACACGCACATGCGCGGGTACCACTGGGCCATCTCGTAGATGTTGCCGTTCTTCGATGGATCGAAGCCCGTGCGGCCACCAAAGTCTCCTGGCAGGTCGTAGGAATATTCGATCGTGACATCGACCTTGCCGCCCTTGGCCGCCAAGGTCTCGGGCAAGCGCACCTGCATGCGCGTATCCGAGACCACATAGGTCGCCTTCGTTGCCTTGCCGCCCTGGTTCACCGTCACCGACGCGACGCGGTATCCATCCGTATGCCGCTTCTCCGCCTTGTCGCCTGTAAAGTTGCCGCGCGCATCCTCGGTGAAGCGGTTCTCATCCATCTGCACCCACAGCACATCCAGCGCATCGGGGCTGTTGTTGGTGTAGTGGATGGTGGCCTTGCCGACCAGCGTGTTATTCACCGGGTCCAGCGTGGCGGCCAGGTCGTAGTCCGCGCGGTTCTGCCAGAACAGCGGACCCGGCATGCCGCTGCCCGAGCGATAGGCATTGACCGGCTGCGGGTAGGTGAACGGGGCGAAGGTCTCGCGCGGATCGTAGGTACCGGCGGCGGCACCCAGCGTCGTGGCCAGGGCCAGGCCAGCCAGGGAAAGGCGGATTGTGCGGTTCATGGAAACACTCGTGGGACGACCCAAGGAGACTACCCGTGCCCGCCACATACCCCCAACCGTGCCGGAAGTCAGGGGTCCGGCCTCTCGCATGACGAAATCTTCCCATCGGCCCCGGCATGATGGGCGGATATCCGGAACAAGCCTTCCATGGTCGATCGTTTACAATAAAACGAGCGATCCCCGCGGGATCATCGGCCCCATCCGTTTGTATACCTTGCATCCCGCACGGACAGCCGCATATTCCCCACGTTGTTTTTCCACGAGGACCCCACGCATGAAAATCGGTTTGATCGGTCTGGGCCGCATGGGCGGCAATATCGCCCGCCGCCTGATGAGGGATGGTCACGAGACCGTCGTCTATGACGTCAGCGCCGATGCGCGCGCCGCCCTGGCTAAGGATGGCTCGCAGGCTGTCGAATCGGTCGAAGCCCTGGTCCAGGCCCTGCCCTCGCCCAAGGCTGTATGGGTCATGCTCCCGGCCGGTGACATCACCGAAGCCACGATCCAGCAGCTTGCTGGCCTGATGGGCAAGGATGACATCATCATCGACGGCGGCAACACGTTCTATAAGGACGATGCGCGCCGCGGCAAGGAACTGGCCCAGAAGGGCATCCACTACGTGGACGTCGGCACCTCCGGCGGCGTGTGGGGCCTCGATCGCGGCTACTGCATGATGATCGGCGGCGACAAGGCCACGGTCGATCACCTCGATCCCATCTTCAAGACCCTCGCCCCGGGCGCCGGTGACATCCCGCGCACCGAAGATCGTGAAGGCCGCGATCCGCGCGTCGAGCAGGGTTACATGCACGCTGGCCCGGCCGGCGCGGGCCACTTCGTCAAGATGATCCATAACGGCATCGAGTACGGCATGATGCAGTCGTTTGCGGAGGGCTTCGATATCCTGAAGAACCGCAACGCCGATTTCCTGCCGGAACACGAGCGCTACAACCTCGACATGGCCGACATCGCCGAAGTGTGGCGTCGCGGCAGCGTTGTGTCGTCGTGGCTGCTCGACCTGACCGCCAGCGCGCTGGCGAAGGGTTCGGAGCTGGATAACTACTCCGGTTACGTCAACGATTCGGGCGAAGGCCGCTGGACGGTGAACGCCGCCATCGAAGAAGCCGTGCCGGCCGAGGTGCTCACCTCCGCCCTGTTCGCCCGCTTCCGCTCGCGCCAGGATCACACCTACGCCGAGCGCCTGCTCTCGGCGATGCGCATGGGCTTCGGCGGCCACGTCGAAGGCCGTGGCAAGCCGCCGAAGGAAGGCGAGCACTCGTAAACCAGAACGCCCCGCTCTCGCGGGGCGTTTTTTTGTAGGATCCCACCCTGTGGGCGACATCCTTCGCAACAAGGCCACAGGCCCTGTTGCTACAGCATGAGCTGCGTCGCTCACAGGGTGAGCTCCTACAAAGTCGTCCAATCGTTGGCGCTTGTGTCATCGGTGGCCTGAGCTTGCCGAGCCACCCTCACCCTCCACTGCTCCGGCGTCTGCGGCTTCACGAACAGCGCCACGATGGGCAGCTTCGCATCGCGGGTCGCGGCCTCCATGCGCCGCACGCACTCCTCGATCGCCACGGTCGTCAGGTTGTCTTCGAATTCGGTGGACACTGCGACCATCACCTGGTCCGGCGCAAGCTGCAAGGTGAGCATGCCATTCACCCGGCGCACCCCCGGCACTTTCGATGTCACCGCGCACACCTTCTCCAGCAGGTTCGGTGTCGCCGGCTCGCCAATGAGCAGCGCCTTGCTCTCGCGCGCCAATAGCACCGACGCCAGCGCCAGCACCACGGCAATGCCCACGGAGGCCCAGCCATCAAGGCGTGGCTCGTTCAGGGCATGCGACAAGTAGACACCGAGGCCCGCGATCGCCAGGCCCAGCAGCGCAGCGCTGTCTTCGAACAGTACGGTGAAGGTCGTTGGATCCTTGCTGCCGCGAAATGCCTCGAAGTAGCCCATGCGCCCCTTGCGGCGCTGCACGCTTCGCAACGACAGATACCACGAGCTGCCCTCGAACACGGCCGCGATGCCGAGCACGATGTAGTTTGCCGTGGGATCACGCGGGGGGTCAGGCGCGAGGATGTGGTTCACGCCCTCGTACAGCGAAAAGCCCGCACCCAGCGAAAGTACGAGCAGTGCGACGATGAAACTCCAGAAATACAGCTCGCGACCGTAGCCCAAGGGGTGATATCGGTCGGGCGGCTTGCGCGAGCGGCGCAGCCCGTAAAGCAACAGTACTTCGTTGACGCTATCGACCAGCGAATGCACACCTTCGGAAAGCATGGCGGCACTCCCCGTCAGCGCGGCGGCGATGAACTTCGCCACGGCGATGCCGAGGTTGGCGGCCAGGGCCGCGTAGACGATGAGCTTGTTTTCGGTGGCCATGGCTGATGGTGCGCAGCATGGCGTATGCATGGGGTAAAAAATTGCATGGGCGCACCCTGTGAGCGCCCCAAATCGCAGTAGGAGCTCACCCTGTGAGCGACATCTTCCGCGGAAGAGCAACAGGGCCTGTTGCCGGCCGTCAAAAGATGTCGCCCACAGGGTGGGCTCCTACATGGGCTGAGCTACGCAGCCGGCTTATTTGGCGAACAGGTGCTCGACGCCGGCGCGCTCTTCGCGCAATTCCTTTTCGGTCGCGTCGATACGCGCCTGCGAGAACGCATTGATCGCCAGGCCCTGCACGATCGCGTACTTGCCATCCTTCACGGTGACCGGGTAGCCAAAGATGACGCCCGGCTCGACGCCGTACGAACCATCCGACGGGATCGCCATGGAGACCCAGTCGCCTTCGGCGGTGCCGAGGGTCCAGTCACGCATGTGATCGATGGCGGCCGACGCGGCCGACGCGGCCGACGAGGCGCCACGGGCCTTGATGATGGCCGCGCCGCGCTGCTGCACGGTCGGGATGAAGTCACCCTCGTACCACGCCTGGTCGACCTGCTCCAGCGCCGGCTTGCCCTTCACCGTGGTGGTGTGCAGGTCCGGGTACTGGGTGGAGCTGTGGTTGCCCCAGATGGTGAGCTTCTTGATATCGGTGCTGTGCGTGCCGGTCTTCTCGGCCAGCTGCGACAGGGCGCGGTTGTGGTCCAGGCGCACCATGGCGGTGAAGCACTTCGGATCCAGGTCCGGGGCGTTCTGCTGGGCGATCAGCGCATTGGTGTTGGCCGGGTTACCGACCACCAGCACGCGCACGTCACGCTTGGCGTGATCGTTCAGGGCCTTGCCCTGCGGACCGAAGATGGCGCCGTTCGCTTCGAGCAGATCCTTGCGCTCCATGCCCGGGCCGCGCGGACGCGCGCCGACGAGCAGGGCGTAATCCACGTCCTTGAAAGCAACGTTGAGGTCATCGGTGGCGACCACGCCGGCCAGCGTCGGGAAGGCGCAATCGTTGAGCTCCATCACCACGCCCTGCAGGGCCGGCAGCGCCGGGGTGATTTCGAGCAGGTGCAGGATCACCGGCTGGTCCGGGCCCAGCATGTCGCCGGCGGCGATACGGAACAGGAGGGCATAGCCGATCTGGCCGGCTGCGCCGGTGACGGCAACGCGAACGGGTGCTTTCATGTTTCGACTCCTCAGGGATATCGCGTGTGGGACTGACGATCAGTTCAGCTCGGCGAAGAACTCGACGATGCGGGCCATGCCCTTGTCGAGTGCCTCATCCGGGCAGGAATAGGAAATGCGCAGCGCGCGCGGCTCGCCGAAGGCGGAACCCGGCACGCAGGCCACGCCCTTGGCTTCCAGCAGCGCGGCACAGAAGGTGACGTCATCGGTAATGGCGACGCCGTTGTGCTGCTTGCCGAAGGCCACCGAGATATCCGGGAACGCGTAGAACGCGCCCTGCGGACGCGGGCAGACCACGCCGGGAATGGACACCAGCGCGTTGTAGACGCGATCGCGCTTGGCGGCGAACTCAATGCACTTCTGCTCGGGCACATCCTGCGGACCCGCAAGGGCGGCCACCGCGGCGGCGGTGACGACTTCAGGCAGGCTGGTGATGTGGTTGGAGTTGAGCGTGGTGACCGCCTTGGCGACCTCGGCAGGCGCGGCGATGAAGCCCACGCGCCAGCCCGGCATGCCGTAGGTCTTCGACAGCGAATCGACGAAGATCACGCGGTCCTTCAGCTCCGGGCGCACGTGCACGAAGTTGTGGTAACCCACGCCATCGAACACCATGGTGTTGTAGATGTCATCGGTGATCACCCAGGTTTCCGGGTACTTCACGATCACATCGGCCAGCGCGGCGATTTCATCGCGCGTGTAGACCATACCGGTGGGGTTGGAGGGGTTGTTGAAGAGGAACACGCGCGGCTTGCGCTGCAGGGCCTCTTCGAGCTGTGCCGGGGTGAGCTTGTAGTGCTGCTCGGGCGGGCACGGCAGGATGTTGATCTTCGCCCCGACGATCTCGGCGATATCGAGGTAGCTGGTCCAGTACGGGGCCGGGAAAGCGATTTCATCGCCTTCATCGAGCAGGGCTTCGGCCAGGTTGTACAGGATCTGCTTGGCACCGACGCCCGTGCTGACGTTCTCCGGCTTATAGCCGGTGAGGCCCAGGGCTTCGATGTGCTTGAGGAAGGCGTTGACCAGGGCATCGGCGCCGCGGTTGCTGCCGTACTGGCCGGAATCCTTCGCCAGCGCCTCGCGGGCGGCGGCGTAGACGTGCTCGCCGGGGAGGAAGTTGGGGACGCCGATCGAGAAGCTGACGATGTCGCGCCCCTCGGCTTTCAGGCGCTTGGCCTTCTCGGCAATAACCATGATCGCACTGGGCTTGGCGCGACCCATACGCTTGGCGAGCTGCGGCATCGTTTCCTCGTCGTGGGGACGGAACAAAGGCCGCTATTTTAGCATGGGCCCACGGCTGGATGGCGCCAAAGCAAAACGCCGCCCCAGGGGGCGGCGTTTCGTTTTAAACAGGGGGGGCCGGGGCGCTTAGCGAGCGTCCAGCACCGTGTTCCACTCCTTGACCTTGGCGGCCTGCTTCTCGAGCAGGGCGTCCACGTCGCCGGACACTTCCACCTTATTGATGGTGTCTTCCTGGCGGATGGCATCGACCACGGCCTGGTCTTCCGCACCCACGATTTCACCGAAGACGCTGTGCTTGCCATCCAGCCACGGGGTCGGGCCGTGGGTGATGAAGAACTGCGAGCCATTGGTGCCCGGGCCGGCATTGGCCATCGAGAGGATGCCCGGCTTGTCGTGCTTCAGGCTGCTGTCGAACTCGTCGCCAAAACGGTAACCCGGGCCACCGCGGCCGGAACCTTCCGGGCAGCCACCCTGGATCATGAAATCGGCAATGACGCGGTGGAACGACAGACCGTCGTAGTAACCACGCTTGGCCAGGTTCACGAAGTTGGCCACCGTCATCGGGGTCTTGTCGTCGTGCAGGCGCAGGTGGATGTCGCCCTTATTGGTCTTCATGGTGACGTTAATGGTCATCGTATTTCCTGTAACTCGTTGAAATTCGGCCAAACGCGGATTGCGCCCGGCCCAGGGGAGGCTGCAAAGGCTAACGAAGATGGCGCCCGGGGCCAAAGAACTCAAGCGGCACTGCGTGATGAAAGGATTAGCCTGGCGGCAAGGCCAGGGTCTTGGCGGTAAGCGGCCCGGGGCCACGGGGCTGGGTATCGCGGACCAGGGCGTCTTCCGGGAGGGCGCGGCCGGTGGTCAGGTGCGCCCAGGCCCGGTCAAGCGCGGCATAGCCGAAAGGCAGCAACGGGGCATGGCGGTCGCCGAAATCTGGGAAGGCCAAGAAGGCATCGAAGTGCTGGGCGTAGGGGACTTTCCAGAATACCGGGGAGCGGCCATGGGCACGGAGCCAGGCCACGTAGGGCTCGGCGCTGAAGCTGACCGGGATCAGGCCATCGTCGGTGCCGTGGACCACCAGGATGGGCAAATCCTCGCGCGGCATGGCGGCGGCCGTGGCAGCCACGCCTTCCCTTAGTTTTTGAGCATCCTCGCCCTGCCCCGTCCACAAGTCGCGCAGGCACAGGCAACCCGGCAGGGTCGGGTCGAGCGAGAGATCCATGCCTCCCGCCAGGGTGATGCCGGCATGGGGAGGTACGCCAGACCCGTCGGCCCACCAGGCCGCGCGGACGATCGCGTCGGCAGGCGTGGTGACGCCGCCGATGCGCTGCGCCTCGTACGAAAACCCACAAGGCATGTCGCCCGCCTCCCGGCGCAGGTACGAGGATGCATAGGCCACGGTGACCGAGCGCCACAGGTCCAGCCAGGTGGATGAAGCTGCAACCTTCAGCGCCTCGTCGCGCCACCCCGATGCACGGAGCATCGACAGTGCTTCCGCCGCTTGCGCCTGCGGCGTGTTACCTGAAAGCTTGCCGTGCGCACGCAGCGCGGCGCCGCGCAGCACCCATGCGGGTGGCGTGGCCATCCCGGCTCTCGCGAAGGGCACATCGTCAAACTCGGGCGCGGATAGAGCGGCAGGAAGCAGCAACGCCGCCTCGGTGGCGTAATCATAGAAGGGGCGGCCATGGCCTTCGATGTGGATGTTCGGCTCCAGCGCGACGACCGCGGAAAGCAAGCCTTCGGCATCGTCACCAGCGGCGCGTAATACCGCGCCGCCGCCGTTTGAAAGGCCCGTCGCGATGATGCGCGTGTTTTGTGGCGTGAAGGGCGCCTCATCCGGATACGCACGATCGAGCATCGCCAGACCGAACCGCGCAGCCTGCAGGACGTGCCTACCCCATTCCGCCTCCGGGTGATCGCCCGAATGGGCATGCTTGGCCGCCACGCCCGCATCGCGCGGCACACCCTTGGGCTCGAACTCCAGGACGGCGTCGCCCGCCTTCGCGCGCGTACCGTCAAGCGTCACGCCCGTGCCATCAGCCGGATCGAAATAACCCGCCCCCGTGCCCTTGTCCGTGTAGACCACCGCGCAACCACGCGGCAATCCCCAGCCACCCGCCAGCGCCACTGGCCCGTAGATACCGCGCGAGCCCGACGATGCGGCGACGACCAGGCAACGCGCTTGCTTGTCGAAGGCATCCGGTATCTGGGCGAGCACGCGGTGTGGATGACGCGCGCCGTGTAGCCATGCGAACGTGGTGAACTCGCGGCCGGGAACGTCGGGGACATCACCGTACACGCTACCGAACCCGCCAAGTGGGCCCAGATCCGCGATGCCTCGCCAGCTGCTCTGGATGGATCGGCGGCGCAGTTCTCCTGCGGTAGGCGCGGCAGGCGATACGAACCTCGCCGGCACACCTGCAAGTCCTCGCAAACCAAGACCCGCAGTCAGCAGGTCGTCATCGCCGCGATGAAGGGTCACCCGCACTTCGCCAAACGTATCGGTCACCGCGGCCAGTCCTGCTATTGCGATCGGGCAACCATACCACCCAGCGGTTATTCACCAAATGCACATAGGTCGACGCAGTCCGCACTCATGAATGCCCGCTCGATTTTCTGGAAGGTCGCCTGGTCACCCGGCGCGGCAAGCACGTGCGCGCGAAATGCACGCCTCCAGATGTCCTTTCGCTCCGCGAGCGTCAGTGCGCCCGCCACCACGGGTGCAACGTCAGCGGCGGCGTGGAGGATATCCTCACGTGCATCGGCCTCAGCGCCTTCAACGGGCCATGTCATGCCAAAGACGTCCGAAAGCAAGATCACCGAGCCACGCCGGATCTCACGTACAGCAGGCATCTTCGCCGCGCGCTGATCCGCCGGCACCTTGCCAAGCAGCGTCGTAAAGCCCGCGATGGCCCGGCCCGTCGTTGAGAGGGAGAAGGCAAACAACGGGCCGACTACACCTTCATACTTTCTGGCGTTCACGACGGCCCCGGCAAGGAGATCCTTCGGCGGCGATGTCGCGGTATCCGTTTTAAGGTATGCGTGCAGCACCTCTCCTGTCCTGATCATGATGTCACTTACACGGATCACATCCTCACCAGACATGGAGCGACTCTCGGCGATCGACGACCGTCCGAAGACCTTGCGGTCCGATGCCGCGGCGACGAGCGCCTGCACACGTGCGTCGGACTCCGGGAGCGCCGCGCCCGCTTCCTTCTGCGCCGCGATCACCACGTCGGCAAGGCGGAGGTATTCATCGGCGCCTGGCAAATCACCCGCATGGACAGGCCGCGAAAGGCTGGCGATCGCCAGCGTGCCCAGACAGAAAATTCGACAAAAACGCATAATCACCCGGTAACCCCTGCCTATCTATTCGCCAAATGCACACAGGCCAACGCATTCCTTGCCATCGAACGCCTGCTTGATGCTCTCGAACCTCGCCGCCTCGTCGGGCTTGCTGAAGGCCGCCGCGCGAACGACCTTGAAGTACATATCCCTGCGCTGCGGCACGGTCAACGCGCCAGCAACGGCAGGCGCTGAATCGGAGGCGGCCGCAAGCATGGCAACATGCATCGCGCGAGCGTCATCCTCATACATGGGCATCATCGTAAAGAAGCCGGCGTACATCTGAATCTCGGCCTGCCGTAATTCCCGTATGTCCTTCATCACCGACTCGCGATCGCCCTTCGGCAGCGATCCGGCATGCGCTGACATCGCCGACAAGGCGATTGAGATCCTGCGCCGTATCCGGCCCCTGGCCGAAAACGGCCTCGCCGGTGGCGGACGCCAGAAGCGCGTGAACCCGGGGGTCCGTTGCGGGCAGAGGTGATCCTGCGGAATTCTGTGCGGCGATGACCACGCCTGCGCGACGGATGAACTCATCGATGCCTGGGCGGCCCTGCGCCCAGACAGGAACCGACAACGCGGTGAGTGACAGCGCAAGCAAGACTGCAACGGCGATTCGATAACGCATGGACGCTCCCTGTTCTGCGGATGCGCAGCATAGGACAGGACGAGGGGCTATATACATACCTGGCTTGAACGTCAGCGCGCTCCTGCAAGGCCGTCGAAGGACAGGCTGGCACGCCACGCGTTATGCTCCAGCCTTCCCGGCAGGAGCCGGACGAACCCAGGGGATACCGAGCAATGATTGCCCGTCGTACCGTGCTGCTTGGCGCAGCCATTTCCGCCGCTTTGGGCCTGGTGGCCTGCCACAAGAAGGAAGAGGCGCCCAGCGCTGATCCGCAGGCCGTGGCCGCCGCGCAGGCGTCGCTTTCGTCACCGGCATGGCTGCGCCAGCACCTGCCTGCGCAGACGGTCGCTTACCTGCGCATCCCCTCGCCATGGGGCATGCTCAACGCCGTGCCGAATGGCCGGCCGCTCGATGCGGCGCTATCGGCAAAAGCGCACCTCGATGCGATCGCGCAGATCCGGGACGCGCTGGCGAAGGACAAGCTGCTCGCCGACCTGAAACTCGCGCCTGCGCTCAACCTCCTGCTTGGCGATGTGCGTTCACCCATCGAGATCGCCCTGGTCGATCCGCTCGGCATCCCGTCGCCTTCGTCGCGGATGATGGCCACGGCGCTGGTCGATTTCCCGAGCGTGGATGCGCTGAATGCGCGCCTGGCCAGCCTGGCCGGTGACGAGAAGCTGCTATCGGCACCGCTCGATGCCGAGGGTAACGGCATGCTGGCCGGTGGCTCGGCGGCCGTGCATTTCGATGTGGCCCAGCACCGGCTGTGGCTCGCCAGTGCCGTGCCGGTCGGCAAGAACGAACCTATGGATGCACATACCCTGACCGGCCTGGCTGCGGACATCTACAAGGCCAACGCGGCCACGGTGCCGCCCCTGCTCACTGCGCTTGAAGCGCGGATCGACACCAGCGGTGAAGGCTTCTTCGGCTGGGTAACTGTCCGCGGCGTCGGTGCCGTCGCCGCGGCGCAGGCGGGCGATTCCCCGCTCGGCAAGCTGCCCGCTGACTTCGCCTCCAAGGCCGATGCCATCGCGTTCGGCGCGGGCACGGTCAACGGCCGCGGCCAGCTCCAGTTGCTGATCCACTCGCCGCAGGCGCGCCTGCTGCAGTACCTCGCCCCCACCTCCTTCGCGCCGACGTTCAAGACAGTGGGCGATGCGCATTGGGCTTTCACCCTCGCCGCGCCTACCGCCGGGGCCTGGAAGGCAATGGATGCCAACATCAACCTCGATTTCGGCCCGGACGGGGCGAAGAAGATCCGCGAGTTCGGCGCCACGCTGCAGAAGCGCCTGCACATGGCGCCGACGGATTACTTCAGCTGGTTTGGCCCCGAATACATCTTCTTCGCCGATGACGCGGGTACCTACACGGCCGTGCGCGTGCGCGACTGGAAGGCCTGGCACGATCGCATCGCCCAGAACGCCCAGTTCGGGTGGAAGACCGGCACCACCAAGGTCGATGGCGAGGAAGTGCACTGGATGACCGCACCCAACGGTGCGGACGACGTGCTGCAGCCGAATACCCCGCCGGAACTGCAGAACCTCATGCGCGTCGTAGCCCGCACGGGCGGCCGCGCATGGTGGACCGAGGAAGGCGACTGGGCAATCTTCGCCAAGGTGCCCCAGGCCCTTTCCGATCGCTCGGCGGCCGGCCCCAGCGCCTCCATGGAGGACTGGTTCAAGGCCCACGCCTTCCAGGGCCAGCGCACGGTGGCCGGCTTTGCCGCCACCAGCCACGGTGCCCAGCGCGATGCGTACTACACCTACCTGTCCATCCTGCAGGCGATGACTGGCGTGGCCGGCTCGGATGGCGATATCGCCGCCCTGCCCTCGGCCCACACCCTGGGCTTGCCCGACAAGGGCGTAATCGGTGCCGGGCTGGAGGTCGACAAGGAAACGCTGGCCCTGTCGGTCACCTACGAGCAGTCCCCGGTTGAACTGGCCGGTGCCGGTGGCGGCGCCACGGGCATGGCCACGGTCGCCACGGCGGCGATCATCGCGGCCATCGCGATCCCGCAGTACCAGGTCTATACGATCCGGAGCCAGGTCGGCGCCGCCGCGGCGTCCATGGGCGCCGTGAAGGTCGCTGTCACCGAGCACCGCCTGGCTACCGGCAAGTTCCCCGCGAACAACGCGGCGGCGGGGCTGGGTAAGCCCGAGACGCTCAGCGATAACTTCCTGGGCAGCATCGAAATTGGCCCCGGCGGCGAGATCGTGGGTACCTTCGACACCACGCCGCCCCACAAGACCAACGCCAAGCTCGAGGGCGGCCAGCTGATCATGACGCCCACGGTCGAAGGCAAGACCATCCAATGGAGTTGCTCGGCCGAGGGTATCGACCCGAAATACCTGCCGCCCAGCTGCCAGGACGCCCCAATCGAGCCCTAAAAAGCCGGTCGCGCCGGGGCCCGAGACCGGGCCCCGGCGCCGTCATGCGAAAGTTCGAAAAAGTCTTTATAATCGTCGGCTTCCCATCCCAAAGAGGCCGCCCGGCTTAACGCCGGTGCACGACGCATGTCCATCGAATTCCTGCGCAATATCGCCATCGTCGCCCACGTCGACCATGGCAAGACCACCCTCGTCGACCAGCTGCTGAAGCAGTCGGGCACGCTCAACGAGCGCACCGTGCTCGCCGAGCGCGTCATGGATTCGAACGACCAGGAAAAGGAGCGTGGCATCACGATCCTGGCCAAGAACACGGCCATCACCTGGGAAGACAAGAAGAAGGGCGTCAAGAACCGCATCAACATCGTCGACACCCCGGGGCATGCTGACTTCGGTGGCGAAGTCGAGCGCGTGCTGTCGATGGTCGATACCGTGCTGATCCTCGTCGATGCGATGGACGGCCCGATGCCGCAGACCCGCTTCGTGACCCAGAAGGCCTTCGCCATGGGCTTCAAGCCCATCGTGGTCGTCAACAAGGTTGACCGCCCGGGTGCGCGTCCGGAGTGGGTGGTCGAGCAGGTGTGGGATCTCTTCGCCAAGCTCGGCGCCACCGATGAGCAGATGGAATTCCCGATCGTTTACGCCTCGGCGCTGAACGGTTACGCCTCGCTGGACGAGAACGCCCGCGAAGGCGACATGACCCCGCTGTATGAAGCGATCATGCAGCACGCGCCGAAGCCGGACGTGGATCCGGAAGGCCCGTTCCAGATGCGCATCAGCCAGCTGGACTACAACAACTTCGTCGGCGTCATCGGCATCGGCCGCATCCAGCGCGGCACCCTGAAGAAGGGCATGCCGGTCGCCGTGATCGACCGTGAAGGCAAGAAGCGCCAGGGCAAGGTTGTCCAGGTGCTGGGCTTCCTCGGCCTCGAGCGCATCGAGCAGGACACCGCCGAGGCGGGCGACATCGTCGCCATCGCCGGCATCCCCGAGCTGACCATCTCCGATACCGTCACCGCGCTGGATACCCCGGAAGCGCTGCCGCCGCTGAGCGTCGACGAGCCGATGATCAGCATGACCTTCCAGGTGAACAACTCGCCGTTCGTGGGTCACAAGGATCTCTCCGGCGGCAAGTTCCTCACCAGCCGCCAGCTGCGTGAGCGCCTGGACCGCGAGAAGGTGCACAACGTGGCCCTGCGCGTGGAAGACGGCTCCGACGCCGACAAGTTCCTGGTCTCGGGCCGTGGCGAACTGCACCTGTCGGTGCTGATCGAGAACATGCGCCGCGAAGGCTACGAGCTGGCCGTGTCGCGCCCGGAAGTCATCCTCAAGGATATCGACGGCCAGAAGATGGAGCCGATCGAAGAGCTGGTGATCGACATCGAAGAGCAGCACCAGGGCGGCGTGATGGAGCGTCTGGGCATCCGCAAGGGCGACCTGAAGAACATGGTGTCCGACGGCAATGGCCGCGTGCGCCTTGAGTACGAAATCCCGGCGCGCGGCCTGATCGGCTTCCAGAACCAGTTCAAGACCCTCACCCAGGGTTCGGGCCTGCTGTTCCACGTGTTCAAGCACTACGGTGCGTACACCCCGGCACCGATCGCCAAGCGCCAGAACGGCGTGATGATCGCGAACGCCCCGGGCACCACCCCGGCCTACTCGCTTGGGCCGCTGCAGGAGCGTGGCAAGCTGTTCGCCGCTGAAGGTGATTCGGTGTACGAAGGCCAGCTGATCGGCATCCACGCGAAGGACAACGACCTGACCGTGAACGCGATCAAGCCGAAGCCGCTGACCAACATGCGCGCCTCGGGCAAGGACGATGCGATCCAGCTGACCCCGGCCACGAAGTTCACGCTGGAGCAGGCACTGGACTTCATCGACGATGACGAGCTGGTCGAAGTCACGCCGAAGGAGATCCGCCTCCGCAAGAAGCACCTGACGGAAAACGATCGCAAGAAGGCTTCGCGCGGCGGTTAATCACCACCCGCAAGCCAACCGAAAAGCCCGGCGAAAGCCGGGCTTTTTTGTGCATGCCCGCGTGGGCTCGCCTTCAGCTTGGCGCTAGTGAAGCGGCTCATCCGCTGGCGCGAATGCATGTTCTTAGCGGCATCCGCCGCCTCGCCCTGGCGGGCTTGAGGCGAAGAGCCGCCGGTGCCCACCCTCGCTGCTCAGACAGGTCCTCCGCGTTCGGTGCGGAATGCCGCTGCGCGGCATGTGTACTTATTTGGCCTACGGCCGCTCTCTTGTGCGGAACTCGCCTCGAAGGTGGGCACCGACGGCTCTCTTCACCCATGAGGTGGCTTGGCGGGCGAGCTCGTAGCTCGTGACGCCATGCCCCTGTAGGAGGCCACCCTGTGGCCGACAGCTTTCGCGATACCGCCGCAGGACCTGCGCGCTCGGCGAAAAGATGTCGCCCACAGGGTGAGCTCCTACAAGGGAGTGGTTACCGCGATCTGATTAATGAATGCGCCAGGCTCGTGTAGGAGCCCGCTTGCACGCGATCAACCTACGCAGCGGTGAGGCCATAACGCATCACCACGCGACGATCGGCAAACGCTGCCACGACGCCGCGCTTGCCGATACACGCCGCACGGCCGCCCCTGTCGGTGGGCGGAGCAGCTGTCCGCCCACGCATGCCCGACCGCACCAACCTATCCGCAGACAACGCCGCGGCTCTCCACTCACTCAACCTCATGGGTCAAAAGAGTCGTCGGTGCCCACCCTCGAGGCGAGTTCCGCACAAGAGAGCGGCCGTAGGCCAATTAGGTACATATGCGCCGGAGGCGCACTCCGGTACGAACGCGGAGGACCTGTCTGAGCAGCGAGGGTGGGCACCGACGGCTCTCGGCCTCAAGCTAACCAGAGCGAGGCGGCGGATGCCGCTAAGAACACGCATTCGCCCAGCGAATGAACCGCTTAACCAGCGCGAAGCCAAAGGCAAGCCGACTCAGTCGCCCCGCTCGCGCACCAGCTTCAACAACAGGTCGATCTGCTCCTGCTGCTTCATCAGCATCAACTGCAGCTGGTCGTTACGCATCTGGTCCAGCTTCTCATGCAGGCCCATGATCTCGATCTCGGCCTTCAGGTTCACCTTGTAGTCGTTCGTCGCATCCATCCGATCCTTCGCCGCCTGGCGGTTCTGGCTCATCATGATCACCGGCGCCTGCACCGCCGCCAGCATCGACAGCATCAGGTTGAGGAAGATGTACGGGTACGGATCGAATGGCTTGTGCAAGACCCAGCTGTTCGCGCCCGTCCATGCCAGCAGAATCAGCGCGAACACGATGATGAACGTCCACGAGCCACCAAAGCGCGACACCTTGTCGGCCAGGCGCTCGCCAAAGCTCATATCCTCGCGGAAAACCTCGTTGATGTTCTCCGCCACCAGCTTGCGCTGCATCAGGCGGTCGAGCAGGTGGCGTTCGGCGTGGCCCAGGTCATCGAGACTTTTTGCGAACCAGCGGTGGGCGGCGTGTTCAGGGGTGTGTTCGTTGCTGGACATGGCTAAAGCTCCGGGCGGTGTGCCTGATGGCGGACACTATACCGCTGGCGTGCGCTCGCTCTTGTACGGGCGCGCTTGTGCACGATCAGCCTTGTCCATACACCCGGCCTGATCGCTTGGCAGTGAAAGGGACCGGGGCAGCTTCGACGCCGCGGACCTGGCTTTCCAGATCGCCGCGCAGGCGTGGCAGGTAGGCGGGGGACTCACGGCGGACGAAGGCGATGAGGCCCTCGCGAACCTTGCAGCGCAGGTCGAACGACTTGCCAGAGTTCGACGAACTGACCAGGGCGCGGATCTGCATGCCCTTGTCGTTACTGTCCACTACCTGCATCACCATGACCCGGCCATCCCACTCGGAGGCACCCTTGCAGATGCGCTCCAACTCGCCACGCAATGGCTCCAGCGGCAGGCCGTAGTCGAACCATAGCAGCACCGAGCCAAGGATCTGTGACGAGGTACGCGTCCAGTTCTGGAACGGGGTCTCGATGAAGTACTGCAACGGCACGATCATCCGCCGCTCATCCCAGATCTTCACCACGACGTAGGTGCTGGTGATCTCTTCCACCTTGCCCCACTCACCCTCGACGATCACGACATCATCAATGCGGATGGGTTGGGTCAGTGCGATCTGGATGCCGGCGATCAGGTTGCCCAGCACCGGCTTGGCGGCAAGGCCCACGGCGATGCCTGCGATACCCGCCGAGGCCAGGAGGCTGGCGCCGAACTGCCGGACGGCGGGGAATGTCATCAGCGCCACGCCGATGCCCAGCACCACGGTCACCACCATGCCCGTCCGCGCCAGCACGCGCGATTGGGTCTGCAGGCGCCGCGCACGCAGGTTGTCTTCGAGGTCGATCGGGTTGAAGCGCGACACCGTGGCCTCAACCGCACCGATACAGCGCACGAGGAACCACGTACACGCGCCGATCAGGCCCACCCCAAGCAGGTGCTCCAGCCCATCGATCAGTCGCGCTGGCTCGTCGGGCGCCACGCGAAAGGCCAGCAGCACCATGACCAGTGGCACGATGGCCTCCAGCGGCGTGTTCGCCTTCGCTACGATGCTGGCACCCATGGGATGCCGTAACGCAAGCCGGCGCAACAAGGCGTCGGAAACGCGATGGATGAGGCCCGCGACCACGAGCGCGATGATGATCACCAGCGCAAAACGCGTCCACGGATGCGAGACGTCGGGCATCCAGTCGGAGGAGTTCATGGGCCCTTACCCTAGCGGTCCTTATGTCTAGGCTTTGTTGTGGCGCATCAAACGCAGGTTAAAGTAACCGCATGAGCGATGCCGATTCCGCGCAACACATCCTGCCCGACGTGCTTGAGCCGGGCCTTCGCCTTGTGTTTTGCGGCACGGCGGCAGGCACACGCTCCGCACGTGATGGCGCGTATTACGCGCATCCGGGCAACATGTTCTGGCGCGCGCTGCACGCCATAGGGCTCACACCGCGGCTGTTCGCACCGGCCGAGTACCCACTGATGCGGGGTTTCGGCATCGGTTTTACCGACCTCGCGAAATATCATCACGGTAACGATAATCAGCTGCCGCGCGATGCATTCGATGTTGAAGCACTGCAAGCGAAGGTCCGGACGTTCGCGCCACGCATCATCGCCTTCACCAGCAAGCAGGCGGGTATGGCCGCACTCGGTAAAGGCATTGCGACCGGACGGCAACCCGAACGCTTCGGCGGCGCGAACGCGTGGGTACTCCCCTCACCCTCCGGCCAGGCCCGCGGCTCGTGGAACCTCGCGACCTGGCGGGCGATGGCGGATGAAGTGCTTCAGATACCGCCCGGCGTCGACCGGTAGGCACGCACGTCGTTCGGCGATACCGATGACGCACGGTTCGACCACGCGTGACGGATGTACGTGACCACGGCCGCCGCATCATCATCGGTAAGTACCTGCGCGAATGGCGGCATGGAGTAAGGCCGCGGATGCGATGCCGTGGCCGGGGCGAATCCACCGGAGAGCACCACGCGGATCGCGTTGATACCGCTCGGCTCGGTCACACTGACATTGCCATCGAGCGGCGGGTACGCATCGCCTTTGCCGCGGCCGTCGGCGCCATGGCAGTCCGCGCAGTGCTGCGCGTATACCTTCTGTCCGGCCTGGGCCACCTGCGCGGCATCCACGGCGTTGCCGCGCTGACGCACCGGGGCGCGCGGCGGCAATGTCTTGAGGTAGGTGGCGATAGCAGCAAGGTCGTCGTCGGTGAGGTGCTGCGTACTCTTGAGCACCACCTCCGCCATGGGCCCAAGGGCACTGCCCTTCGATGACCGGCCTGTTTTAAGCAGTGCCACGACATCGGCTTCGCTCCAGCCGGCAAGGCCACCCTCCGGGCCCATCGACAGATCCGGCGCATACCAGTTCTGCACCGGGATCAGGCCACCTGCGAGGTAGGGATCGGTCACCATCGCACCGAAGCTGTTGCGACTGGCGTGGCATTCGTTGCAGTGGCCCAGGCCCTGGACGAGGTACGCACCACGATTCCATCGCGCGGATTGCTTCGGGTCGGACGGGTACTCGCCTTCGTCGAAATACATGAGCCGCCATGTCGCCATGAGCGAACGCATGCGGTACGGCCAGCGCAACGTATTCGGGGTGTCGGGGTTGCGCACCGCGGGCAATGATTTCAGGTAGGCGAACATGGCATCGCTGTCGGCGCGGGTCACCCTGGTGTACGAGGTGAACGGGAACGCCGGGTAGAGCGATGTACCGTCGTGCGCCTTGCCGCTGTGCAGCGCCTGGTAGAAGTCATCGGCCGACCACTCGCCCAGTCCGGTTTCGCGATCGGGGGTGAGGTTCGGGGAAGGGATGGCGCCGAACGGCGTGGGAACCACGCGACCGCCCGCCATGGGCTTGCCGTTTCGAGCCGTATGGCAGCTGGCGCAATCGCCAATGGTGGTTAGGTATTGGCCTTCGGTAAGGGCATCGCGCGCGAGCGCGCTTCCAAAGGTGGTAAGGGCTACCAGCAGCGCGGCGATCTGGAGGGCGGTCTTCATCAGGTCAGCCTCCCAGTACGCCGCAGTGAAGGGGCGGCTTTACGCTCCCGGCGGGTTCCGCGTGCGCGTCGGGCGGCACGGGACGTGAGGCCAGCCACGCTGAGACGGCGCTGATGTCGGCGTCAGTGAGCCGGCTGACCACCGTCGCCATGCAGTCGGGAGCCGTGGTGCTGCGCGTGTTGGTCCGCCATGAGCCTAATTGCGCGCTCACGTAGTCATACGGAAGGCCGACCAGGCCGGGAATATCGGGCTGCACGCCCGTGAGGTTCGGCCCGTGGCATGCCATGCATGCGGGCACCCCCTTCGCCGCATCGCCCTTCGTGACCAGTTGCTCACCGCGCGCCATGGCCGCCGGCGTCATCGCCGGCGTCGGGTGCGTTTCATAGGGAACTTGCTGGCCCGCGAAGTACTCGGCGATCTCGCGCATGTACGCCTCATCCAGCGGCGCGACCATGTACTCCATGATCTCGTAATGGCGCAGGCCCTTCTGGAAATCCTGCAACTGGCGCAGGAGGTAACCGGCGGGCTTGCCGGCCAGGCGCGGTTTGAAGGCATCGTTGCCCCCTTCCCCGTGCGGGCCATGGCAACTGGTGCACGCGGCGATGCGCTGCTCAAGCGTATCGGGCACAGGCGGCGATGCCTGCGCGTGGGCATGCGTCGCGAACGCGAGCGCAATCACGGCCAGCACGATCCATCCGAACGAACGTCGCATCCGCCTGCTCCCCTGGGGTCCACCTTGGGTGTCGGCTGAGTATAGCCACACGGCGCACGGCCGCTGGGCTACCATCGACCGGACCACCGGGGGAGAGACCTTATGCCGCAGCACCGCCACGCACTCGTCGCCGCGCTCGCACTCCTGCTACCGCTCGCCGCCCACGCGCGCGATGCCGGCGAGGACGATGCCTTCGCCTCCATCGCCACGTTGAAGCGGGCCTATGCCCGCGGCGAGCTGACGCCCACCGGCATGACCCAGCTCTTCCTCGATCGCATCGCGACGATCGACAAAGCCGGTCCGCGGGTCAATGCCGTGCTCGAGACGAACCCCGACGCGCTCGCCATCGCTGGCAAGAGCAACGGCAAGGGCAAGGGGCCGCTGGCCGGCATACCCATCCTGCTGAAGGACAACATCGACACCGGTGACCGGATGCAGACCACGGCCGGCTCGCTGGCACTGGCGGGCAGCACGGCGCCGAAGGATTCCGCCGTCGCCGCACGGCTACGCAAGGCCGGCGCAGTGATCCTGGGCAAGGCCAACCTCAGCGAGTGGGCCAACATCCGCTCTAACCACGCCACCAGCGGCTGGACCGGCCGTGCCGGCCTCACCCTCAACCCTTACGTACTCGATCGCAACGCCTGCGGCTCCAGCGCCGGCTCGGGCTCAGCGGTAGCCGCCGGCCTCGCGACCGTGGCGATTGGCAGCGAAACCGACGGCTCCATCATCTGCCCCGCTTCCATGACCGGCCTGGTCGGCATCAAGCCCACCGTCGGCCTGGTCAGCCGCACCGGCATCATCCCCATCTCGCATAGCCAGGACACCGCCGGCCCCATGGCCCGCAGCGTCGCCGATGCAGCGACCGTGTTGAGCGCCATCGCCGGCAGCGACCCCAGCGACCCGGCCACGAAAGATGCCGACAAGCACGCCACCGACTACACAAAGTTCCTCGACCAGAACGCACTGCGTGGCAAGCGCATCGGCGTAGCTCGCCAGCTCGCCGGCATCGAGCCGAACGCCGATGCCGCATTGGAGAAAACGATCGCACTCCTGAAAGCCCAGGGTGCCACCGTTGTAGACAACGTTGAGATACCTCACCTGAAGGAACTAAGCGAACACGAACTCGATGTGATGCTCTACGAGTTCAAGCACGACATCGCCGCGTACCTCGCCACACGCCCGAACCAGCCCATGAAATCCCTGGCCGACCTCATCGCCTTCAACGAGGCGCACAAGGACCAGGAGATGCCGTGGTTCGGCCAGGAGCTGTTCCTCATGGCGCAGGAAAAGGGCGGCCTCGACGATCCGAAGTACAAGGAGATCGTCGAGAAGAACAAGCGGCTTGCCGGCCCGGAAGGTATCGACGCAGCGCTGGCGAAGGATCACCTCGATGCGTTGCTCGCACCGAGCTGGGGGCCTGCCTTCGTCAACGACCTGGTGCTCGGCGATCACGTGGTCAGCGGTGACCCGACCGTGGGCGGCGTCTCGGCACCGGCCGCCATCGCTGGCTACCCGTCGATCACCCTGCCCGTCGATTTCGCGCATGAACTGCCGGTGGGCGTGGTGTTCTTCGGCGCGAAGTGGAGCGAGCCGACGTTGATCGCGATCGCCTATGGCGTGGAGCAGAAGGCGAATGCGTTCCAGCGGCCGAAGTTCCTGCCGTCGTTGCCGGTGCATTGACCGGTCGATGCATGCGCTTACTTTGTAAGTGACGCGGTTCGCGTTGGTGCCGCGGCATCTGCGGCGCCGCTGCGAAAGATGTCGCCCACAGGGTGGGCTCCTACAGAAAAGCCCGGCGATTGCCGGGCTTTTCGTATTACATCGCCGCGTATTCGCGAACGATCGGCGCCAGCTTCGGATCTTCCAAAGCCATCGCCAGGGTCGCGCGGACAAGGCCCGCCTTGTTGCCGCAATCGAAGCGCGTGCCTTCGAACTTGTACGACAGCACCTGGCCCTTGTCCTTCAGCAGGTTCTCGATCGCATCCGTGAGCTGGATTTCACCGCCGGCACCGGCGCGCGTACGCTCCAGGAAGCCGAAGATCTCGCGCGGCAGCACGTAGCGGCCGACCACGGCAAGGTTCGACGGTGCATCGGCCGGCTTCGGCTTCTCCACCATGTGCTCGATGCGGCCCGCACGGTCGCTGATCTCGCTGCTGAGCTTCACCACGCCGTACTTGTCCGTGTCCTTCTCAGGCACTTCCTCAACGGCGATGACGCCGGCGTGCTCCTTGTAAGCCAGGTCGGACATCTGGCCCAGGGCGCCACGGCCCTTCGTCCAGATAAGGTCATCCGGCAGCATCACGCCGAAATACTCCTCGTTGACCACGGCCTTCGCGCGCAGCACCGCATCGCCGAGGCCCAGGGCCTCCGGCTGGGTGACGAACACGCAACGCACGCGCGGCGGAAGGATGCCACGGAGGATGCCAAGCAGCTCCTCCTTGTTCTTCTCGGCCAGCTTCTCTTCGAGCTCGTAGGCCTTGTCGAAGTAATCGGCGATCGCGTGCTTGTAACGGTTGGTGACAAACACCAGCGTGTCGGCACCGGCGTCGACGGCCTCATCCACGGCGTACTGGATGAGCGGGCGGTCGAGCACCGGGAGCATCTCCTTGGCTACCACCTTGGTCGCGGGAAGGAAGCGCGTACCGAGGCCAGCTACCGGAAATACCACCGTGCGCAGGGGTTGGGTCATGCGATGTCTCCACTTTCGTTGCGGCGAAGCGGCAGCACGTTATCGACCTGCGGCTCGCTCCAGCGGAACGAGGGCAGCAGCTGCGATACGCACCGACGCAAGGTTTCTTCGTCAAAGGCCCACACCGCTTCTTCGGCGCGGCCCAGTTGCGTTTGCAGCAGATCCCACGAGACCTGGCGGTGTTGCGCCTGGAAGATCTTGGCGTGGGTAGTACTCGTGTAGTTTTCCAGCGGGTGGAACAGCTCCTCGAACAACTTTTCGCCCGAACGCAAACCGGTGTAGACAATCTGTATGTCAGAACCGGGACGCTTGCCGGCGAGCCGGATCATCTGTTCAGCCAGGTCGCGGATCTTGACCGGGTCGCCCATGTCCAGCGCGAAGATCTCGCCCCCCTTCCCCAGCGTGGCCGCCTGCAGGATCAGCTGGCAGGCCTCGGGGATGGTCATGAAGTAGCGCGAAATCTCCGGATGGGTGATGGTCACCGGGCCGCCCTGGCGGATCTGCCGGCGGAACAGCGGAACCACCGAACCCGCCGAGTCAAGGACGTTACCGAAACGCACGGTGATAAAACGTGTCGCCGTATGCGCCGCGAGGTTCTGGCACCAGATCTCCGCCATGCGCTTGCAGGCACCCATCACCGAGGTGGGGTTCACCGCCTTGTCGGTCGAAATGAGGACGAAGGTTTCGGCACCGCAACGCACGGCCGCGTCGGCCACTACGCGCGTACCCAGGACGTTGTTGCGGAAGGCCTCACGCAGCTGGCCCTGCAGCATGGGCACGTGCTTATACGCCGCGGCATGGAAGACGATCTGCGGCTGAGTTTCTTCGAACAGGCGCTGCACCGCGACGGACTCGCGCGCGTCGGTAAGCACCCCGTTGAAGATCAGCTCGGGATACGCCGAGGTCAGCTCCTGGCCGATGCGGTACAGGTTGTACTCGGACATTTCCACGACGGTGAGCGAGGCGGCGCCCAGGCGGGCGACCTGCCGGCACAGCTCCGAACCGATCGAGCCGCCACCGCCGGTGACCAGCACGCGGCGGCCACTGATCGTTTCGCGGATGGCCGTCCAGTCGAGCTCCACGGCATCGCGGCCAAGCAGATCCTCGATCGCGACTTCCTTGATCTCGTTGAACTGCGCCCGGCCGGCGACCACATCTTCCAGGCGGGGCACCGTGCGAAACGGCAAGCCCGTGCTTTCGCAAAACGCGACGATGCGACGCATCTGCGCCGTGGTGGCGCCCGGCACCGCGATCAGCAGCATCTGGACGGCCACCGCCTTGGACAACTCGGCGAGTTGGTCCACCGTGCCCAGTACCGGCACACCACCGATCTGCGCACCGCGCAAGGCCAGGTTATCGTCCACAAAACCGATGACGCTGTAGCGGCTGTCGCGGCGCAGGTCGCGGGCCAGCGCGTCACCCGCGCGGTCGGCACCGACGATCAGCACGCGCTTGGTCGGCACGGACTGGAACAGATCGATGCGGCTATCTTTCCAGAAGCGGTAGCTGAGGCGCGGAAGGCCGAGCAGCACGACCAGCACCACCGGGTACACCAGGAGGACCGAGCGCGGTACACCGTCCAGGCGCGCGTACATCACCATGGCCAGGCCAATGATGAGCGAGCCGATCACGGTGGCCTTGATGATGTTCCACAGATCGGGAAGGCTGGCGAAGCGCCATACGCCCTTGTACAGGCCCGTCCAGTTGAATACCGCGCCCTGCACCAGGAGGACCAGCGGGAATTCCATGGGCAGGTAGGTGACCGGCGCCGACTCGGGCATCAGCGCATAGCGCAGTGATTTCGCAATCCACCATGCGAAGGCCGCCATGGCCAGGTCGTGAGCGACCACGGCAGTGCGGGGGTGGATGATGCCTATGAATTTACGCAGAAACATGTCGCTCCCTTCGACGCAAGCACGACCGCTTGCCAGTACGCCAGGCCGCTGCCCCCAGCAGGTAGGCCACCCCGCAGCATGCGGGCGCCACCGCCGGATGGCGGAGCGCGATCCATGCGCTGGGTACACAAACGAAAAGATTCCACACCAGGTACCCCGTGGCCACCCGTGTATGGGATTCCCCCCGCCTCACGAGCCATTGGTACAGGTGCTCGCGATGGGGAGTGTACCAGCGAGCACCGCGCAGGATGCGCACGAGCAGCGTCAAGGTCGCGTCGATAACGAACGCCGAGGACAGGATAAGTTCAGGCCATAGCAGGTCGGTGCGCCAGGCCCAGAGCATGGCTGTGAGGGCGAAAACAATGAACCCAACCGTCGCACTACCGACGTCGCCCATGAAAATGCGTGCCGGCGAGCGGTTGAACCACCAGAACCCGGCGGCCGCGGCATCCAGGGCAGCCGCGGCAATGCCGATGCCATAGGCCCCGGCGCTTGCGGCGACCAGCGCGGTGGCCCCGCCAAAGAACATGGCCTGCATGGCGGCGATGCCGTCGATCCCGTCCATGAAGTTATGCAGGTTGATGCACCAAACCCCCGCAAGAAGTAGTGGGACGGCCCACCATAAGCTTGCGGTGTGGCTGGATACGGCCACGCAAAAGAGCAGCGTCGCCGCCAGCTGGATGAGCAGGCGCGGCTTGATCGGCAGCGAACCGTGGTCATCCAGCCAGCCGATGGCCGCGATGGCGATGACCCCCACCGTAAACGCACCGACCACCCCTGCGCCTGGCGATGGCGGGAGTAACAGCAGGGCGGCCGGCATACCGACAAGGGCGCCAATGACGATGCCAATCCCCCCGCCCCGCGGCGTCGGCACGCTGTGCGACCGGCGCTGCCCGGGCGCATCGAGCATGCCCTTGCGATGGGCATACGCGATCGCCACGCGCACACAGCCGAACGAAACAAGGAAGGCGACAAGGAGGCAGCCCGCGGCGAACACGTGCGGGTCGGGCAACGGCAGGCTCATTCGTTGGCGACACCGTGGATGGGTCGCACGGTGCCCCAGTTCTTGCAGCTCGGGCACTGCCAGTGGTGGGCCTTCGCACCGAAGCCACAGCGGCTGCAGCGATACATGGCCTGGCCTTCGAGCAACTTGCGGGTCAGGTCACGCAGGATCAGGTAATTCTCGCGGGCTTCGCCGGATACCTTGTCCATGGTGGCGTCGATCAGCGCCATGAGGCCGCGCACGGAGGGCCGCTTGCGCAACTGGCCGGTGAGGAAATCGATGGCGGTGCGCTCACCGTCGCGCCCTTCATACAGGCGCGTGAGTGCGAGCACCGGGGAGATTCCGTGATAGCGCCCCATGATCTCGCGAAGAAAGGTCTCGGCGCGGTCCATCTGCTGCGAACGGGCATAGCAATGAAGCAGTGGCGGCAGGATCTCGGGGACGAATGCGATATCTGCCGCGATGGCCGCCTCGTAGGAGGCAATGGCGTTCGGCATATCGTCGTCTTCCGACGACAAGCGCCCGGCGATCATGTGCGCGCGCACGCAATCCGCCTGGCAAGCGAACGCTTCGCGGATGTAATCGCGCGCCTCGGTACGGGCCCCGTGCTGCCGCGATTGCTCCGCCAGCTCGCAGTAAAACTGCGCGATCATGGCGGCCTCGTCTTCGCCGGTCATGGCTTCCAGCCGGCGGGCATGATCGATGGCCTTATGCCATTCGCGCTCGTGCTGGTAAATCGCGATCAGGTGGCGCAAGGCAGACGGCGCCAGCGCATCCATCGCGACCAGGTCGGAGAACAGGGTCTCGGCCCGGTCGAGCAGGCCCGCGCGCATGTAGTCCTCACCCAGCTCGAGCAAGGCCACGGTCTTCATTTCATCCGACAGGCCCTGCCGGGATACGAGGTGCTGGTGCAGCCGGATCGCACGGTCCACCTCGCCGCGCTTGCGGAACAGGTTACCTAGCGCCAGGTGGGTTTCGACCGTGTCGCGGTTGTACTCCGCCAGGCGCAGGAACACCTCGAGCGCCTTGTCCTGCTCTTCATTGAGCAGGTAATTCAGCCCGCGGAAGTAATCGGACGACAGTTCGTTGACCCGCGCGCCGGAGCGCCCGGCATCGGTACGGCGTGCCAGCCACCAGCCACAGGCGAACGCGATGGGCGGGACAAGCGCCAACAACCAGATCGGGTTCATGCGGCTTTCGCGCTGGCTACCTTGCGCTCACCCAGGGCCCGGCGGCGCTTGCGCTGGTGGGCGAACGAGGTACCCACCCAGGCCGTAAGCCCACCCAGCACCCAGCCCACCAGCAGGAACGCGAGCATGGCGCCCCCCTTGGGCAGGGACGCGCGGGCGAACCCGAAATCGAAGGGCACGAGGTCGGCGTTGAGCGCACCGAAAATGATACCGGCGGCCACGAACAACAGCAGGAAAAGGAGGGCGATCAGACGCATCCGGCGACTGTACCTGAATCAGGAAAGGCGTGGGTGGGAACGGTTCGGAATTCGTTTAGGTTGTGCGGGTTTAGGGGCCGCAGGTTGCCAATGCACCCCAAAAAAAACGCCGCTTAGGAAGCGGCGTCTTCGAGGGCCAGGTTTACGCGTTCGCGTAGTTCCTTGCCCGGCTTGAAATGAGGCACATGCTTACCCGGCAGGGCTACCGCTTCGCCGGTCTTGGGGTTACGCCCCATGCGCGGCGGACGGAAGTGCAGCGCGAAGCTGCCAAAGCCGCGAATCTCGATGCGCTCGCCCGTGGAAAGGGCATGGCTCATCTGTTCGAGCACGCTCTTGACGGCAAGTTCCACATCGCTGAAGGCAAGGTGGGTCTGGCGCCGCGCCAGCGCCTCGATCAGTTCCGACTTGGTCATGGGTCCCCTGATTCTTCGATAAAGCTGACGCAAACAACAGGTTACAACAAAACGAGGGGCGGGATACCCGCCCCTCGCTCCGACCTTAGTCGGCCTTGTTCATCTGCTCCTTGAGGAGCGCGCCGAGCTTGGTCGTGCCACCGGCAGCGGACTGGTAGTCAGCCATGGTATCGGCCAGCTCTTCCTCGTCCTTCGCACGGATCGACAGCTGCAGCTGACGGCCCTTGCGATCCATGCCCGTGAACTTCGCCTCGACCGCATCACCCACCTTCAGGTGCAGGGTGGCGTCGTCAACGCGTTCCTTGGCGATGTCGTTGGCACGGATGTAGCCCTCGACGCCTTCGCCCAGGTCAACCAGCGCACCCTTGGCGTCCACTTCCTTGACCGTACCGGTCAGGACCGTGCCGCGCGGGTTCGTGGCCATGAACTGACCGAACGGATCCTGCTCCATCTGCTTGATGCCAAGCGAGATGCGCTCACGCTCCGGATCCACGGCGAGCACCACGGCTTCGACTTCGTCGCCCTTCTTGAAGTTGCGGACGAGGTCTTCACCCGAGGCCTGCCACGAGATATCGGACAGGTGGACGAGACCATCGATACCGCCATCGAGGCCGATGAAGATGCCGAAGTCGGTGATCGACTTGATCTGGCCGGACACCTTGTCGCCCTTCTTGTGCATGGCGGCGAAGGCTTCCCACGGGTTCGAGCGGGTCTGCTTGATACCCAGCGAGATGCGGCGACGCTCTTCATCCACGTCCAGGACCATGACTTCCGTCTCGTCACCGACCTGCACGACCTTGGCCGGATTGACGTTCTTGTTGGTCCAGTCCATTTCGGACACGTGCACCAGGCCTTCCACGCCCGGCTCGATCTCGACGAAGCAACCGTAATCGGTCACGTTCGAAACCTTGCCGAACAGGCGGCTGCCGACCGGGTAACGGCGGGCGATGGCAACCCACGGATCGTCGCCGAGCTGCTTCAGGCCGAGCGAAACGCGGTTGCGCTCGCGGTCGTACTTCAGCACGCGGACGTCGAGCTCGTCGCCAACGTTGACGACTTCCGACGGGTGACGGACGCGCTTCCACGCCATGTCGGTGATGTGCAGCAGGCCATCGATGCCGCCGAGGTCGACGAACGCGCCGTAATCGGTGAGGTTCTTGACCACACCCTTGACGACCGCGCCCTCGGTGAGGCGCTCGAGCAGCTTCTCGCGCTCTTCGGAGAACTCGGTCTCGACGACGGCGCGACGGCTGACGACCACGTTGTTGCGCTTGCGGTCGAGCTTGATGATCTTGAACTCGAGGTCCTTGCCCTCGAGGTAGACGGGGTCACGGACCGGACGCACGTCGACCAGGGAGCCCGGCAGGAACGCGCGGACATCCTTGATGTCGACCGTGAAGCCGCCCTTGACCTTGCCGGAGATCTTGCCGGTGATGGTCTCTTCCTTGTCGAACGCCTGCTCGAGGTCGTCCCACACCATCGAACGCTTGGCCTTCTCACGGGAGAGCTTGGTCTCGCCGAAGCCGTCTTCGAGCGCGTCGAGCGCGACCTTGACTTCGTCACCAACCTCTACTTCGAGAGCGCCGTTCTCGTCCTTGAACTGCTCGATAGGAACAATGCCTTCGCTCTTCAGGCCAGCGTTGATCACCACCACGTCGTTGCGGATTTCCACAACGATACCGGTGACGATGGAGCCGGGCTTCAGCTTCGAAATGGCCTGCTGGCTCTGTTCAAACAGTTCGGCAAAACTTTCAGTCATGTTGATTCCAGGGTTATGAAAGGCCGTACCCGGCGCAGGCGTGCATCAGTGAACGCGAGCGGACGAGGGACCCACCGGTTGTGGGTGCTTACGGAGGGGCCACTTACATGGAGCCCCCGGGCACCGTTGCCAAGAACCCGCGCACACTGCGCGGGCGATGTGCCGAATGCGCCCTACGGGCGCACCACGGCGAAAACTTTTGCCACCACCACTTCGATGGGCATGCCGGTCGTATCGATGACGACGGCGCCCTCGGCGGGCTTCAACGGGGCGACGGGCCGCGACGCATCACGCTGGTCGCGGGCCTCGATTTCCCGTTGCAGGCCTGCAAGTGTAACGCTGAGGCCCTTATCCTTCAACTGCTTATAGCGTCTTTTCGCACGCTCGGCCGCGCTGGCGGTCAGGAAGACCTTGAACGGGGCATCCGGGAAAATCACCGTACCCATGTCCCGGCCGTCGGCCACCAGGCCCGGGGCCTTGCGGAAAGCCAGCTGCAGGTCCACCAGGGCCTGCCGCACCGAAGGAATCACGGCAATGGCGGACGCCGCGGCCCCTGCCGTTTCCGTGCGTAGTTCGTCCGTGGCGTCGTGGCCGTTGACCAGGACGTGCGTCTCGCCGCCGTCGGGACTGGCCTGGAAGCGGATCTTGATGTGCTGCGCGCAGCGGGTGACCGCTTCCTCGTCGGAAAGATCGATGCCCTCGGCACCGGCGGCGTAGCCTACCGCCCGGTAGAGGGCGCCGGAATCGAGCATGCGCCAGCCGAGTTTCTCGGCGACCAGGCGGCTGATGGTGCCCTTGCCGGAGCCCGAGGGGCCGTCGATGGTGAGGACGGGGACGGGCGCGTGGGCCATGGGATACCTCGGTCGCGAAACCGGCATGATACAGCGAGCCACGCCCCGAGGCTGCCCGATGGACAGTGCCGGATACGCGTGTTACAAGCCCCCAACCTACCGCGCCACGCCAGCCCGCCCGCATGCCAGACGACCTTCAGAGCCAGTTCGAACAGGCGTCGCTGGATATCACCCGGCTCGGGCACCGGCCGGACAACGATACCCTCCTGAGGATCTATGCCCTCTACAAGCAGGGCTCGGAGGGGGATGTACACGGCGACAAGCCGGGTTTCTTCGATTTCGTGGGCACGGCCAAGTACGAGGCATGGGCCAAGCTGAGCGGCACCCCGCGGCAGCAGGCCATGCGCGATTACATTCAGCTGGTACGCGACCTGGGGGGCTGAAGCATGGGCGCCCCTATCGGTTTATCCAGGCGGCTACGGTGAGGTCGCCGAATAGCCCAGCCGCCGGTGCCACGCCCCCTTCCCTCTTCTCGCTGCCCAGCAGGCTGTTCCACTTGCCAGCGGGAAGCTCAAGCGATGTGCCATCCCAACGTTCCGTCGGGATCGCCGGGGCCGACAACCCGGCCAGCCAGGGCGCCAGGTGCCGCCCCACCGCCACCACCAGCTTTTGCCCGCGATGCTCGCGCGCGAAGGCCAGCACCTTGTCCGCGGCCGGCCCAACCGCCTCGAGCGCCCGGTACGTGCCTCGGGCGAACAGCTCCGGGTGGGCCTTGCGAGCACAGAGAAGGCGCGCGATCACCGACTGCTTCAGTGCGCCATCCCGCCATGAGCAGAGCGCATCGACCGGCGCCGACTCCCTCTCCAGCGACGCTGAGCGCGCCAGGAAATCCACCGGCCGCCGGTTATCCGGATCCACCAGGCTGAAATCCCAGTACTCCGTGCCCTGGTAAAGATCCGGAACCCCCGGGGTCGTCAGCCGCAACACCGCCTGCGCCAGGCCATTGGCCGCACCTGGCGCGCCGATGTACTCAGCGAAGGCATGCAATTCCTCCGCAGCACCACCCGACAGCATCGCCCTAAGGAAATCTTCGCACGCGTCCTCATACGGCTCGTTCGGCGAGGTCCACCGCGTCCAGCGCTTCGCTTCACGTAGCGCCTTGCGCTGCCACGCGGCGATACGCGTCGCGAAACGCTCCAGTCCTTCGTCATCGTCGGGCGCCAGGCCCAGCGGCCAGGCACCGACCAGCATCTGATAGAGCATCGCCTCATCGGAGGCAGAAGGTGCCATGCGCCCGTCGGCACGCTGGCGATGGTCCGCGTGACGGATCCGCCAGCGCTCCACCGTGATGACCCAGCGCTCGGCCACCTCCGAAAGCACGGCCAGGCGGGCGCGCAAATCTTCGCCGCGCTTGTGGTCATGGGTGGCGGTGGCCAACAAGGTATGCGGCAGCGCCATGTGCCGTTCGGCGCAACGGGCATGGAACGTGGAAGGCGGGATCGCGAGGTGCGCCGCGTCCACGCCCACCTCGTTGCGCGAAAGCAGGCGTCCATAGCGATAGCCCGCCGTGTCTTCCACGGCTTTCGCGGCAACCGGCGATGTCGCCTGCTGGAATACGGCGATGGCCCGCTCGCGCGCGCGGCGCACGGGGCCTGGCGGCAACGTGCGCGGAGCCTCACCGCCAAGCCAGCGCGCGACCAGGTGCAGCAGTTCGGCATCCTCCTGCCGCAAGGTACGTAACGCGCCCTCCACGGCACGCGCGAACACGGATTCATCGAACGCATCGCGGCCAGCGCCACCCGCGTATGTGCGGTACACCGGAAAATGGACCAGCAACTCGACCAGCACACGCCGGATCGCGGCCTGGGACACGTCACGCGTTGCCACATCGGCGCGCGCGGCGGCAAACAGGGCACGCGCTGTTCGATCGAGTTCGGCTTCGAAACTGTCGACCAGGATCTGCCGGCGGGCACGTACGGCCTGCGTCGCGAAATCCGCGGCATCCCCGGTCAGGCGCCGCCATAGCTCGGTCAACGGCGCCTCGCCACGCTCGTCGTGCAACACCGCCGATACCTGGTCCATGAACTCATACCCCGTGGTGCCATCCGTGCGCCAGTCGGCGTGCAATGCCTCATCTTCGGCAAGTATCTTCTCCACGACGAGATACGCGGCATCGCGTGGCGCACCCACCGGCCGCTGCGTACGCAGGCGCTCCAGGCGGTGGCGCAGCTGCCGGCAATATCGGCGCGGATCCGCCAGGCCATCGACGTGGTCGCAACGAACACCATCGATAAGACCCTCCGCATACAGCCGGAAGATCGTGCGGTGGGTATCCTCGAAAACGGCGGTGCGTTCGATCCGCAAGCCGGCCAGCTCATTGATGTCGAAAAAGCGGCGGTAATTCACCATGTCACTGGCGAGCTTCCAGAACGCAAGGCGGTAATGCTGCTTTTCGATCAGCTCATGCAGGCGCGCCCTGCCCCCATCGTGCCGTGGCTCGTGCACATGCAACGCATCGTCGCCAAGGGCCGCGGCGGAAGCCGGCGACAGCGGGAGATAGTCGTCATACAAACGCAGCACCCACGCCTCGCCACGCCGCGCCAGGCGCAGCTGCCCGCTGCGCAGCACGGCGTCATACCCATCGCCCAGGATGGGCAATAGCACCCGGCCGCGTACCAGCGGATCGGGGGCTAGCCAGTCGATATCGAAATAGCCGGCGTAGCGGCTTTCTCGCCCATGGCGCAGGACATCCATCCACCAGGCGTTCTCGCTGCCGATACCCATGTGGTTCGGCACGATATCGACGACCAGCCCCATGTCGTGTGCGCGTAACGCGGCGACCAGCCGACCCAAGGCCTCCTCGCCGCCGATTTCCGGGTTCACCTCATGGCAATCCACCACGTCGTAGCCATGCGTCGAACCGCGGCGTGCACGGAGGATGGGCGAAGCGTAAAGGTGGCTGACGCCCATGCGCGCGTAGTAACCCACCACATCCACGGCATCATCGAGCGTAAAGCCGGCGTGGAACTGAAGCCGGCCCAGCGCGCGCGGTGGGCTCACGAACGGTTCCGGGTCTGGTCGATCGCCGCGCTTACCGCATGGGCGATCGGGCCATCGAATAGCCGCGACGATGAATCCGGCATGCGACGACGCCAGTTGGGATGCACCGCGTCCGTTGGGCCCGGCAAGTTGGGTTGCTCGTGCAGGCCAAGCACATCTTCCACGGGGAAGATGGCGATCGGTGCGGGGGCTTGTGCCACATGCTTCGCCGCCGCCACCACGACAGGTGAGATATCGTCCGGCCCCGGCGGTGTCTCCGCGTTCCACGCGGAGCCCGATGCGACCATGGAACTCCACAGGCGGTGGCGGTCGGCCTCGCGCCCGGCCACTTCGTCCACATCGGGATCATCCAGGCCCGCCTTCTTCCGCCAGGCGATGTCGCGGCCGCTCCACCATCCCGCGACCGTCGGCACGTCATGCGTGCTGGTCGTCGCCATCGCCGTCGCGGACCAATCATGTGGCGCCATAAACCCACCATCGGCCGCACGTTCGAACCACAGGACGCGAATGCCCAGCACGCACTTCTCGCCAATGGCCTGGCGAAAATCCCCCGGCACCGTACCGAGGTCCTCACCAATGACCAACGCTCGGTGTAAGTGACTCTCCAGCGCAATCAGGCGCAACAGGTCCTGCAGCGGGTAGCGAACATAGGCCCCCTCCGTGGCCCCCGCACCGTGCGGCACCATCCACAGTCGCTTGAGGCCAAGGATATGGTCGATCCGCACGCCACCCGAATAGGCGAGCGCGGCGCGCAACATGCCGATGAATCCACGGAAGCCTGTATCGCGCAGGCCACGCGGCGAGAACGTTGTAAGACCCCAGTCCTGGCCAAGGCGGTTGAGTGCATCCGGCGGTGCGCCCACGGAAAGCCCGCGGAGCATTTCAGCCTGGTGGGCCCACGCATGGCTGCCACCGGCATCCGCGCCCACGGCAAGGTCGGCGATCAGGCCGATTTTCATGCCGGCATCGCGTGCGGCTTTCTGCGCACCGGAAAGCCCCTGCGCCGCCAGCCATTGCAACCAGGCATGAAAGCCGACCTCGCGTGAATGCTCGCGCGCAAATGCGGCCACCTCGGGGCTGGAAGGGTCATGGAAGGCCGCCGGCCATCCCTGCCACCCACCGGGCCGGCCGTGCGCGGTGAAATCGGCATGCAATGCTTCAAACCGGGCATGCCGCTCAAGCGCCTCGCCCTGCTCCCTGCGGAACGCGGCGAACCGTTCCGAATGAGCGAAGTCCACCGAGGCCCACTCGTAGACGGAGCGCAGGATCGTCATGCGCGCACGGGCGGCGCGCGGCCAGTCGATCAACTCCAGCCATTCCAGCTCGGCCAGTTCCTGGCGCAGGTTGTGCGTGTCAATGACCGCACGTACGGTCTGCTCGCCGCTGGTCTGCACCGGATCCACGTAAAGGCCGTTGAGGAACAGACGGCTGGATGGCGCGTAAGGGCTGTAGCGCTCCGGCGCGGCGGCGAACAGCGCATGCACGGGGCTGATCGCCAGCGCGTCGGCGCCTTTCTCGGCCGCCGCCCGGGCGCACAGGCTCAACGCGGTGAAATCACCGATACCGCCATCGCCGGGGCGACGCAGTCCCGACACCTGCACGGCCATGCCCCATGGACGGTGCAGCCCTTTCACATCGGCGACGCTGAACGCCCGCGGCGGTGCGACGGCGACGGTGACCTCGGCGTCGTCCAGAAACAGCGTGTAGTAACCGGGCTCGCGCGGTGCAGCGAGACGACCATCGCCGGACGCCAGTTCGCCCTCCGCGATCAAGCTGTCGTTTTCCCCCAGCAGCTTCCAAGTACGCCCGCGCGGTGCCGCCGGCACGTTGATGTCGGTTCCGGCATCCGCCGTGATCATGCGCGGAAGATAACTCCCTGCCCGCTCCTCCTCGAGCCGGTGCAGGCTCTCCTCCACCTCCCCCGCGCTATCCGCTGGCAACCCCAGCGCCTGGAGCACCGCGCGTAACGTATCCGCCGGCACCGACTGGGGACGATCCAGCGCATCGCGCCAGTGGACATCAACGCCTGCTTGTTCGGCCAGCAGTGCAAGGCGATCGTCGAGGGGGGCGTTCACGGTCAGGACTCCAGGCAAGCGAGGGCACGGCGTGCTGGCAGCAGCCCGCGTGAAAGGGAGGCGATATCCGCAGCGTCGCCATGCAACCACGCCGCCGCGGGTGAAGGTGGCTGGGCCAGCGCCGCATCGGCGTCGCCCAGGTTGACAAAGAGGGACAAGGTGCCTGTTCCACCCAAGGACCACGAAGCCATGAGGGCCTTCTCGCCGAGGGCCGTGGCGCCACGGCTCACGGCGGTCTCGCTATGGGGGCTAACGTATTTCGCACGCAGGCTGATCAAGCGCTGCACGAGCGCCATGCGCACGTCGGTCCGCTCGCCGTCGCCACCGGGAATGGAGCGCTGGAAGGTGTCGGGATGATTGGGATCGGGCAGATCCTCGCCACCGAAACGGGAAAACGCGGCGAACTCCTTGCGCCGGCCGTCGCGAACCGCGGTCCGCAGCGCCTCATCCGGAAAATCAGTGAAGAAGAGGAAAGGCGTACGGCTCCCCCATTCCTCGCCCATGAAAAGCATGGGGACAAACGGCGCAAGGAGCAGCAACACCAGGGCCGCCTCGACGACCTCCGGCTCCACCAGTGCGGTCAGCCGTTCACCAAAGGCACGGTTGCCTACCTGGTCGTGGTTCTGCAGGAAGTTCACGAATCGCGAGGGTGGCAGGTGCGCGCTGGGTTCGCCTCGACGGCGGCCGGCGAACTTTTCGCCCTGGTATGAAAAGCCTTCGCGCAGGCTGCGCAGAAGCTTGTCCATCGGCGTGGTGTAGTGCGCGTAGTAGCCTTCCTGTTCTCCCGTGAGGAGAACGTGCAATGCATTGTGGAAATCATCGTTCCACTGCGCATCGAAGCGCCCGCGCCCCAGCAGGTTGGCCTGGTTCGCTTCGTTCTCGAGCACCAGGTGCACGTGGCGCCGGTTACCGACGGCGGCGCGCACCCGTGCGGCCAGCGAGGAAAGCCAGCCCGGGTTGCCGATGGCATGGACCGCATCAAAACGCAGCCCATCCACCTGGTACTCCTCGATCCAGTACAGCGCGTTGTGCACGAAAAAGTCGCCTACCTGCGGCGTCGACACACCGATGGCCGAACCCCACGGCGTGTCGGCATCTTCATCAAAGAAGCCTGACGCATAGGCATGCAGGTAATTACCTTCCGGTCCAAAGTGGTTGTAGACCACATCCAGGAACACCATCAGCCCCAGGCCGTGTGCTGTATCGATCAGTGCCTTCAGCTCATCGGGCGTGCCATACGCTGCCGCCGGCGCATACGGCAGTACGCCGTCGTACCCCCAGTTGCGCGAGCCGGCGAACTCCGCCACGGGCATCAACTCCACCGCCGTGATGCCCAGCGCCGCAAGCCGCGGCAACGCCTTCGCCACCCCCGCGTAACCGCCGAACGCCCCCACGTGTAACTCGTAGAGCACCGTCTCGTGCCACGGGCGGCCCTGCCACCCCGCGTTGATCCACTCGTACGCGGCGGCGTCCACGACCACGCTGTAACCATGCACATCGCCATTAACCTGGCGGCGCGACGCGGGGTCGGGTACGGCCAGGTTGTCTCGCAAGCGAAAGCGGTACGCGCAGCCCACCCCACGTGGGCAGATGCATTCGAACCAGCCGTCATCGAGCGCACGCATGCTCGCGACGTGCCCGTCCTCACACTCGAGCGCTACCGATTCCAGGTCAGGAGCCCACAGGCGGAACCGCGTATTACCGTCACCCATGGGGCGCGCGCCGTAAGGCATGGCATGGGTGAACCGGGCGCTCATGCCTGCTCCAGCCGCACCGTTGCCGCGAGCAACACCACGCTATGCCCTTCCACTTCGATCGTCGGTTCGCTCCAGGCGGTTTCCGGTGCCGTCGGCTCCGCGCTGTTGCAACGGCGCCGCCATGCCACTCCTGGCTGGGGAATATGGAATACGTGCATCTCGGGCGTCGCGTTGATCATCACCAGGGTGACGTCCGCGCGCTTCTCGCCATACGCCTGCGCTCGCCGCAACGCCAGCAGGCGTCCTTCCGTGTAGCCCCAGGTATCCTGGGTCATCTCCGATCCACTTTCGTCGAACCACGCCACTTCGCGAATGCCGGGCAGCACATCGGTATCGCCGCGCAGGAAGTGCGCGGCACGCAGGGTCGGGTGCTGCTCGCGCAGGCGCACCAGCCGGCCCACGAAATCGGTCAGCTCCTTGCCGCGATCGGACGTAGCGAGCTTCCAGTCATACCAGGAGATCTCATTGTCCTGGCAGTACGCATTGTTGTTGCCATCCTGTGTGCGCCCGAACTCATCACCGCCCAGCAACATGGGCGTGCCGTGCGAGAAGAACAGCGTCGATAGCATCGCCCGCTTGACCCGGTCACGCGCCAGGCGGATCGCGGGATCATCGGTAGGTCCCTCCACGCCATGGTTGTAACTTTCGTTATCGTTGCCGCCGTCGCGGTTGTCTTCACCGTTGGCCAGGTTGTGCTTGTCGTTGTAGCTGACCAGGTCTTCCAGCGTGAACCCATCGTGCGCGGTAAGGAAGTTCACCGACGCCCACGGCTTGCGTCGCTGGTGATCGAACAGTTCGCCCGAGGCCTGCAGGCGGCCGGCGAGGATGCCGCGCATGTTCGAATCGCCCTTCCAGAACTTGCGCACGTCATCGCGGAATTTGCCGTTCCATTCGGCGAAGCCCGGCGGATGATTGCCGAGCTGGTAGCCCCCGGGGCCGATGTCCCACGGCTCGGAGATCAACTTCACGTTGGCGAGCACCGGGTCCTGGCGCATGGCATCGAACAGGCCGCAATTCGGATCGAAACCATTCTCCTCGCGGCCCAGGCTCACGCCCAGGTCAAAGCGGAAGCCATCGACGTGGAAGGTGTTGACCCAGTAGCGCAGCGAATCCATCACCAGCTGCAGCACGCGCGGGTGGGCCGTATTCACCGTGTTGCCGGTGCCGGTATCGTTGATGCAATAGCGCGGGTTATCCGGCATGAGCCGGTAGTAGCTCTTGTTGTCGAGGCCGCGGAACGACATGGTGGTACCCATCTCACTACCCTCGCAGGTGTGGTTGTAAACCACGTCGAGGATCACCTCGATCCCTGCGGCATGCAGCGCCTGCACGGCGGCGCGGATTTCGTTCAGGGCGCCCTCGGCCAGGTAGGCCGGTTCCGGCGCGAAAAACGCCAGCGTGTTGTAGCCCCAATAATTGCGCAGCTTCATCTCGGTGAGCCGGCGATCCTGGAGGAACGCGTGAACCGGCAGCAGTTCCACGGCGGTGACGCCCAGCTTCACCAGGTAATCCACGACGTAGGGATCGGCCAGCGCGATGAACGTACCGCGTTCATGCTGGCGGATACGCTTGAGGTTGCGGGTGAAGCCCTTCAGGTGCGTTTCGTACACCACCGTTTCGTTCCACGGTGTGTGCGGCCGGTTGCCCTGCGTCCAGTGCATGGGTTCGTCCACCACCACCGCCTTGGGCATGGCGGCAGCACTGTCACGGCGATCGAACGAGAGATCGGCGCGTGGTGACGATACCCGGTACCCATGCAGCGCATCGGACCAGCGAACCTGCCCGTGGAGCAACCGGGCATACGGATCGAGCAGCAGCTTGTGCGGGTTGAAACGGTGGCCTTCCTCCGGTGCATACGGGCCGTGGGCACGAAAGCCGTACAACGTCCCGCCACGCACGCGCGGCAGGTAGCCGTGCCAGACTTCATCCGTGCACTCGGGCAGGTCGTAGCGCGCGATCTCACGCTTGCCCGACGGATCGAAGAGGCACAGTTCGATGCGCTCGGCGTGGGCGGAGAACACCGCGAAGTTCGTCCCCATGCCATCGCAGTTCGCACCAAGGGGATAGGGCGATCCGGACTGCATGCGTTCGGGAAAAGTGGGCATCGCGTTCCTCTCTAGTCAGCCACGAACATCAACGTGGCCAGGGGCGGCAGGCTGACGACCAGGGACCGGTCGAACCCATGCGAGGGCACCTCCTGGGCGTGGCGCTCACCTTCGTTGCCAACGCCAGAGCCGCCGTAATCGGTGGCATCCGTGTTGATCGCCTCGCGCCAGCGGCCGCCTTCGGGTACGCCAATGCGGAAACTGTGCCGGGGCGTCGGCACCATGTTGCTTATCACCAGCACCGGCCTGCCGTTCTCGGCGAAACGCAGCCAGGCAAAAACACTCTGGTCGGCGTCATCGCCGATCACCCAGCGAAAGCCGCGCGGGTCCGTATCCCAGGCGTGCATGGCAGGCGTGCTCGCGAAGAAGCGGTTGAGGTCGCGCACGAGTGTCTGCATGCCGAGGTGCAGCGGCGCATCGAGCAGGTCCCACGCTATCTGCGCATCATGGTTCCACTCATGCGGCTGGGCGATCTCGCCGCCGGTGAAGAGCAGTTTCTTGCCGGGATGCCCCCACATGAAGCCGTAGTAGGCACGCAGGTTGGCGAAGCGCTGCCATTCATCGCCTGGCATCCGCCCCAGCAGCGAGCGCTTGCCGTGCACCACTTCGTCGTGGGACAGCGGCAGGACGTACTTTTCCGAGTACGCGTAAATCATGCTGAAGGTCATCTCGCCGTGGTGCCAGCGGCGATGGATCGGATCACGCGACATGTACTCCAGCGAATCGTGCATCCAGCCCATGTTCCATTTGAAGGTAAAGCCCAGCCCGCCCTCGCCCACCGGCCGGGTCACGCCCGGCCAGGCCGTGGATTCCTCGGCGATGGTCATGCAATCGGGGTGGCGCTCGGCCACCAGCTGGTTCACCCGGCGCAGGAACGCGATGGACTCCAGGTTCTCGCGACCGCCATGGATGTTGGGCACCCATTCGCCATGCTTGCGCGAGTAGTCGCGGTAAAGCATCGAAGCGACGGCATCCACGCGTAGGCCATCGACGTGGAAGCGCTCCAGCCAGGCCAGCGCACTGGCGATAAGGAACGCGGAGACCTCGTTGCGCCCCAGGTTGAAGATCAGCGTGTTCCAGTCCTGGTGGTAGCCCTCGCGCGGGTCCGCGTGTTCGTACAGCGGGGTGCCGTCAAAATGGGCCAAGCCGTGGATATCCGTCGGGAAATGCGCGGGCACCCAGTCGACAATGACACCGACGCCCGCCTCGTGGCAGCGGTCGACGAAACGTGCGAACGCCTCAGGCGTACCGAACCGGGACGTGGGAGCGAACTGCCCAAGTGGCTGGTAACCCCACGAGCCGCCAAAGGGGTGCTCGGAAATGGGCAACAGTTCGATGTGCGAGAAACCCATGCCGGCCACATAGGGAATCAGGCGCTCGCCGATATCATCCCAGTGCAGTTCCTCACCCTCTTTCCCTCGCAGCCATGAACCAGGGTGCAGCTCGTAGATCGAGATCGGCGAGCCGGCGTGGTGCAGGTTGCCGCGCTTGCGAAGCCATGCGTCATCGGTCCAGCGGAAGGCTTCAGGATCGGCCACGATGGATGCGGTTGCCGGCGGCAGCTCGGCGGCCAGGGCCACCGGGTCCGCGCGCTGGGTAAGCGAGCCATCGGCGCCCCATACCTCGTATTTGTAACGGGCGCCAGGCAACAAGCCAGGCACGAACAGCTCCCACACGCCGGCCGGTACGCGCTTGCGCATCGGCTGGCGGCGGCCATCCCAGCTGTTGAAGTCACCCACCACGCTCACACGCTGCGCATTCGGTGCCCAGACAGCGAAACGCACACCGTGCACGCCATCCACCGTGACCGGATGCGCGCCCAGGCAACGGAACAGCTCGATGTGCGATCCATCGGAAAGGCGGCCAAGGTCGTCGTCGCCCAGCAGCGTGCCGAACGCGTAGGCATCATGCGTATCGTGCGCCGCGGCGGGCCAGCGCACGCGCAGCCGGTAAGGCGTATCGCCATCCACGAAGCCGGCGAAAAGGCCGCCATCGTGTACCTTCTGCAATGCCGCCAGGACACGGCCGCCCGCATCGATGGCCTCGACCTGTAATGCACCGGGCTGCAAGGTACGAACGCTGCGCCGGCCATCGACGAGGTGCGGGCCAAGCAGCGCGAACGGATCGCCATGCCGGCCGTCGACAAGGGCGTCGACGGCGGCACGGTCGTCGAGGCCGTGGGTGCGCAGATCGATCACGTATCCTCCTCCAGTTCCCTGGCGGTATCGCCCTGGGCGGCATGCAGCAGGCCGTGCAACGGTACGTCCAGCCACCCGGGGCGGTTCGCCGCCTCATAACTCACTTCATAGGCCGCCTTCTCGATCACGAACAGTTCGATCAGCGGGGCAAGCGCGTCCGCGCTCACCCAACGCACGGGCGCGGCATCGAGCACGGCGCGGTACGCCTGCAGGAACACGCGTGACGCGCGCTCACGGAAGCGGGCCAGGTAATCGCCGAAGCCGGGGTCCTCCACCGGTGCCAGGCCATCCTCGCCACGCCGCGCCATGGCGGCGGCGTAATCCAGCGAACGCAGGAAGCCGGCCACGTCGCGCAGCGGCGTGCCCTTGCCGCGCCGCTCGGCGAGTGAACGGGCGGGCTCACCTTCGAAATCGATGATGTAAGCATCATCCTGCACCACCAGGATCTGACCCAGGTGGAAGTCGCCGTGCATGCGGGTCAGCACCGCTCCTGGGCCCGCCTTGGCCAGTCGGGCGACGCGATCGTCCAATGCCCCGGCCAGCCCGCGCAACGATTCGCCATCGGCCCGGAGGTCGTCACCCACACCGTTGGCGCCCTCCAAGGCCAGCAAGGCACGCCCCACTTCGGCACGGACGGCGTCGCGCCAATGGTTCGCCGTGGCGTCTGTCGCCTTCTCGGGTTCGAATGCAGGAATGCCCGACGGCTTCGCCAGCAGGGCGTGCAACTCGCCCAGACGCGTGCCCACCGCGGCGGCAAAGGCATCGTAGCCACCTTCGATCTCTACCCTCCGCTCATCATCGGTCGAGTGGCTGTACTCGTCGTAGCTGCGCCGCAGGAAATCCAGCGTCCATCGCCAGGCATCGCCCTGGTTGCGCAGGAATCCCTGGAGCACGGCAATGGTGGTGCGCTCCCCGCTTTCGTTGACGCGCACCACTTCGCCAAGCAACGGCGACGTGTTCGCATAGCCGTGTTCGGTGAGGAAGCGGCCCATCTCCACTTCGGGGTTGATGCCCGCCGACGTGCGCCGGAACAGCTTCAACACACCGGCATCGTGCAGGATCATGGAGCTGTTCGATTGCTCACCGGCGAGCCAGCGGCTTTCGATCGCCGGATCAAAGGCCACGGTATCGAACACCGGCGTCTTCTCGAACCGGACGGTGCCCCCGTTCACGGCAATCTCGGTGCCGTTGCGCAAGCCGATCAGCAGCCCGGAGGCAAACTCAGGCAACGCGAAGCCATCGGTCAGCAAGCCAATGCGGCGGCCCCGGCGCACGCGCGCGAGCGCCAGCTGCTGCACACGCGCGTGCGGGTTATCGTCTTCCCACGCGATGCCGACCGGCACGCTGTAGCGCTCCTTGCCGCCGTCGGCGAGGGTGGCCTCCACTTCCGTCAGGATCAGGTCGTCGCCACGGTCGGGCCAGGGCGCCGCATAGAGCACGTGCACCGACTCGATGCCACGATCCTTCGAGGCGAACCAGCGCCGCACGGCCAGGTAGCCCGGCAACACCTGGCGCTCGATGACGCCACGGTGATGCTCCATCACGGGCCCCTCCACCAGTGCGCCGCGCACGACCAGCGTTTCGTAATCAGGCAGCGGTTCGGCGGGCACTTCGTGCCACTCGGGCATCTGTGCGTTGGGGCATAGCTGGAACGCGTAGAAACCGTACGGCGGTACGGTGAGCAGGTACGGCAACTGGCCGACCGGCGGGAACGAGGTACCACCGACGATATCCACCGGCACCTGGCCATCGAACGACGCAAGGTCGAGCTCCACGGCCTGCAGCGTGCGCGACATGTTGGCCACGCAAAGCACGTGTTCGCCACCGAACTCACGCAGGTAGGCAAGCACTTTCCGGTTACCCGGATAAAGGAATTTCAAGGTGCCCCGCCCGAAGGCCTTGTAGCGGTTGCGCACGGCCAGCATGCGCCGCGTCCAGTTCAGCAGCGAATGCGGATCGCGCTGCTGCGCTTCCACATTGATCGCCTGGAAGCCGTACAGCGGGTCCATGATCGGCGGCAGCACCAGGCTGGCGGGATCGGCGCGGGAGAAACCCCCATTGCGGTCCACCGACCACTGCATGGGCGTGCGAACGCCATCGCGATCACCCAGGTGGATGTTATCGCCCATGCCGATCTCGTCGCCGTAATACAGCACCGGCGTACCGGGCATGGTCAGCAACAGCGAGTTCATCAGCTCGATGCGCCGACGGTCGCGCTCAAGCAACGGCGCCAGGCGGCGACGAATGCCGAGGTTGATGCGGGCACGGCGATCGGCCGCGTAGGTCTGCCACAGGTAATCGCGCTCGTTGTCGGTCACCATCTCCAGTGTGAGCTCGTCGTGGTTACGCAGGAAGATCGCCCACTGGCAGTTCTCCGGGATGGCCGGGGTCTGCCGCATGATGTCGGTGATGGGGAACCGATCCTCGCGCGCGATGGCCATGTACATGCGCGGCATGAGCGGAAAATGGAACGCCATATGGCATTCATCACCCTTGCCGAAATAGTCCTGGGTATCTTCCGGCCACTGGTTCGCCTCGGCCAGCAGCATGCGATCAGGGTAATGCTGGTCGATTTCCGCACGCATCAGTTTCAGGATCTCGTGCGTCTCCGGCAGGTTCTCGTTGTTCGTGCCTTCGCGCTCGATAAGGTAAGGCACGGCGTCCAGGCGCAAGCCATCCACGCCCATGTCCAGCCAGAAGCGCATCACTTCCATCACCGCCTTCAGCACCGCGGGGTTATCGAAGTTGAGGTCCGGCTGGTGCGAGAAGAATCGATGCCAGAAGTACTGGCCTGCCACCGCATCCCAGGTCCAGTTCGATTTTTCGGTATCGAGGAAAATGATGCGCGTGCCGTCGTAGGCCTGGTCCGTGTCCGACCATACGTAGAAGTTGCGCGCCGCCGAGCCTTTCTTCGCATGGCGCGCGCGCTGGAACCAGGGGTGCTGGTCGCTCGTATGGTTGATGACCAGCTCGGTGATCACGCGCAGCCCGCGCTTGTGCGCCTCGCTGATGAAGCGCTTCGCGTCGCCCAGCTTGCCGTAATCCTCATGCACCGCCTTGTACTCGGCGATGTCGTAGCCATCATCCCGGCGCGGGCTGGGATAGAACGGCAACAGCCACAGCGTGTTCACACCCAGGTCCGCGATGTAATCCAGCTTTTCGATCAGGCCCTGGAAATCGCCTACGCCATCATCGTTGGCGTCGAAGTACGACTTCAGGTGCACCTGGTAGATGATCGCATCCTTGTACCAGAGCGGATCCTTCGAAAACTCCGGCGCTTTTGCTTGCTTATGCACTTTGCCGCGTGTAGCCATGGATCAGACTCCAGGTAGACGCACATGCCAGACCGCATAGGGTTGGCCGAGGCCAAGCCACACATGTTGAACTGGGCCGCGCCAGGCGATGGGTTGGGTATGCAGGAGGTCGTGGATATCGAGCGCATCGCCAGGGCCGTAGCCCCAATCGCCCAACGGGAGTGTCAGGTCCGCGGCCTGGGCGTCGTGCGGGTCCATGCTGATCGCGACCAGCACGACGTCATCACCCGCGCGCTTTTCGAAGAACAGCACCTGGTCGTTGTTTGCAGGGAGGAAACGCACGCCAAGGTGGGTCTGCAACGCGGGATGCGCACGGCGAATCTGGTTCAGCTGCGTGATCTCGGCCACGATGTTGCCGGGCGCGTTGAAGTCGCGAATGCGGATTTCGTACTTCTCCGAATCCAGGTACTCCTCCTTGCCGGGCATGGGGGCGGACTCGCAGATTTCGAAGCCCGAGTACATGCCCCAAAGGCCCGATAGCGTGGTGGCCAGGGCGGCGCGGATCAGGAAACCGGGGCGCCCCGAGGTCTGCAGGAAGTACGGATCGATATCTGGCGTATTGACGAAGAAGTTGGGCCGGAAGAAATCCTTCGGCGGTGTCGTCGTCAGCTCGGTCAGGTAATCGATGAACTCCTGCTTCGAATTGCGCCAGGTGAAGTAGGTGTACGACTGGCTGAAGCCCACCTTCGCCAGCCGGTACATCGGTTTCGGCCGGGTAAACGCCTCCGAAAGGAACAGCGCATCCGGGTATTTCGCGCGAACGCGGGCAATCATCCATTCCCAGAACGGGAACGGCTTGGTGTGCGGGTTATCGACGCGGAAGGTACGCACGCCCTCCCCCGCCCAGAACAGCACGGCGTCGCACAGCGCCTGCCACAGCGATGGCATGGCCCCATCCTTGTAGAAATCGACGTTGACGATGTCCTGGTATTTCTTCGGGGGGTTCTCGGCGTACTTGATGCTGCCATCGGGGCGCCAGTCGAACCATTCCGGGTGCTCCTTCAGCCATGGATGATCGGGCGAGCACTGGATGGCGAAGTCCAGCGCGAGTTCGAGCCCGTGCTCGTGCGCCGCATCGCGCAACGCGCGGAAGTCCTCGATCGTGCCCAACTGGGGATGGATCGCCGTGTGGCCGCCCTCGGGCGAACCAATGGCATAGGGGCTACCTGGATCGTCGGGGCCCGGCGTCAACGTGTTGTTGGGGCCCTTGCGGAACGCCTTGCCGATCGGGTGGATCGGCGGGAAATACAGGACATCGAAGCCCATGTCACGAACGGCCGGCAAGCGATCGATCGTGTTGCGGAAGGTACCGTGTACTGTCTTGTCGGTGGTCATCGAGCGCGGGAAGAGTTCGTACCAGCTCGCGAACAGCGCTTCACGGCGATCGACTTCCACGACAAATGCCTGGGTAATGGTGGAGCGTGTACGCGGATCGGTCGCCGCCATCAGGTCGACCGTGCTCTCCGCGAGGAGCAGCCCAACGCGTTCCTCGCCCTCGGCTTTCTCCACCGCGGTGGCGAGCGTACGCAACGCTTTCGCTTTCGGGCCCGACGCGTCTTTCGCGCGGACATCCACCATCAGGCGCCCTTCTTCCAGCTCAAGCGCGACATTGACGCCGGCCGCGTGTTTCACCTCGAGTTCGTGGTGGTAGCTGCCGAAGGGGTCGTGCCAGGCCTCGATCTGGAACTCGTGGCGACCGATCCGCGTTGGCGTGAAGGTCGCTGTGTGGATATCGTTGTTCACGGGCGCCATCACGACCTCGCGCCAGGCTTTTTCGTCCTGGGCGCGGTAGCGCAAGCGCGCGGCGAGCACTTCATGGCCATCAACGAAGATGTCGGCTGTCACCGTGATGGGCTGGCCGACGATGCGCTTGGCGGGAAACTGCCCGCCGTCGACCGTGGGCTGTACGCTCTCGATCGCGACACGTGGTGCCCTGGTCGCGGCGTTGATCGCCTCCTTCTGCGCCGAGGCGCCGAGTTTGCGTTTCGCGGGCTGCCCAGGCGTGCCGGACAAGGTGAGTACCGCACCGGGTTCGAGTATCACGCTATCTCCCTGGTCGAATACCTTGCGCCCATCGGGTGTTACCCAGGGCGTGAAATGGCTCGCCGCCCCCGCCAGCGCGTCGCCGGCGGTGACGAGCGATTCGCGATCGAGTGATGCGTTCACCAGCGTCAGCGTGGCGTGCGCGGCCCGGCGCGGATCGGCACCAGCCACAGTGAGGAACGCCGCTACCCCGCCACGCGCGGTGATGTGAGGCGCGCCGGGCACCTCTTCGCCCACGGATGCGTTTGCGGCCTTTACCGTGTCGGTCAGGTCAGCGGCGGCGGCCGCCGCAAAATCCTTCGGTGTCGTGGGTTTGCCACGGCGCGGATCGAGCGCGTCATGCACCGCATACTCAAAACCCATTGGCATCAGCCAGCCCGCCGGTGCTGTCGCGGCGAACGCGATGGCGCGTCGGTACGCATGGTCGAGCTGGTTTTCTTCGCCCAGTTCATCGCCCAGGCGGGTCGCGAACGGCTGCTCGGTACAGGCGAGCGACGGCGCGATCGCTTGCAGCCGCATCGCTTCCTCGGCGAACCACGGTGAACGGAAATCCCACCATGCCGAGGAGTTCACGACCGCATCGAAGCCCGAACCCGCCAACGCTGCAAGTTCTTCCGGGGTGCTCCCCGGGGTCCAGGCAACAAAGCCCACCCCGGGTGACTCAGCGTGAACGGCCTCGATCAAGGCCTTCCAGCGCGCGGCCCCGAGGCGCTGCGGATGCATCAGCCGGAAGCCGAGCACACCGGCCTTTGCCCAGCGGCGCAACCGTTCCACCCACCATTGGGTCGCGGCCTGCGCCACATCGGGATCGTTGAGGCGCCAGCGCGCGCTATCGCTTTCGCTCGGTGTCCAGCGCGGATCGGGCGTGCCGTGTTCGGTCGCTACCGCGCGAAACCAGCCTGGGTTCTCCTGGCGTACAGGGGCATCGGCGGCAAGCTCATCGAGCGGCAGGTCGAGCCAGAGTTCGAGATTGCGCGCACGGCAGGCTTTTGCGAGTTGCTCGATACGGGTGGTCGCGTCGCCATCGGCAGCGAGCGCCGGATTCAGCCGGTCGAAATCCCGCGTGACAAACACATCGCCCGCCGGGGACGTTTCGAAGGGCGGCGCCATGAGCAGTTGCCGGAAACCGAGTGCCGCGGCGTGATCGATCCACGCATTCCACCCCGTCATCGGGCCGGCGATCAGCGGATGCAGGTAATAAATGCAGAAAGGCGCACGCATGCTTGCCGACATTGCCTCGTGTTCCCAAAGGGGTTGGACACAAGCATGCCGGGCCGGATGTGTGCATCGTGCCAATGACCCGGGCACGCAGAGCAATCACATTGGCGCAGATGGGTGTTGCTATTTCGTGAATGCCCCAAGACGGGGCAATGTGCAGGTTACTGGCCGAACTTGATTTCTTCGCCTTCGTGGCCGCGGTCCCAGCCGCGCAATTCATCGCGGATGTGCGCGATGCGCTGGCGACCGAGGGCATTGCGCTCTTCATCGAGCACGAGCCCATCAAGGAGCTCGGCAAGGCGCTGTGCCGTGGGCAACATCGCATCCCACGCATCCAGCGCGGCGACCGGGCCCGGCAACGCCATGAAGAACGACAGGCCCGGCGTCTGCAGGGTGGCGATGCGCGCCATGTCGAAATTGCCCGGCTTCACCAGGTTCGCCACGCTGAAGATGGGTCCCTTCTCCGGGTGCCCATCCACCAGCCGGTGGTAAATGCCCATGTCACCGAATTCGAGGCCGGCCTTTTCAGCGGCGACGACAAGATCGGAACCCTGGAAGCGCTGGCCTTCGCGCGAGACGACGTACAAGCTGACGATGCGCTCCACGGGCGCATTACCCGGGCGACGCCCCAGGTCCGAACGCGGCGGGGTCTTCGCTGGCTGGGGCGCGGGCGCAGGCGCGGGCGCAGGTGCCGGAGCTGGGGCCGGCGTGGGCGCGGCGGCCGAGGGGCGTGGCGGCACCGGCTCATCCAGGTCGAACGGGAGATCCAGGTCGATATGCGGCTCGGTACGCTGCGCCGGGCGCGGCGACGGCGCTGGCGTGGGTGCCGGTTCCACCTGATCGTGCACAGGCTGCTTACGCTCGCCAGCCAGCGATGCGCCCAGGCGTTCCAGCTCGGCGCGCAGATCGACGTCCAGCTCGCCCTGCTTCGGCGAGGGGCGGAACAAAGGATCGTTCGCATCGTCATCACGCGACCCAACGACCGGGGCAGGCGTATCGAAGCGATCATCGAAGGAATCGTTATCGCGGGCGCTGAAGGACAGCTCGTCGCCGCCACGGGGGGCCTCATCGCCGAACACCGGCTCGCGGCGCTCACGCGGCCGATCGGGCTGCTCCGGTGCAGGCTTGCGCCGGCCCTGCTCCTTGCGCGGCTGGCCAAACAGCCATATCAGCACGAGCACGACGATGCCGACGAAGAGCATCGGGATGCCGACGGCAGGGTTCCAGGCGAGGCCGATGGCGGGATTCATGGGGCGGTAATTCCTTTGGTAATGCTCAGGCGACGCCGGCGAGCTTGGACGCCTCAGCCAGGTCGACCTGGACGAGACGCGACACGCCCGGCTCGCGCATGGTAACGCCGCACAGCTGGTGTGCGGCCTCCATCGTGGCCTTGTTGTGGCTGACGAAGATGAATTGCACCTTTTCGCTCATTTCGCGAACCATCGCCGAGAAGCGGCCCACGTTGGCTTCGTCCAGCGGCGCATCCACCTCGTCCAGCAGGCAGAACGGTGCGGGATTGAGACCGAAGATAGCGAAGACGAGTGAGACGGCCGTGAGGGCCTTCTCGCCGCCGGAAAGCAGTGTGATGTTGGACACGCGCTTGCCCGGCGGGCGGGCCATGATGGCGACGCCGGTATCGAGCAGGTCCTCACCGGTGAGCTCAAGGTAAGCGTGGCCGCCACCGAACAGGCGCGGGAACAGCTCCTGTACGCCCGCGTTCACGCGGTCGAACGTTTCCTTGAAGCGCTGGCGCGTCTCGCGATCGATCTTCTTGATCGCACCCTCGAGCGTTTCCATCGCACTGGTAAGGTCGGTCAGCTGCGAATCCAGGTATTCCTTGCGCTGGGATTGCTCGGCGTGTTCCTGGATGGCGGCCAGGTTCACCGGCTCGAGGCGCGCGATCTTTTGCGCCAGGTCGGCCAGCTGCGATTGCCACTGCGACGGCTCGGCATCTTCGGCCAGCTCGGCCAGCAACGGCTCGAGTTCAAGACCGGAGGCGGTGATCGCCTGCGCAAGCTGCTCGGCACGCAGCTGCAACGCCTGGGCCGCAAGACGCTTTTCGGCCACGTTCTCGCGCACCTGGCTGAGCACGTGCTCCACGCGCTGGCGCTCCTGCTCCAGGCGGCGGAACTCCGCGTCGCAATCTTCCAGCGCGCGGCGCGCCTCGACCAGTTGCTTGTCCACCAGCAGGCGCTGGTCGAGGTAGGTCTGCCGCTCGGATTCCAGCTCGGCGATGGGATCGCTGCCGGCGGCAAGCTGTTCGTCGATTTCTTCGCGGCGCATCGTCACCTGGCGCAACTGGGTATCGAGGCGTGCCAGCGCCTGCTCCAGCGAGGTGAGCGCGGCACGCTTGGATTCCATGCTGAGCGCCAGCGCGTGCGCCTGTTCAGCGGCCTCGCGGGCGTTCATGCGCGCTTCTTCGCGCGCCTCAAGCAGTTCGCGGCGTTCGTTCTCAAGCCCACGGCGCTCGTCCTCGCGATCGCCCATGTGGCCAACGGCTTCGTCCAGGCGTGCGCGTGCTTCGCGGGTCTGGCCCTGCAATTCATCGAGCTGCTCGACCAGCGTGCTGATCTCGCCGCCAACCTTCTCGGCGCGGGCGCGCGCGGTTTCCATCTTGCCGCGGTGGCTCTGCAACTGGCCGGCCAGCTCTGACAGCCGGCGATGTGCCGCGTAAAGATCGCGCTGTGCATCATCGCGCTGGCGCTCGGTCTCGAACTTGCGCGTACGCAGGTCTTCGAGCTGCTCGGTACGCTCCTCGATAGTCGCTTCGAGGCTTTCAATCTGTTCGGCCAACTGGCGAATATCGCGCTCGCGGGCGAGCACGCCCACCTGGTTGCCCTGCGCGCGGAGCACACGGGTCCAGCCTGGGCCCATCCACGCACCATCCCGAGTGATCACCGACTGGCCAGCGCCAAGGGAATCCGCACGCGCGGCGGCCGCCTCCACCGAATCGGCGACAAACACGTTCGAAAGCAACGCGACCGCGGCCGAGGGACCGCGCACGTGGCCCGCCAGCGTGCCGGCGGCACCCGGGCCACCCTTTTCACTGGCGAAGAGCGCCACGTCGGCTTCGCCCAGCGCATTGAATTCCGGTGCGAGCGCGGTCGGTGAATCCACCAGCACGCCATCGAGCACGCCGGAAAGCACGGTCTCCACAGCGGATTCGTACCCGGCATCCACCTGCAGCGACTCGCCCAGGCGGCGCGCATCGGAAAGGCCCAGGCGTTTCAGCCAGCCGGTTGCGGCCGATTCTTCCTGGCCCAGCGCTGCGGTCTGCAGGGCCTCCAGCGAGGCCTGACGACCGCGCGCGGTCTGCAGCTGCTGGCGGGCATCGTTCAGTGCCGACTGCACCTGGCGCTCATCATCGAGCACGCGCTCGTAGGCCACCTTGTGCTGGTCGAGCACGCCGCCGAGCTGCTCCACGCGCTCGCGTTGCGTATCGTGTTCCGTATCGAGCTGTTCGGCGGCCGCATCCAGCGCGGCCACATCGGTCGCTTTCTGCTCGGCTTCCAGCGCTTCGCGCCGGCGCGAAAAATCCACTGCCTGGCGATCGAGGTAGGCCAGCTTGGTGCGCTCCACTTCCGCCGCACGGGTGGATTCCGACGCGCCGCGCGTATGCGTATCCCAACGCTGCTGCCAATCGGCCAGGCGCGACTCCGTCGAGCGCTGCGCCTCGCCCGTGTCATCCTGGATCTGCTGCAGCGATTCCAGCTTGGGTTCGCCTTCGGCCAGGGCCATGCGCAGGGTTTCCACCTGCTCACGATCCGCATCGATGTGGCCCTGCAACTCACCCAGTTCGCGATCGGTCTCTGCCTTCGAGCGGGTCAGGCGCTCTGCCAGGTCACGGTTGTGCCGCACCTGCTGTTCGACGCGGGCGATCTCGGCGCCGACCTTGTAGACCTCGGCCTGCACCTGGTTGAGGTGTTCACTGGCGCCCTGGTGGCGTTCGCGCACCGTCTCCATCTGCGCCTCGACCTGGCGCTGGGTGGCGGTGTGCTTCTCAATTTCGATTTCGTACTCGCGCAGGCCCGAGCCTTCACCCTGGCGCTGGCGATCCAGCGTGCGGTACTCCAGCGCGCGCAGTTCCGCCTCGCGGCGGGTCTGCTCTTCCTTGAAGCCCTTCCAGCGCTCGGCGGCGCGCGCCTGGCGGTTCAGGTGGTCCAGCTGCTTTTCCACCTCGTCGCGCACATCGCGCACGCGGTCGAGGTTTTCGCGGGTGGACTTGATGCGGCTCTCGGTTTCCTTGCGGCGCTCCTTGTACTTGGAGATGCCCGCGGCCTCTTCCAGGTGGGTGCGCAATTCTTCCGGTGCCGCTTCGATGATCTGGCTGATCATGCCCTGCTCGATGATCGAGTAGGAACGCGGGCCCAGGCCGGTGCCAAGGAACAGATCGGTGATGTCGCGGCGGCGGCAGCGCGCGCCATTGAGGTAATACGAGGACTGGCCATCGCGGCTGACCACGCGCTTGACCGAGATCTCGGCGAAGCTGGCGTACTCACCCTGGATGGTGCCATCGGCGTTATCGAAGATGAGTTCAACCGCCGCCTGGCCCACCGGCTTGCGCGCGCTGGACCCGGAGAAGATCACGTCGGTGAGCGAATCGCCACGCAGGCGGCTTGCCGCGGATTCACCCATGACCCAGCGGATGGCGTCGATGATGTTCGACTTGCCACAGCCATTGGGACCGACGACGCCGGTCATGTTGGTGGGCAGGTGCAGCGTGGTGGGGTCCACGAAGGACTTGAACCCCGCCAGCTTGATCGTGGTCAGACGCATGTTTGGTTCCGTTGGGACGCGGGCTTTCAGCCACCCCTTGGCTGATCGATCACTTTGCCAAAGGGGTCACCCCGGCGCAATACGCGAAATTACGCGAGAATAATAGCGTAACTGACTGATTGCAGGAGCGTGCTTACACACGATGGGGCTGTGGGAGGCCTGATCGCGCGCAAGCGCGCTCCTACGGGGCGCCGCCGGGGGCCGAAAGACCGGGGCGGCGGACTTATTCCCCGGGCGCTTTCGCGTCGATCGAGAGGGCGTGGATGCCGTCAGGCATCATGTCGCCCAGGGCCTGGTACACCAGGCGGTGGCGCTGGATGGGGTTCTTCCCCGCGAAGGCCGGGCTGACGATCCGGGCGAAGAAATGGCCCTTGCCCTCGCCTGAGTGGCCGGCGTGCTTATGGCCCTCGTCGATCACATCGAGCTCGACCGGGGCCAGCGCCTCGGTCAGGCGCTGGCGGATCATCGCGACCTTCTCGGCGGTCACGGCAGGACCACTTTGAACGGGCGGACCGAGACTTCCTTGTACACGCCAGCGGCAATGTACGGATCCGCCTCGGCCCAGGCCTGGGCGGCCTCCAGGCTATCGAACTCGGCCACGATCAGGCTGCCGGTGAAGCCGGCCTCACCTGGATCTTCCGAATCGATCGCCGGGAACGGGCCGGCCAGCTTCAGGCGGCCCTCTTCCTTCAGCGCGGACAGGCGCGCCACATGGGCCGGGCGCACCGAAAGGCGGTTGGCCAGCGAATTCGGGTGATCGATACCGGTGATGGCGTAGAACATGGGGGAGCTCCGGTCAGTGGACTGCCCATTGTATCGGCGGCAAGGGGGTGGCGTCAGTGCGCCGTTGCGGACGCCGCCTTGGCAGCGTTGGCAGCCTTCGCCTCTTTCGCGGCGTTCTCCGCCGCCTCTTCCGCCGCATCCTCGGCGTCTTCCTCAGCCTCCACATCGCTGTGGAACATGTTCAGCGCGAAGGTCTTGCACTGTCCCACGGAAAGCTTGTGGATCGACGTACGGATCGACCAGTCGTTCAAAGACTCACAACGGGGGCCGCGAATGCCGGCCATCAGCACCCCGGCAGCTTCGAGGGCGCCGGATTCGTGATGAGGCATCGCGGAGACGTCGGCCCAGCCGCGTTTGCCGGTCACCGTATCCGTGACCGAAAAATGGAGGTTGGCATCCACCGAGGAGACGGTGGCGTACTTGCCCGCGTCCTGGGTCACGCGGTGGGATTCGGCCGGCGCAAGAATCATGCGGTAACGGGTACCGATCGAGGCCTCGGCCGCCAGATCGGGTGCGAACTCGCGCGGCTGCTCTTTGGTACCGACGCTGTAGTCGATCACCTTGACCTTGCCTTGCAGACCCTGAGATTTCGTACGAAGCGCGGCGGCCATGTCCTGGCACGCCTTCAGGCCCAGCGCCGCGTCACGCCCATCGATGAAGCCGAAGAAGCCACCTTCGACCGGGCAATCCGGCACGTAGATCGTCACGGGGAGCAACGCGTCGCCCATGGGGATCGGCGTTTTGAGTACGGCCGGGCCGCAGCCGGCGAGGAACAACAGGGCAGCCGCAAGAAGCGGCGCCGCGAGGCGGATACGCATGACGAGTCCTTTCGATGTTGGGACGGAACAAAGCGGGCCACCCTCGCTTGGGTGGCCCGAGTGGGAACGTTAGCCGATCAGGCCTCGGGGCGCATGGTCGGGAACAGCAGCACGTCGCGGATGGACGACGAGCCGGTGAGCAGCATCACCAGGCGATCGATGCCTACGCCCAGGCCGCCAGTGGGCGGCAGGCCCACTTCCAGCGCACGGATGTAGTCGGCGTCGAAGTGCATCGCCTCGTCATCGCCGGCATCCTTTGCATCGACCTGGGCCTGGAAGCGCGCCGCCTGGTCTTCCGAGTCGTTCAGCTCGGAGAAGCCGTTGGCGATTTCCTTGCCGTTGATGAACAGCTCGAAGCGATCGGTGATGCCCTTGTCGGTATCGCTCTCGCGGGCGAGCGGCGAGACCTCCACCGGGTGATCGGTGATGAAGGTGGGCTGCACCAGGGTGTGTTCCACCGTGGCCTCGAAGATCTCGAGCAGCAGCTTGCCCCAGCCGTAAGACGGCTTGACCTGGATACCAAGGCGCTTTGCGTGCGCCGCCATGGCCTCGCGATCACGCAGGTCGCCCGGCTTGATCTCGGGATTGAGCTCCAGCACCGCATCTTCCATGCGCCAGCGGCGGAACGCCGGGCCCACGTCAACGGTGGCGCCATCCCATTCGATGACCGTATTGCCGATGACATCGGTGGCTGCCGAGCGAATCAGGCCTTCGGTGATATCCATGATCTCGTGGTACGTGGCGTAGGCCTGGTACAGCTCGAGCATGGTGAACTCGGGGTTGTGCCGCGTGGACACGCCCTCGTTACGGAAATTGCGGTTGATCTCGTACACACGGTCGAAGCCGCCCACAGTGAGGCGCTTCAGGTAAAGCTCCGGCGCCACGCGCAGGAACAGCGGGATATCCAGCGCGTTGTGGTGCGTGGTGAACGGGCGTGCGGTGGCACCGCCCGGGATCACGTGCATCATGGGCGTCTCGACTTCCATGAAGCGGCGCGGCGCGGCCTCGAGCCAACGGCGGATGTGGCTGACGATCTTCGAACGCAGCTGGAACGTGCGGCGTGCTTCCTCGGTAACGATCAGGTCGACGTAGCGCTGGCGGTAGCGCTGCTCCACGTCTGCCATGCCATGGTGCTTATCCGGCAGGCCACGCAGCGACTTGGTGAGCAGGCGGATCGCTTCCACCTTTACCGAGAGTTCGCCGGTCTTGGTGCGCATCAGCGTGCCGGTGGCACCGACGATATCGCCCAGGTCCCAACGCTTGAAGGCGTTGTAGGTTTCCTCGCCCACCGTGCCGTGGTGGATGAAGAGCTGGATGCGGCCCGTGCCGTCTTGCAGTGTGACGAAGCTGACCTTGCCCTGGCCACGGCTGAGCAGGATGCGGCCGGCCACGGCCACCTGGCGGGGTGCGGCCTCGATGGCTTCGGCCGTCCAGGTGTCCTTGTCCTCGAACTCGGCCTGCAGGTCGCCCGCGAAGCTATCGACCTTGAAGTCGTTAGGGAACGCGATGCCCTGCTCGCGCAGCGCTTTCAGTTTCTCGCGGCGCTCGGCGATGAGGCGGTTCTCGTCGGCGGCAGTTGCGGGAGTGGCGGCGCTGTCGTGTTCGGTCATGGCTTGGCTATAGGTCGTTTATAGAGTGGCCCCGGGGCACTCAGGCGCCCCGGGGTGGATCATCAGGCATCGATGCGCTTGGAACCCGCCTCGAGGCCGGCCTTCAGGCTGGCCTCGACGAATTCATCGAGATCGCCATCGAGCACCTTCTGCGTGTCGGAGCGTTCGATGCCGGTACGCAGATCCTTGATGCGCGATTGATCGAGCACGTAATTGCGGATCTGGCTACCCCAGCCGATGTCGGACTTGGTGGCTTCCAGGGCATCCTTTTCCGCGTTGCGCTTCTGCACTTCCAGCTCGTACAGCTTCGCTTTCAGCATCTTCATGGCGCGATCGCGGTTGGCATGCTGCGAACGTTCGGTCTGGCAGGCCACGACCGTATTGGTCGGGATATGCGTGATACGCACGGCCGACTCGGTCTTGTTCACGTGCTGGCCACCGGCGCCCGACGAGCGGTACACGTCGGTTTTCAGGTCGGCCGGATTGATATCGATCTCGATATCGTCGTTCACTTCCGGCGACACGAACACCGAGGTGAAGCTGGTGTGGCGGCGATTGTCGGAATCGAACGGGCTCTTGCGGACCAGGCGGTGTACGCCGATCTCGGTCTTGAGCCAGCCGTAGGCGTAATCGCCTTCCACGCGGAACGTGGCCGATTTGATGCCGGCGACTTCGCCACCGGAGACTTCCATCAGTTCGGCCTTCCAGCCGCGCGATTCGGCCCAGCGCAGGTACATGCGCAGGAGGATTTCCGCCCAATCCTGGGCTTCGGTACCGCCGGCACCAGCCTGGATATCGACGAAGGCAGCGGAATTATCGAGTTCGCCGGAGAACATGCGCTGGAATTCCAGCTTGCTGATGCGCGCATCGACCTTGTTCACGTCGTCGGCCACCGACTTCACGGTGTCCTCGTCGCCGTCGGCGGCGGCCATCTCAAGCAGTTCCTTCGCATCGTCGAGCGCGGCGGTCATCTCTTCGATGCCGGTGACGATGGTATCGAGCTGGGCGCGTTCGCGGCCGAGCTCCTGCGCGCGCTTGGGATCGTCCCACACGGTGGGGCTCTCAAGCTCGCGGTTGACTTCTTCTAGCCGTTCTTTCTTGACGGCGTAGTCAAAGGTACCCCCTAAGCGACTCGACGCGGCCCTTGAGGTCCGCGATCTGCGCAAGGATCGGATTGGTCTCGATCATGGTTGGATTGCCTGCTGGGGCAGCGCGGGAGGCGCCGCCGAAACGTCCAATCCTACCAAATTGCCACGTTTCCTTGTATGTCCGGAAGGCAGCCCCTGTAGGAGCGCACTTGCGTGCGATGGTGGCTAGCCGCGAGCGCCCATCGCGCGCAAGCGCGCTCCTACGGGGGAAATGCTCTCGTCATCAGGCCGGCAGGGCCTCCCGATGCACCCCGCGTACGGCCCGGCCGGAGGGATCGGCAGCGGCGGCAAACGACGGATCCCAGGCCAGGGCCGCCGGTGAGGAGCAGGCAATGGACTTGCCGCCGGGTACCGTGGCGGCGCAGGCCTCGCCGGGGAAATGCTTCTCGAAGATCGTGCGGTAGAAGAAGGCTTCCTTGGTAGCCGGGGTGTTCACCGGGAACCGCGCTGCCGCCGCGGCGAACTCGCGATCGCTCACCATGGCTTCGGCATGGGCCTTCAGCCCATCGATCCAGCCATACCCCACGCCGTCACTGAACTGCTCTTTCTGCCGCCACAGGATTGAATCCGGCAGCGCGCCCTCGAACGCCTCGCGCAGGATGCCCTTCTCGATGCCCTTGCGGGCCACCATCTTCGCTTCCGCATCAAACGCCATGGCGGCCTCCAGGAATTCCGTATCCAGGAACGGGACGCGGGCTTCCACACCCCAGGCGGCCATGGATTTGTTGGCGCGCAGGCAGTCGTAATAGTGCAAGGCGTCGAGCTTGCGCACGGTTTCCTCGTGGAACTCCCGGGCATTGGGCGCCTTGTGGAAATACAGGTACCCGCCGAATACCTCGTCCGAGCCCTCACCCGAAAGCACCATCTTCACGCCCATGGCCTTGATCCGGCGCGCCAGCAGGAACATGGGGGTGGAGGCGCGAATCGTCGTGACGTCGTACGTTTCGATGTGCCGGATGACTTCCGGCAGCACGTCCAGCCCTTCCTCAAAGCTGTACACAAACCCATGGTGCACGGTACCCAACGCTTCGGCCGCCACCTCGGCCGCCTTCAGGTCGGGCGATCCGTCCAGGCCGATGGCGAAGGAATGCAGGCGCGGCCACCAGGCTTCGTCGCGATCGTCGTCCTCGATGCGGCGCCGGGCAAAGCCCGCCGCCACGGCCGCCACGAGCGAGGAATCCAGGCCGCCCGATAGCAGAACGCCGTAGGGCACGTCGGTCATCATCTGCCGGTGCACGGCGGACTCGAAGGCAACGCGCAAGTCGTGCGGCTCGATCGTCTTGCCCTCGGTGACCGCGTAATCGCGCCACGCCGGTGTCCAGTAGCGCGTGGTCTCACCCGTCGCACTGTCATAGACGTGCCCCGGCGGGAACGGGGCCACATCGGCACACACACCCACCAGCGATTTCATCTCGGAGGCCACGCACAGGCGGCCCTGGCGATCGTGACCCCAATAGAGCGGGCATACCCCCACTGGATCGCGGGCGATCAGTACGCGCTGTTTCGCGGCATCCCACAACGCAAAGGCGAAAATGCCGTTGAGCCTGCCCAGGAAGTCCGCGCCAGACTCGCGATAAAGGGCGTTGATCACTTCGCAATCGGACCCGGTCGTAAACGCGTAGTCGCTGGCGGCGCGCAATTCACGGTGGTTATAGATTTCGCCGTTCACGGCAAGGGCAAGCTCGCCATCCGTTGAACGCAGCGGCTGGGCGCCACTGGCCGGATCGACGATGGCGAGGCGTTCATGGACGAGGATCGCCCCCTCCCCCACGTACACGCCGCTCCAATCGGGGCCGCGGTGGCGCTGCCGTTGCGATAGCTCCATCGCCTGCGTGCGTAGCGCCTGGAGGTCGTCGCCGGCCGCCAGGCCGAACATCCCGAAGATCGAACACATGGCCTTGCTCCTGGATCAATGGTGGGGTTGAGGAAAAACGCGCAAAGAAAAAGGCCCGCCTGGTGAGGGCGGGCCTTTGGTGATTCGGTGGTTTCAGTTGCAACCGCCTACACGCCGACCCTCCCGAGGTTCCGGGCATTATTGGTATTGGCGTTATTGGCGTTGAAACGGGTCATGGCCCGACTAAACCACGTTTCCCGACGCACTGCAACAGGCAGCATTTGTAGGAGCCCACCCTGTGGGCGACGCTGTTCGACGACGCGCAGCAGGTCCTGTTGCCTGTGGGCGAAACATGTCGCCCACAGGGTGGGCTACTACCGGGACGCCGGTTACATGGCCGCCAGCTTTTCGACCGTCCGGCGGTATTCTGCGGCAGCGCCCGCTTCCGCCGCATGCGCGTGGTCGCGCACGCGCCAGGCGCCACCCACCATCACATCGCGCACCAGCGGTGTATTACCTGCGAAGAGGAAGGTATCGATCACGTCCGCTTCGTCGCGCGCGGCAAGCAACGGCGAGCGATCGTCGATGACGAGCAGATCTGCGCGGCCGCCCTGCCCCAGCCGGGCGATATCGGCGCCGGATGCACGCGCACCGCCTTTGAGCGCGTGCTGCCATAGCGCAACACCGGTGCTTTCTTCCGGCTTGCGCGACGCCACGTTGCGGTGACGGGTCACCAGGCGCTGTCCGTACTCCAGCCAGCGCAGCTCTTCCACGGGCGATACCGAAATATGGGAATCGGAGCCGATACCCAGCGTGCCGCCCGCGTCGATGAAATCGGCCAGGGGGAACAACCCATCGCCCAGGTTGGCCTCCGTGGTGGGGCACAGGCCGGCCACCGCACCGCTCTGCGCAATGCGCTTCGTTTCATGGCCCGTCAGGTGGGTGGCATGGACCAGGGTCCAGCGTGCATCAACGTCAGCGTGGTCGAGCAACCATTCCACCGGGCGCGCGCCACGCACCGCCAGGCAATCCTGCACTTCACCGATCTGCTCGGCGATATGGATATGGATGGGCAAATCCTTCGCCACGCCCGTGGCAAGTACGGAGCGCATCGCCTCTTCCGGTACGGCGCGCAGCGAATGCAACGCGATGCCCACCTTGAGCATGTCGTGCTGCATCGGCACCAACCGCTCAAGCAACGCCACGTACTGGCCCACGTCGTGACGGAAGCGCTGCTGGCGTTCGGTCAGCGGGCGGCCATCGAACCCTCCGGTCATGTAAAGCACCGGCAGCAAGGTAAGCCCGATCCCCGCCTCCTTCGCCGCCTCGATAAGCGCGAGCGACATGGCGGCCGGATCCGCATAGGGCACGCCGCGCTGGCCGTGGTGCAGGTAGTGGAACTCGCAGACATGGGTGTATCCCGCCTTCACCATCTCGATGTAGAGCTGGGTGGCGATGGCCTTCAGGTCATCCGGATCGATCGCCTCGGCGAACGCGTACATCGTTTCGCGCCAGGTCCAGAAACTGTCCTCGCCGGGGCCGCGCCGCTCGGCCAGGCCAGCCATGGCCCGCTGGAACGCATGCGAATGCAGGTTGGGCATGCCCGGCAGGACAAAGCGGCCGATGCGCTCGCCGGCCTCACCGTTACGCGCGGCGAAGCGGCCATCGCGGACCCCGAGCCCACCCTCGGCCCAGGCGCCCTCGGACCAGAAGAAATCGGCGGTGAAGTGAGACTGGGGCATGTGCGAGGCCTGTGTAGGTGCGGGTGAACCGCCGTATGACGCACAGGATAGCGTGGTCGTGTGAATGGCTTCACGCTGCGGGGGCATAATGGGCGGATGAACGAGACCACGCCTGCCCAGCCCCCCAAACTCAACCTGCGCCTGGCGCGCCCCGCGGATATCCCGGAACTGGTGGCCCTGACCGCGCGGGTTTACACCGCCGAATGGGGGCATTCGGCCGAAATGCTGCAGGGCCAGCAGAACAACTTCCCCGAAGGCCAGTTCGTCGTGGAGTACGAAGGCCACATCGTCGGCTTTTGCGCCACGTTCCGGATCAATGAGGCCGTGGCGCTCGCGCCGCACACGTGGATGCAGATCACCGGCGGCGGCTTCGCCTCCCGCCACGATCCGAAGGGCGACTGGCTCTACGGCATGGAAGTCGTTGTGCATCCGGATTACCGCGGCATGCGCATCGGCCAGCGCCTGTACCAGGCACGCAAGCGCGTGTGTACGGACCTGAAGCTGCGCGGCATCGTCTTCGGCGGACGCATGCCCGGGCTTTCCCGCGCCATCGGTCGCTACGGAAGCGCCGAGGCCTACGTGCAGGCCGTGGTGGATGGCAGCCGGCGCGATCCTACGCTCAGCTTCCAGCTACGCAACGGCTTCGAAGTGATCGGCCTGCTGCGCGAATACGTTCCGTCGGATCATGAATCGCTCGGTTATGCAGCCCATCTGGTTTGGCGCAACCCGCAACTGCTGAATCACCCGGATACGCCGCGGGTCTCGCACAGCCACCGGTTGCCGGATTCGGTCCGTGTCGCCTCGGTGCAATACCAGCAACGCCGGATCACGTCGTTCGCCGAGTTCGCCACCCAAGTGGAGTATTTCGTCGATATCGCGGCGGACTACGACGCGGACTTCGTGGTGTTCCCGGAACTGCTGACGTTGCAGCTGCTCTCCATCGAGAACGCCGAACTCTCGCCGGTGGATTCGATCCGCCGCCTCTCCGAATACACCGATGAAGTGAAGGCCATGTTCCACCGCCTGGCCGTGCACTACAACATCAACATCATCGGCGGCTCGCACCCCACCCGGCAGCCCAATGGCGACATCCACAATGTCTGCTATGTGTGCCTGCGTGACGGTTCGATCCACGAGCGGGAGAAGCTGCACCCCACGCCCAGCGAAAAGAACGTGTGGAACATCACCGGTGGTGATTCGGCCGCCACCATCCAGACCGATTGCGGCCCGATCGGGGTGATGATCTGTTACGACTCCGAGTTCCCCGAGGTGGCGCGCCATCTCACGGACCAGGGCGCACTCATTCTGTTCGTGCCGTTCTGCACCGATGTGCGCGAGGGCTATCTGCGCGTGCGCTACTGCTCACAAGCTCGCGCCATCGAAAACCAGTGCTATGTCGTGCTGTCCGGCAATGTTGGCAACCTCCCTGGCGTGAATAACTTCGATATCCAGTACGGACAAAGCTGCATCCTCACGCCGAGCGATTTCCCCTTTGCGCGTGATGGCATCGCGGCGGATTCGACACCGAACATCGAAACCGTGCTGTTTGCCGACCTGCGCCTGGAAAACCTGGCGAGGGCACGCAACTCCGGTGCGGTACAGAATCTGAAGGACCGCCGCTACGATCTCTACCAGGTGCGTTGGGCGCGCACCCCGGAGGGCCGGTGAGCGCCGTGCCGGGGGACACGCCCCCGCTATCGCGCCTCGATCGCCTGCGACGCAACGAGTGGCTATCGCCCGAACAGTGGCGGCGGCGCATCCTGTTCTGGACAGGCGCGATCATCGTCGGCCTGGCGGCGGTGTTTTTCGCCAAGGCGGCCGACTACGCCTTCGAGGTTTTTCACGGCGTAGCCAGCCACGGCTGGTGGGTTCCCTTGCTCATCACGCCGCCGACGTTCGCCCTGCTCTGCTGGCTCACCCAGGGCGCGCTCAAGGCGACGCGCGGCTCAGGCATCCCGCAGGCCATCGCCGCACTGAAGATCGAGGATGAAGGGTTTCGCACGCGCCTGCTGTCCCTCAAGGTGGCTATGGGCAAAATGGCGCTGACCCTCGCCGCGTTGCTTGGCGGTGCCTCCGTGGGCCGCGAAGGCCCCACGGTGCATGTCGGCGCAGGCTTGCTGTATTCGATGGGCAAGCGTTTCGGTTTTGCGGACCCCACCGCGGCCGGGCGATTCATCCTGGCCGGATCGGCGGCAGGCCTCGCGGCGGCGTTCAACACACCCCTGGCGGGCGTCGTCTTCGCCATCGAGGAAATGTCGGGCACCTTCGAGCACCGCATGAGCGGCACGTTGCTCACCGCGGTTATCGTCGCCGGCGTCGTTTCGCTGGGCGTCGTCGGCAACTACGCGTACTTCGGTGACATCACGGCAGCGCTACCCTTGGGCAAAGCATGGCTGGCGGTCTTGCTCACCGGCATCGTCGGTGGACTGGCCGGTGGCCTGTTCGCCCGTCTCATCATTCCATCTGCCAGCGGTTTCCGTGGTGCGCTGGGACGGCTGCGCGGGCGCCAACCCGTCGTGTTCGCCGCATTCTGCGGCCTCGCGCTCGTACTACTCAGCATGGCCAGCGCCAATGGGTTGTACGGCACGGGCTACGCCCAGGCGCGCGCCATCCTCGAGGGTCATTCCGATACGGGCCCGCTGTTCGGCGTGCTGAAGTTCCTCGGCAATATCGCGTCGTCGTGGGCCGGCATTCCCGGTGGCATTTTTTCGCCCGCCCTTGCCGTTGGCGCTGGCCTGGGCGGTAACATCGCCCACCTCCTGCCAGGCGCCGATGTCTCGGCGGTGGTGTTGCTGGGCATGGCCGCCTATCTGTCTGGCGTGACGCAGGCGCCGCTCACGGCCGCCGTGATCTCGCTGGAGCTGACGGCGAACCACCAGATGGCCCTGCCGATCATGGCCGCTTGCCTGCTGGCCCGCGGTGTCTCGGCACTGGTATGCCGGGTACCGGTGTACAAGGCGCTGGCTGAGACGCTCATGGCCGGCTATGAAGAAGAGCGCGCACGACGCGAATCAACCGCCCCGCAAGAAGCCACGCCGCCATGACCACCGACACACGCTGGGATTACCTGCTGCTCGATGCCGGCCTTGCCACGCTCGTCGATAACGGGACACCGTATGGCGCCATCGCCGACGGTGCACTGGGGATCAAGGATGGCCGCATTGTGTTCGCAGGCAAGCGCGCCGGCTTGCCGGGCGAACCGCACGCATTGGCGCACCGGGTCGAGTCGCTTCGCGGCACGTGGATTACGCCGGGCCTGGTCGACTGCCACACGCACCTGGTATTCGGCGGTGATCGCGCCCAGGAATTCGAGATGCGCCTGGAAGGCGCAACGTACGAAGAGATTGCGCGGGCCGGCGGCGGCATCGTCTCCAGCGTGCGTGCCACGCGGAGCGCCAGCGAGGATGAACTGTTCCAGCAGTCGCTGCCGCGCGCGCGCGCCTTGCTCGCCGATGGCGTGACCACGCTTGAGATCAAATCAGGGTATGGCCTGGAGCCCGACGCCGAGCGACGCATGCTGCGCGTCGCGCGCCGCATCGGCCATGAGCTGGGTATCGACGTCCGCACCAGTTTCCTGGGCATGCATGCGTTGCCGCCTGAATATGCGGGCCGCCGCGACGATTACGTGGCGCTTGTGTGCGACACCATGCTGCCCTCGCTCGCCGAGGAAGACCTGGTCGATGCCGTCGACGCGTTCTGCGAAGGCATCGGCTTCACCCACGCGGAAACCGAGCGCCTGTTCGAGAAGGCAACCGCCCTGGGCCTTCCGGTCAAGCTGCACGCGGAGCAGTTATCCGATCTTGGCGGTGCGGCGCTGGTCGCCCGCTATAACGGCCTCTCCGCCGATCACCTGGAATGGACCAGCGAGGATGACGTCAGGGCCATGGCTGCCGCCGGCACGGTCGCCGTGTTGCTACCGGGTGCCTACTACGCATTGCGAGACACCCGGCCACCGCCGATCGCGGCCTTCCGCGAACACGGCGTGGCCATGGCCGTCGCAACGGACCTGAATCCCGGTACGTCACCCCTATTGTCGTTGCGCCTGGCGATGGGCATGGCCTGCACCCTGTTCCGCCTGACCCCGGAGGAAGCACTGCGCGGTGCCACGCAATATGGCGCGCGCGCGCTTGGCCTGGCGGACCGCGGCACGCTCGCCGTGGGTCAGCGCGCCGACCTGGCCGTGTGGAACATCCGGCGCCTGCCTGAGCTTTGCTACTGGATCGGCGGCGGCCTGCTCAGGGAAACCTGGGTAGCGGGTGAACGCAGCACCCCCTGAAATCCGTCGCATTTTTCAGAATCCTTCCATCGATTACCGCACCATCGTTTCCTAACATCGACAAGCTCAGGCCGCGTCCCAGGAAGCTTGTTGATCGCCGCACCGCCACTTCGCACGGCTTTGCCTCGCGCATGCCTTTTCGTGTTTGCGCTTGGCGCAGCCGCGCTCGTGGCCGCATGCTCGGAGGAACGTGAGGCAGGTGCGGAGGCAGCCGAACGCGCGCGGCAAATGCGCGATGTATCGCGGATGCTTGATGCCATGGAAATCCCGGCCGAGCCAGGCACGGCGGCGAGGCAGGCCACCACCCCACCCGCAGCCGTCATACCGGTCACATCGATGGTGGCCCCGCCCTCCCAGGCCACGCCAGAGCATGTCCACCTGCCGCTGACGACCTGGGCGGCCATATGCGCCGCGGCGGCCGGAATCACAGGCGTACTGGCCCTGGCGTGGCACCGCCGCAGGCGGCGGCCCGGCAAGTCCACACCTGCCGCCATCTCGATCGCCCCCGCCTTCGCGCCCGCGGAAGCCGGCTTGCCTTCAGGCCCCGACACCCCCAAGGAGGATGCCCCCATGGCAAGGAATCCGAACCCGCCCGACTGGACCTATAAACGCACCGCATTTGAAACACCGTCGCTGCAGCTGACGCTTGAGCCGGTCGATCTTCTTTCCCGCCCGCGCATGCCGGTCGAAGATGTTTCGCCGTCGCTCATCACGCGGCTGCATGCCCCGGGGATACCACCCACGCTCTATTTAAGTGGCGACCGGTTCCATCCCTCCATACGTCATGTAGGCGGCCATGGCGACGATTTCATCGCGTGGGAAGCCATCGTCCGCGCAACACTCGACGCCCCAGGTGATGATGGGCAGCTCGCGCGCTGGCTGTTGCCTCCGCTGCTCTGCCTGCGCGCACCCTACCTGGCGCGCAAGGACGCCCTGGCCAGCCTCGCCGAGGCGGTGAGCCTTTGCCGCGCCATGCTGGATAAAAACAGCGGCGAGGGGCTGACCTGGTGGCGCGCGCACCTGCTTCGCGCGGAGCTCGCCCGGCTCACACGCAGTTCGGGTGCCACCCGGTTGCTCGCCCTGCGTAACCTGGGCAGCGACGCCGATGATGATGATGTCCCTGCACTGGATGCCTGGGTCGATGTACATCTTGCCTGGTCGACCTGGCTCGTAGGTGTCGCCGCGAAAGAACGACTGGGCCTGGCTGACCAGATCTGTACCCGCCTTGCCCGGATCGCACCAGCGCATGCCGCCAGGCGCCGTGCGGAAGTAATGATGCGGCGTGCCAGTCTCGGGAAAGGTGAGGCGCGCCTTGCCGATCTCGATCACGCCATGTCGCTGCTGCACGCCGCGTCAGGTGAGGTCGATGACCCGGCGACCCTGCTGCTTTTCGCCGACTGCGCCCACCGACGCGCGCCACTGCTTCCCCACGACGAAGCCCTCGAAGCTTGCTCGTTTGCGCTGGCGAACGCGTTTGCCGCGGGCCAGCACGCTGCCTGGCACATCGCGTCGCTGGAAATGCGCATCGCCCTACAGCACACCCACGACACCCTGGCCGGCACCGCTCCGCCCGGGGACATCGCTGCCACCCTGCGTCGCGAACTCGCCGACGCCCGCTCCCTCCTCCGTACTGGATCCCCATGACCCGTGCCAAGACCTCGCCGCTGATAGCCACCCGCTACGGTTTCGCCGCCCCCACCACCAGCGATAACCCCGTCGCCCGCTCGTTACAGCTGTACGGGGAGTGGGCTGAAAGCGAAACGGATCTGCTCAGCGGGGTCGTCACCGACGGCCACCATGTCGTCGAGGTGGGCGGTGATCATGCGGCTCACACACTGTGGCTGGCCCAGGCCGTCGGCGATGCGGGTGCCGTTCACGTCATCGAGCCGCAACGCCTTCCGTTCCAACAGCTCTGTGCCAATGTCGCGCTCAACCAGTTGGCCAATGTCCACACCCACCACGCGTGGCCTGGCGCAAGCGATGGCACGAAAGCGCTGAGCAACGAAAGTACGCGGCGCATGCGGCTCGATGAGCTGGCGCTTCCGGCGTTGCATCTCCTGAAGGTGAATTTACCGGATGTCCTTGAGGATCTCCTCAAGGGCGCGAGCACAACGATGGCCGAACATCACCCGCTCATCTACGCTCGCCTCGGCGGTCCCGCGAACGCCGAGCGTGAGGTCGATGCCATAAAGGCGCTTGGCTATCGCGTGTGGTCCCACGCCCCGCTGCTGTTCAACCCTGAAAACCATGCTGGCGCCACGAGGAACCTGTTCCCGGGCCTGCTCAGTTGCAACATCATCGCGGCGCACGCCGAAGGTGGCATGGAGTTCGATACGCTGACCGAGCTATAAGCGGAGTCCCCAGGCACGCCGCTGTGATCCGGGCTATCGCGCGTTCCTTCTGACGGAGTGACCCCATGGCTAAGTTCGTCTTCGCAATGAACCAGTCCCTGGATGGCTATGTCGATCACCAGGCCTTCGCGCCACCCCCGGCCCTCTTTCGCCACTTTATCGACGATGTGCGCCAGCTGACGGGCATGGTGTATGGCCGCGGCCTGTATGAGGTCATGCGGTACTGGGACGATGAGGTCGCCGAGTGGGGGCCGGCGGAGCGCGAATACGCGCAGGCCTGGCGCAGCAAGCCCAAATGGGTGGTGTCCCGTTCGTTGCAACACGTAGGGCCGAACGCCACCCTGATCAGTAACGACATGCCGAAGGCGCTCGGGCAGCTGAAGGCCGAACTCGCTGGCGAGATCGAGGTCGGCGGCCCCGTCCTGGCGCACAGCCTGGGGGCGCTTGGCCTTGTCGACGAGTACCGACTCTATATGCACCCGGTAGTGCTCGGGGGCGGCAGCCCCTACTTTGCCGGCGCGCGGCCAACGCTGCGGCTGGCGGCCACTGAACAGGTGTGCGAAGGAATCATCCGCCTTACCTACGTAACGGCGTGATCGCCGGGCGCCTGGCCCAACAAAAAACCCCGCCGAGGCGGGGTTTTTCGCGTCACACGAAGAAGGATCAGGCCTTCTTGCGCGGAGCCGCAGCCTTCTTGGCCGCAGCCGGCTTTGCAGCCGGCTTTGCCACGGCAGCACCGGTCACGATATCGGTGTGCGGACGGGCAATGCCGTAGCTGGAACGGTAGATCTTGCCGCGACGGGTGCGGCGGTCGCCCTTGCCCATGGGAAACTCCTTAATTCGGGTGATGAAGAGGAACGGTCGGCCATCGTATCAGCGGCCGTGTAAAGCGCAAGGGTCCGGCGTACAGGGCCGTTCAGTGGCCGTGCCGGCCCCCATCCTGGCCGCAGCCCTCCAGCTCATCCGGGCACTCGCCCGGGTCGAACTGGACGGTGGCGTGGCCGACCTGCCAGCGCTCGCTCAGGGTCGTCTTAATGGCCGTGAGAACGCGCGCCTGGTCGGCGCCGGGTGCCAGCTCGGCATGCAACGTGGCCATGCGCGAGCCGGCCGTCATCTGCCATACGTGTACGTGATGGATATCGAGGATGGCCGGATCGCACTCGTGCAGCACCCGCGTGACCTCCTCCAGGTGCACACCATCCGGCGTGCCCTCCAGCAGGATGTGCCCCGAGCGGCGCACCAGCGACCAGGCACTGCGCAGGATAAGCAGCGACACCAGGATCGACAGGACCGGATCGGCCCACAGCCAGTTCATGAAATACACGGCCAGCGCCGCCAGGACGGCTGCGACCGAACCAAGCAGGTCGCCTAATACATGCAGGCTCGCACCGGCAATGTTCACGTCATCCGGGTCGTGGCCGTGCAGCGTGCGCAGCACCACCACGTTGGCCACCAGGCCGACCAATGCGACAACGAACATGATCCCGGACAGGATCGGTTCGGGGTGGAACAGGCGCTGTACTGCCTCGTAAATGATGAAGGCGACCAGTGCGAACTGGGTCAGCGCATTGACGAACCCCGCGAGCACCTCGATGCGGCCATAACCATAGGTGCGCTGGGCATCCGCAGGCCGTGCAGCGAAACGCGCGCCAAGGAAAGCCAGCAGGAGGGCAAGCGCATCGACCAGCATGTGGCCGGCATCGGCCAGCAGCGCCAGCGAACCGGATACCAGGCCACCGGCCGCCTCCACGACGAGCATGAGCAAGGTGAGGACGAACGCGAACAGCAGCTTCTTCTCGCTGCTGCCCTCGAAGTGGGAGTGATCGTGCGAATGATCGTGCGCGTGGCCGTGGGAGTGGCCGTGCGCGTGGGCGTGATCGTGTGCCATGGGGCGAAGGCTAGGTGCTGTGGCCGCGGTTACACAATCACGGGTGGGCGCAGGTGGGCCCGTGGATATGGCCGGCGTGGCCGCTGCGATCGACCTTGAGGTTCACGAAATGGGCGGTCGCGACCAACAGTCCGCCGGTGGTGACGAGCACGCTGTGCACCAGCAGCGAGCCACTGTGCAGGAAGGTCACGCCAAGGATCAAAAGCAGCAGGCCCGGCACCGCGAATGCGAATGGCAGGCGGCGACGATGCCGGCGGTAGCCAGACACGAGCGCGGCCATGGCCAGCACGCAGGCAAAGGAGACAAACACCTCTTCGAACCGGTGGTTGGCCAGGAACGACAGGCCAAGCAACGGGAGCACCGCGATGACAAACGGCAGCAGTGCGCAGTGGATCGCGCACAGGAACGATGCTGTCGCCCCCAGCCGGTCGGCGGCGTGCCACCAGCGGCGGCGGGTTTCGGGGGCGAGCGTGGGGTCGGTCATGGAGTGCATAGCGTGACTATTTGCACAGGTCGAGGCAAGTGATGATACTTTATAACATTGCAAAGTCCAACCGATGGAGCTCCACCCGATGCGCAGAACCCTTTTCGCCCTGACCCTTGCCGCAACGTTCGGCAGCTCGCTCCCCGCCATGGCGGAGGACGCACCGCAGGACGCCACGGCACCCGATGTGGGCACGAAGGAGCCGCAGGGCAAGTCGAAGAAGCACGTCGACAAGCTGGAAGGCATCGTGGTGAACGCCGTTCCTGGTGGCCGCAACGCTGACCAGATCGTCGCGCCGGTTGCGGTACTGGCCGGGTCGGCGCTGGACGATGCCAAGGGCGTATCGCTGGGTGAGACCGTGTCATCCATCCCCGGCGTGCAGACCTCGGCCCTGGGCACCGCCGTCGGTCGCCCGGTCATTCGTGGCCTGGATGGCCCCCGCGTCGCCGTGCTCGAGAACGGCCTTTCCTCGCAGGATGTCTCCAACGTCAGCCAGGATCACGCGGTCACCCTGGAGCCCTTCCTCGCCGACCAGATCGAGGTGCTGAAGGGCCCGGCCACCCTGCTCTACGGTTCGGGCGCGATTGGTGGCGTCGTGAACGTCGTGGATGGCCGCGTGCCTGAAAAAGCGCCTGACAATGGCTTCGCAGGCCGCGCCGAGGTACGTACCGATTCCGTCTCCGACGGCAAGACCGGCCTCGCCCGCTTCGATGCCGGCAACGACCAGTTCGCCATCCATGTCGATGGCATGCACCGCGACAACAAGGATTACGACATTCCTGGCGGCACACTGGCCAATAGCGCCGTGAAAACCACCTCGGGCGCGGTCGGCGCCTCACTGCTCGGCTCGTGGGGTTACGTTGGCCTGTCTATCTCCCGATTCATGGACCTGTACGGCAGCCCCGCTGAACCGGGCGACCCGGCCGAGGGCGAAGACCCGGTGCACATCAAGATGGCGCAGACCAACTACACCCTGAAGGGCGGCCTGGTGCAGCCGTTCGAAGGCATCAGCAAGGTCGAGTTCAACCTGGGCCACGGTGATTACCAGCACGTGGAATACGAAGGTGATGAACCCGGCACGACGTTCACCACCCAGAGTAACCAGGGCCGCCTGATCGTCACCCACGACGAACTCGACGGGTGGAATGGCGCGTTCGGCGTGCAGACCCAACACCGCCAGTTTGCGGCGGTGGGTGAAGAGACGTTCGTGCCGGCGACTACCACGAAGGGAGTTGGCGTATTCCTCACGGAAACGCGTGACTTCGGCCCGCTCAAGGTCGAGCTTGGCGCACGCCACGATAAACAGAGCGTGCAGCCTGTCGACGGAGCCAAGCGCAATTACGCACCAAACAGTTTCTCAGCGGGCTTCGCCTACCGCTTTACCGACCAGTGGCACGTCTCGTTGAATCTCGACCACGCCGAGCGCGCGCCGTCAGAAGAAGAGCTGTTCGCCAATGGCCCGCACGAAGCCTCGAACACGTTCGAGATCGGCAGTGATTTGGGCAAGGAAAAATCCAACCAGGCGGAGCTGGGCCTGCACTTCCACGGCGATGTCGTGGAGGGCAAGGTCGCGGTGTATTACAACAAGTACAAGAACTTCATTTACCTGGCCGACACGGGCGAGATCGAGGATGACCTGCCCGTGCGCATCTGGTCGCAGAACGATGCCACCTTCCGCGGTGCGGAAGCGGAAGCCACGTTCCATCTTTCGCAGGGCCCATCGGGCCATTGGGATCTCCGCGTTTTCGGCGACACCGTGCGCGCCACCCTGGATAACGGCGGTGGCAACGTACCGCGCATCCCTGCGGGCCGCGTCGGTTCCACGTTGAGCTGGAACGCCGACGGTCTGCGCGCCAGCCTGGGCGCTGTTCGCTACATGAAGCAGGACAAGGTGGCCGCGTTCGAAACCGATACAGCGGGCTACACGCTGGTGAACGCGCACTTTGGCTGGACCTTCGTCAACGACGAGCACAGTCAGTGGGAGGCGTTCGTGGATGGCAACAACCTGACCAACCAGACGGCACGCCCCGCGACCTCGTTGTTCAAGGATGTGGCGCCGATGCCGGGCCGCAATGTGTCGGTGGGGGTGCGCGCCTACTTCTGACCACGCTGCGTGATCGCTGTGCCGGGATCGCGCGCAAGCGCGCTCCTACAAGGTTCCCGGTCCCTGACGTCCCACTCCTCCCTCCCCGGCAGGGGCCGGAAACAAACGGGGCGCCGCAAAGCGGCGCCCCGTTTTCTTTAGTTCGTACACAAGGCGATCAGGATTCGCGGCAGTTCTTGCAGATGCCGTGCACTTCCAGGGTTTGCGCCTGCGGGCGGAAGCCGAACGCCTTTGCCTGCGCCTCGATCAACTCGGCCACGCGTTCGTCGCACACTTCCTGCGCGCACTGGCACTTGTCACAGATGAGGAAAGGCACCTGGTGCGACTCAGCCGGATGGTGGCAGGACACGTAGGCGTTGATCGATTCCAGCTTGTGGATAAAGCCGTTCTCGAGGAGGAAATCGAGCGCACGATAGACCGTAGGTGGTGCAGCGTTGCCGTGCTTTTCGCGCAAGCGGTCCAGCAGGTCGTACGCCTTCACCGGCTTGCCCGCAATGGCGACCAGCTCCAGCACCTCGCGGCGCAACGGGGTCAGGCGCAGGCCACGCTCGTTGGAGGCAAGCTCCACCGCCTCGACGAAGCCGCGGGCGTCATCGTGGTGGTCATGGGCGTGGTGGTGGCTGGCATGGGTGCTCATGGGGTCATTCTAACATGAGGACCTTTCAAGGCTTTTTCGAGCCCGGGAGGGGTGGCGGCAGCGCGCCGTGGTGTCGCGGCACCGGGGGGACACCGGAGCCCAGAGATGCTCTGGCGGGGCCCGCAGGCGCGGCCGGCGGGCGCGGCAGGAACGGCACGGCCCAGCCAAACGGCCCCAGCACCAGCGAGGCCACCACGGTGGCGGTGACACGGCCGCGCCACCAGCCCAGCAAGGCCCCTACCACGATGAAAACCACCTGCCACAGGACGAGTTGGCCCCACGGCACCAGGCGCATCAGGTTCATGAAGATGGTGAGGAACGCGCCTGGCGCCTGGGGATCGACCCCCGCCATGGCCTTGGCCAGCAGCTCATCCATGGCCACGACACCTGTAGGAGCGCGCTTGCGCGCGATCAGGGGTGCTGCGAGCACCCATCGCGCGCGAGGGCGCTCCTACGGGCGCGGTCATGCGGCCTTGGCCACCGCTTCGTCGATACGGGCCAGGGCCACGTCGCGGCCGCACAGGTAGATCGTGTGTTCGATGGACGGCGAGACCTGGGTACCGGTCATGGCCACGCGCAGCGGCGCGGCAACCTTGCCCATGCCCAGTTCCAACGCCGCCGCGGTACGCTCCACGGCGCCATGCACGGCTTCCGGCGTCCACTCCGGCAGGACCGCCAGCTCTTCCTTCGCTTTGGCCAACACAGCCGGGGCCGTCTCGGTGCGGAGGTGCTTTTCCACGGCCTTGGGATCCCACTCGGTGATCGGGCCGTACCAGAGGGTCGCGCGCTGGGCCATTTCCACGAAGGTCTGCACCCGGTCGCGCAGCGCCACGACCACATCGGCGGGGTTCGGGCCGGTAGCCGGATCGATACCGATGCGTTGCAGGTGGTAGGCGAGTTCGGGGCCAAGCGCCGCCGGATCATCCGTCTTGAGGTAATGCTGGTTCAGCCAGGACAGCTTGGTAACGTCAAAGCGCGACGCGGCTTTGTTCACATCGGCCACATCGAACAGCTCGATCATCTGTCCTACCGAGAAGATCTCCTGGTCGCCGTGGGACCAGCCAAGGCGGACGAGATAGTTCAGCAGCGCATGCGGCAGGAAGCCATCCTCGCGGTACTGCATGACGCTGACCGCGCCGTGGCGCTTGGAAAGCTTCTGGCCATCCGGGCCCAGGATCATCGGCAGGTGCGCGAACTCCGGCACCGGGGCGCCCAGCGCCTTGTAGATGTTGATCTGGCGCGGGGTGTTGTTCACGTGGTCGTCGCCGCGGATGACCTCGGTGATGCCCATGTCGATATCGTCGACCACCACCGCGAAATTGTAGGTAGGGAAGCCGTCCGAGCGGAAGATCACCAGGTCATCGAGCTCGGTGTTCGCCCACTCGATGCGGCCCTTCACCTTGTCATCGAATACGACCGAACCCGACGTCGGGTTCTTGAAGCGGATGACACGGTTCGGGTCGTCACGGAGCGGCTCGTTACGATCACGGTAATAGCCGTTGTATCGCGGCTTCTCGCCTGCGGCCATCGCTGCATTGCGCATGGCCTCGATCTCTTCCTTGGTCTCGTAGGCGTAGTACGCCTTGCCCTCGCGCAGCAGCTGTTCGGCCACTTCGCGGTAACGGTCCATGCGCAGGGTCTGGTAGTACGGGCCCTCGTCGTGCGACAGGCCGAGCCAGCTCATGCCATCCAGAATGGCCTGCACGGCCTCCTGGGTCGAGCGCTCGCGGTCCGTATCCTCGATGCGCAGGATGAATTCACCGCCACGACGGCGCGCTTCGAGCCAGCAGTACAGCGCAGTGCGCGCGCCGCCGATATGCAGGTAGCCGGTGGGACTGGGGGCGAAACGGGTGCGGACGGTCATCGTAGGGTCATGGCTTTTGCGGTCAGACCGGCGATTTTATCCGGTTCGGGCACAACCTGCTGTGCCTTGCGGGTGATCCGGGCACCAAATCCCACCGCTGGGGCCGATTTCGCGGATTCCTGTCATATGCCGGTCATGCCGCGATAACCGCCGCGACACGGCCGCGCGAGAGCATGAACCAAGCCAGGCCAGAGGGCACCGCCATGCGAGTTGGCATCGTCACCGAGACCTACGCACCGGACGTGAACGGCGTAGCCATGACCGTCCAGTCCCTAGCCCGCGGGCTTCTCCGCCGCGGTCACGCTGTCGACCTCGTCCGTCCCATCCATCCCGCCACACCCGCCATGGCGGATGCAGGCATGGATGTGTTCGAGGTCGAAGGTGCCTCCCTGCCCCGCTATGCCGGCCTGCGCTTTGGCCTGCCCGCCCGCATTCGCATCGAGCGCCGCTGGCGCTCTGACCGGCCGGATGCCATTTATGTGGCCACGGAAGGCCCCCTGGGCTGGAGCGCCGTAAGCGCCGCCCGCCGCCTGGGCATCCCTGTCGCGACCGGCTTCCACACACGGTTTGATTTCTACGTTGGTCACTACGGCTTTGGCGCGTTGACGCCCGTGGTGCGTAGCTACCTGGCCCGATTCCATCGCCGCGCCCAGGCCACCCTGGTCCCGACCGGCCAGTTGGCCGACGAACTGAATGATCTGGGGGTTCACGATGTGCGGGTGCTCCGCCGCGCCGTGGATACCGTCCGCTTTCACCCCGAAAGGCGCAGCGAAGCACTTCGCGCCGCGTGGGGCGCCGGCCCGGACACGCCGGTGATGATCTGTGTCGGTCGCGTGGCGCCGGAAAAGAACCTGCATGTCGTCATCGAAGCGTGGGAAGCCCTGCGCCGACGCGCGCCGGATGCGCGCTGTGTCATCGTCGGCGATGGCCCGGGTCGCGCTGCGCTCGAAGCCGCGCACCCCGAGGTGATCTTTGCCGGCACCCGCCGTGGCGATGAGCTGGCCGCGTATTACGCCAGCGCCGATGTGTTCGTGTTCCCCAGCCTCACTGAAACCTTTGGCAACGTCGTGCTGGAAGCCATGGCCTCCGGCATCCCCGTGGTTGCCTACGCCGAGGCGGCGGCACGCGAGTACATCCGCAATGGCCAGAACGGTATCCGCGTCGCGCCTGGCAATGAAGGCGGCCTCGTAGAACGCGCTGCCACGCTCGGCGCGGATGCCACCGCGTGCGCGGCGATGGGGCGCGCTGCGCGTGCATCCGTGGCAGGGCTATCACCGGAATCGGTCGTGTCTGAATTCGAATCCATCATGCAGTCGCTCGCCGAGGAGAACCTCCATGAACGCAGCACCGCCGTCGCCGCGTAGAGCGAACCTCGATCGACGCATGTGCGTCGCCGCCAACCGCTGGGGTGCACGCCGCGCCATTGGCGTTTTCTTCGGTATCGTCAGCCGCCTGGGCGATGGCGTCTTCTGGTATGCCCTCATGACGGTGCTCGCTATCGTGGGCGGCATGCACGGTCTGGCTGTCGCGGTACAGATGGCCCTGACCGGCCTTACCGCCCTCATGATGTACCGCGTATTGAAGCGCTGGACCAAGCGGCCGCGCCCCTTCCGCTCCTGTCCTGGTGTGATCGCACACGTGCCACCGCTGGATGAGTTCAGCTTTCCTTCGGGACATACGCTGCAGGCGGTTTCGTTCACGGTGGTGGCCGTCGCGCACTATCCCGTGCTGGCGCCGTTCCTGATCGGGTTCGCCGCGCTGATTGGCGCGTCGCGCGTGATTCTTGGCCTGCACTACCCAAGCGATGTACTGGCGGCTACCGCGATTGGCGGCGGCCTCGGCACGCTATCGCTATGGCTTGAGCGCGTTATCTTTTGAAGATCGGACGTCCAAACGCGGACACACCATCGTCCGCGGACACTGTTCTCGGCAGTGTGAGACTCGCAGACATGGCGTGATTCAAGGCATTTCTTAGCAGGAACGCCATTGGCACGCGCCATGCTTCGTGTTACGCGAAGGGCCCAAACGCCCAGGTTGCAAGTCGCCACGGAGACTCGCCATGAAAGCCGAATTCATCCTGTTGAAAACGCTGTTCGCGGTTGCCGTTATTGCCTGCGTGCTGACCATGGGGGCCATGGTCACGACCAGTATCGAGCAGATGCCTGTCGCGGCAATGGCTGCCACTCGCTGAGGATCGCCGGCGGCTGCCGCACATTACGACACCCCAAAACCTACGTGAATCGTGCCCGCCAGCGCCTTGTAAAGCGCGAACAGAAGGCCGATGACCGTCGCGCCACCTAGCACGAGGGTCTTCCAGGTTTTCAGATCGTCCACATCCTTCCTGGTGGCTTCTGCCACCTTCGTGAGGTGTGCAAGCTCGGTCTCGATGCGAACAATGGCCTCATTCATCTGAAGCAGAAGAGGCGACGGAACGGCGTCGCCCTGCGCCAACGCGGCGCCACCGATGGAGGTATTCTTCGGTGGGCGGGCCTCAGCCTGATTGAACATGCGGCTCTTGCGCATGTCGCGCCCTCCATGTGAGACGTCCTTGGGATGATCTACGGCCTTCGAACACTCATCGAAGCCCGTCACGAATAAAATAGCCATGCTTCCCCCTTGCCATTGGTTGCCGTTACGCAATGTGCGGGGAGCTGACGCGGGCTGTCTATCCGACATAGCTCAGCGAACCGCGAAGCCTGCATGCGGCGCGCAAATTTGCCAGGCAATACAGCTGGATATGAAATGCGTCAGCCTTTATCTCGAGGAGCGTGAAGCGATGCCGCAAGACGGACCCGAGCTCACATGGGTTGAGATGGCACTCAGGAGTACCCGTCACGCAGGCCTGACGCTCCGTACCTCGACGCAGAGGAACAGACAAAAAAAACCCCGCCGGAGCGGGGTCTTTTCCATCAGGCCGCGTCGACGCGCGGCATCTTTTCAAGTATGCCCAGCATGGCGCCCAGCTTCTCACGCATTTCACGGCGGTCGACGATCACGTCCACCGCACCGTGGTCCACGAGGAACTCAGAACGCTGGAAGCCTTCAGGCAGCGTTTCGCGCACCGTCTGCTCGATGACACGCGGGCCGGCGAAACCGATAAGCGCCTTCGGCTCGGCAACGTTCAGGTCACCCAGCATGCCCAGCGACGCCGACACGCCACCGGTCGTGGGGTGCGTCAGCACCGAGATATAAGGCACGCCCGCATCATGCATGCGCGCGATGGCCGCCGAGGTCTTCGCCATCTGCATCAGCGAGAACAGGCCCTCCTGCATGCGTGCGCCACCTGTAGCCGAGAAGCAAACCAGCGCGCTCTTCTCCGCCAGGGCTTTCTCGGCGGCGCGGGCAAACTTCTCACCGACGACCGAGCCCATCGAGCCGCCCATGAAGGAAAACTCGAAGGCCACCGAGACCAGCGGACGACCGAGCAGCTTGCCCGACATCGCGATCAGCGCATCCTTTTCACCCGTGCTCTTCTGCGCGGACGTAATGCGATCCTTGTACTTCTTCTGGTCCTTGAACTTGAGCGCATCGACCGGCTCGAGCTTCGACCACAGTTCGGTCGTGCTGCCTTCATCGAAGAACGACAGAAGGCGCGCACGCGCGCCAATGGCATGGTGATGACCACACTTGGGGCACACCATCAGCGACTTCTCAAGCTCGGGCTTGTAAAGCACCGTGCCGCAGCCTGCGCATTTCTCCCAAACGCCCTCGGGGACCTTGCCCTTGCCAGCGCCCGCTGCCGGAACGCGGGTTTTCGGGGTCATGATTTTCTGTAGCCAGTTCATGGTGTGTCTCCGATGGTGCGTGTGGGATCGCGCGCAAGCGCGCTCCTACAAATGAGCCTTTGGTATCGCGCGTTGGCGCGATACCGAATCGCGCGCAAGCGCGCTCCTACAACTGCGCCGCCCCGGATCAGCGGGCGTCGAGCGCCGTGCGGATCGGGGCCAGGAAAGCCTTCGCTCGCGACACGGCATCGTCGGCCGAATCCGCCCCGGCGAGGCGATCGACGAGGGCGCTACCAATGACCACGGCGTCGGCAAATTCCCCGATCGCCCTGGCCGAGGCGGCATCGCGAACACCGAAGCCCACCGCCACCGGTGCCTTCGAACGAGCACGGATGCCAGCCACGCGCTCGGCGATCTGGCCGGTGCTGAGCTGCGCGGCGCCGGTGATGCCAGCGAAGGACACATAATACAGGAAGCCTGAAGCAGCCTCGCAAAGGTTGGCCAGCCGGCCCTCGGCCGTGGTCGGCGAGGCGAGCAGGATCTGGTCGAGGCCAGCGTCACGCAGGGGCTTCAGCACCGCGGATTCCTCCAACGGGCAATCCACCATCAGGACGCCATCGACCCCGGCTTCGACCGCATCTTCGGCGAACGACCCGTAACCGTACATTTCGACGGGATTGAGATACCCCATAAGGACGATCGGCGTCTCATCGTCTGTCTCACGGAAGGCTGCGACCCAGGCGAGGACATTGTGCAGGCCCACGCCCTTCTCGATCGCCCGCTCCGAAGCGTGCTGGATGACCGGGCCGTCCGCCATGGGATCGGAGAACGGCACGCCCAGCTCAATGACGTCGGCGCCCGCGGCCACGAGGCCATGGAGCAGCGACACCACGTGGTCGGGCGAGGGATCCCCTGCCGTGATGAAGGTGACGAGGCCTGTGCGCCCGCTTTGTTTGAGGGCCGCGAAGCAGCGTTCGAGGCGACTCATCAGATCTCGATCCCTTCGCGCGCGGCGATCGTGTGGACGTCTTTATCACCACGCCCGGAGAGGTTGGCCAGCACCAGGCCGTCCTTCGGCAGTTCCCGGGCCAGCTTGATCGCCTGCGCGATCGCGTGGCTCGATTCCAGCGCAGCGAGGATGCCCTCGGTGCGGGCCAGCAGATGGAAGGCTTCGAGTGCTTCATCATCGGTGACGCCCACGTAATCCGCGCGGCCGGCATCCTTCAGGAAGGCATGCTCCGGGCCAACGCCCGGGTAATCGAGGCCGGCCGACACCGAGTGCGTCTCGATGATCTGGCCATTCGCATCGGAAAGCACGTAGGTGCGATTGCCGTGCAACACGCCCGGTTTGCCCGCGGCGAGCGAGGCGGCATGGCGCCCGGTCTCAATGCCATCGCCTGCAGCTTCGGCACCCACGATGCGCACATCACGATCATTCAGGAAGGCGTGGAACAAGCCGATCGCATTGGAGCCACCGCCCACGCACGCCGTGATGACGTCCGGCAGGCGACCGAACTGTTCGAGGGTCTGCGCGCGGGCTTCGCGGCCAACGATGGCGTTGAAATCGCGCACCATCTGCGGATACGGATGCGGGCCGGCAACGGTGCCAATGATGTAGAAGGTATCGGCGACGTTGGTGACCCAGTCGCGCATCGCTTCGTTCAGGGCATCCTTCAGCGTCTGGGAGCCGGAGGTGACCGGCACCACTTCGGCGCCGAGCAGGCGCATGCGGTAGACGTTGATCTTCTGCCGCTCGATATCGACGGCGCCCATGTACACCACGCACTTCTGGCCCATGCGGGCGGCCACCGTGGCGCTGGCCACGCCGTGCTGCCCCGCACCGGTCTCGGCGATGATGCGGGTCTTGCCCATGTGCCGGGCGACCAGCGCCTGGCCCACGGTGTTGTTGATCTTGTGCGCGCCGGTGTGGTTCAGGTCTTCGCGCTTCAGGATGATGCGCGCGCCACCCACATGCTTCGTGAGGCGCTCGGCGAAATACACCGGGCTGGGGCGGCCCACGTAGTACTTCAGGTCGCGGTCGAGCTCGGCAATGAATGTGGGATCCTGGCGCAGGCGCTCGTACGCGGCTGTGAGTTCAGCCAGGGGCTCCATGAGCGTTTCGGCCACGTAAATGCCGCCGTAATCGCCGAAGCGCCCGTGCGCATCGGGGTAGGCGTGAAAATCCGGGATCTGGGTCATTGCTATACCGTGTGTTGCTAAAAGGGGCTCACGCGCTGGGGACGGCGCGCACGGCGGCGAGGAAGCGTTCCATCTTAGCCCGATCCTTCAGGCCCGGCGACGTCTCGATACCGCTGGACAGGTCCACGCCCCAGGGGCGGGCCACGCGAATCGCCTCGGCGACGTTATCGGCGGTAAGGCCACCGGCGAGCACCAGCGGTTGCGCCAGATCCTGCGGCATGGCCGACCAGTCGAAGCGCTGGCCGCTGCCGCCGGTCTCGCCCAGGCCGTGGCCATCGAGCAGCAGGCCGGCCGCACGCGGGTACGCGTGCAGGCGCGGCAACGCGGCTGCACCCTCGCCCATGGCGATGGCCTTGAGGTAGCGGACGCCGTGGGCCGCGCAGGCCTCGTCGGTTTCCGCGCCGTGGAACTGCAGCATATCGGGGCGCACGCGCCGCATGATCTCATCGACCCATGCCGGCTCGTCGTCCATCACAAGGACAACGGTGGTGACGAACGGCGGCACGGCATCGCGCAGCGCGGTGGCCTGCGCAAGGTCGACGAAACGCTTGCTCTTGCGCGTCATGACGAAACCGACGGCATCGACGCCGAGTTGCGCAGCCGCCTGTACATCGTCAACGCGGGTAAATCCGCAGTACTTGATCCGTGTCATATGGTCACTTCCTGTGGCAGCCCCCAATGGGCCTCATAGCGGGGGCCGAGGAACGTAAGGCCCTCGGCGGGCGCGGTGGCTCCGGCCACGTCGCGGTTGCGGCCTTCCAGCAATTCGGCCATCCATTCGATGGGCTGTTCGCCGCGGCCAATGGGGATGAGCGAACCGACGATGTTGCGCACCATGTGGTGCAGGAAGGCGTTCGCCTCGATCTCGACCACGATGTGGATGTCATCCTGGTAGACCCGGATGTTCATCACGTTGCGGCGGGCGTGTGCCGCCTGGCAGGAGATCGCACGGAAAGCTGAGAAATCGTGTTCGCCGATGATGGCCTGGGCCGCTTCGTGCATGCGTGAGGCATCCAGCGGCTTCTTTTCCCACGCCACGAATCGTGCATCGAGCGCCGGGCGCACGTAGCGTGGCAGCAACCGATAACGGTAACGGCGGGCGCGCGCCGAGAAACGGGCGTGGAAATCGTCGGCGACCGGCTGGGCCCAGGTCACGGCGACCGTCCGTGGCAGGTTGGAACAGGCACCGAGCACCCAGCCACGCATATCGCGCTCCACCTCGGTATCGAAATGCACGACCTGGGTACGGCCGTGCACGCCCGCATCGGTACGGCCGGCCGCAGTCACTTCGATGGGTTGGTGGGCGACGAAGGAAAGGGCTTCCTCCAGCACACCCTGCACGGTCCTCGCATGGCTCAGCTTCTGCCAGCCAAAGAAGTCGGTGCCGTCGTATTCGACGCCTAGGGCGATACGCATGGGGTTATGGGGCGGTGGAAACCGGAAAGGTTACCACCGCCGGGACCCCATCGGCACGATCAGGCAATCCCGTCCAGGATGCGACGGGCCGTGTCCTTCTGCATCTGGGTGCCTTCGCTGATCACTTCATCGAGCATCAGGCGGGCGCCTTCGTTATCACCCATGTCCAGGTAGGCACGGGCGAGGTCGAGCTTGGTGTCCACCGGGTCGTCACTGAAGCTTTCCGGGCCCGCCGTATCCACCGGCTCTTCGTCCGGGAAGGTGGGCTCGTCGAAGCGCGGCGGCTCGGAAGGGGCAACCGGTGCAGCCGGCACTTCCTCATCGAACGACCACGTGGAGCGCTCCTCCGCCGGGGCCTTTTCGCCGGCGAGGATATCACCGAAGGCCGGCACATCATTCGCCTCGGTGTACGGCGATTCAGGGGCATCCACGTCGAACACGTCAGGCGCGTGCGGGCGACGATCTGCCTCCGTGCGCTGCGCGGGGGTCAGGTCGAAGTTGAAGTGGTATTCGCTGTGTTTCTGCGGCGCCGGCGGTGCCGGGTGCGCGTCTTCATCCGCACTGGTCACGTAGCTGCCCAGGTCGAAGGCTTCGAGGGCCTCCGCGTTCTCGTGCCCATCGTGCGCCGGGACGTAGGTATCGCCCTCGTAAGGATCGTCGATCGCATCGACCGGCTGGCCGCCGAACAGCGGGTGCGACGGGGCGAGCTCCTCACCCATCATCACCACCTCGCGCCATTCCGGCTGCTCGGGATCGGCCACGTGCGCATACATCGCTTCGGCGGCGGCTTCGAAATGATCGACGTCGCGACGGCCGTAGTAAAGGCTCACCAACTCGAGGTGCAGGCCGATATCGTCCGGGTGCTCGGCGAGCGCATCGATGATCTCGCGCTGGTCGGTGTCGATCGCCTCGTCGTGCCCGGCGTCGAAGTTACCGAAGGTCGGCTCACGACCGAAGCGATCGGCCAATGAGCTCGGGGCAACGGACGCGGCGGGCTTCTTGCGGCGGCCGAACACGGCAGCGACCAGCAGCAACAGGATGACGACGGCGCAGCCGCCCCAGGCCCACGGCTGCATGAACCACGGATCTTCTTCGACCGGTGCCGGCGCGGGCACCACCTTCTTCGGCAGCGGCTTCTCGGCAGGCGGCGTCGCTGGCTGGGCTGCGGCAGCCGCCGGAACAGGTGCGGTGGCAACCGTGGCGGCATGGGCAGGCACATTAGCCGCCGTATCCGGGGCGTTCGCTGCCGGTGCCGACGTGGCCGGCGCAGGGGTAGCGGCCGCCACAGGCTGGGCCGTTGCCGGGGCGGTGGCCGGCGCTGCCGCGGGCGCAGCAGGTGCCGGTACGCTGGCCGCGGCGGCCGGCTGGCCGGCGTTCTTGCGGGCTTCGGCGAGCTTGTGCTGCAGCTCGGCGATTTCCGAATCCTTGAGGCTCAGCAGGCGCTCGTTCTTGGTATTGATCGCCTCCAGGTCGCCAATGCGCGACTTGAGTTCGGCGCCCTGCTGCTTGAGCGAGGCCACGGCCTCCTGCGACGTGCTCAGGTCCTGCTTGAGCCCGGCCACCTGGGCATCGCCCGTGCCGCCCTTGACACCAGCGCGCGTGGATGCGGCTTCCCCGCCCTCCTTCGCCGGAACCAGGGCAAGGCGATCGTTCTTCGCGGCGCCAGACTTGGCCGGTGCCGCGCTTTCCGTAGCGGCACCATCGGCGACCGAGGCCGGCGCCCGCGCCGCGCCCGAGCGCCAGGCTTCGTTCTGGCGGCGAACCTCGGCCAGGGCGGCGGCGGCGCTCTGCGCCTGGATATCGTCCTGCGACGGCATGCGCAACACGGCGCCCGTCTTCAGGGCATTGATGTTGTCGCGGTAGAAGGCGTCCGGATTGGCCTTGTGAAGCGCGACCAGCACCTGGTTGAGGTCGGCACCGTTGGCATTGTCGCGGGCGATGGTAGACAAGGTCTGGCCACGCTGCACCGGGCCGATGCTGCCGTTGGCGGCCTGCGCGGAGGGCGCGGCCGTGGTACGCGGCTCGCTGCTGGTCGCGCGGGGCGAGGCGGCCCTGGCCGGCACGCGGGCCGGCACCGCCTCGGTGCGCGACGGACGCGATGCCGGGGCCGAGTTGGCTGCCGGCGTGGCCGGCGTACCCGGCGGATCGAGCAGCATGGTGACTTCGCGAATGGCGGAGCCGCTCTTGCCGCTGCTGACTTCCACCAGGAAATCGAGGTAGGTGTCGCGGACCGGGGCGCCGCTGGTGACGTGGATCACCGGCTGGCCGGCGGCGTTCTTGCCGACCGTGAAACTGAGCTGCACCGGCATGCCCGACTTGTTCAGGCCGGCGCGGGAGAACGCCTCATCGGAGGCCAGGGCCACCTTGATATCGCCAGGGTTCCCGGTGACACCGGTCAGCGGGATATCCGCGGAAAGCGGCTGGTCCATGGTCGAATGGACCTGGACGGCGCCGAGGCTCTGGGCCAGGGCCTGGCTGCCCCCCATGGCAAGCGCCAGCATGATCGACAGCTTCAAAGTACGGTTCATCACTCGCATCCCCCGAACAATTCCACGCTGGCGGCGCGCCTCTACGGGCGGTCGGCCGCGAAGGCGCCACTGTAGTGCACCCCAGCAACAACTAACAATAGCGGCTACGGGCATTTACGCGACAAGTTTGACTCGTTCGCGAGGCCCGTACACGCCCCCCTTACATGTTTACCCTTACGGGTGCCGCGCGGCTTCCAGCTGCCGTTCGAGCTCCGCGATCTTCTGATCGCGTTCCTCCAGGGCTTTCCTGGAGGCTTGCGAATTCGTTTCCAGCGCATCCACGCGCTTCTTGAGGTCCTTGTTCTTTTGGTCTTCGGCCTTGGCCTGCCCGCGCGCGGCATCGACTTGCGCGCGGGTGGCCTCGGCCTGCCCGGGCGGCGTCGCCTTCGCGGCCGCCTGGCCCATGGCAGCCGCGACGTGCGGCTGTGCCAGGAACAGGAAGCAAGCGACGGCGGCGCGGCCCAGGTTCATTACAGATAATCCCGGATCAGGATTTCCGCGATCTGGACGGCGTTGAGCGCCGCACCCTTGCGGATGTTGTCGGATACGACCCACAGATCCAGGCCGTTCTCATGCGAGATATCTTCCCGGATGCGTCCGACGTACACCGGATCCTTGCCCGCGGCGTCGCTGACCGGGGTCGGGTAACCACCCGCCTTGCGCTCATCGACCACGACCACGCCTTCGGCCTGCTCCAGTAGTTCGCGGGCGCGCTCGGCGGTGATCTTGTCGCGGGTTTCGATATGCACGGCCTCGGAGTGGCCATAGAACACGGGCACGCGCACGGCGGTGGGGTTCACCTGGATCGAAGGATCCTCAAGGATCTTCCGGGTCTCCCAGACCATCTTCATTTCTTCCTTGGTGTAGCCGTTGGCCTGGAAGTCGTCGATGTGCGGGATGACATTGAAGGCAATCTGCTTGGGGAACTTCTCGGTTTCGACATCCTGGAAGTTCAGCATCTGCGCGGTCTGCTTGCCGAGCTCCTCGAGGCCGCTACGACCGGCGCCAGAGACCGACTGGTACGTGGCAACGTTGATGCGCTCGATGCCCACCTCACGGTAGATCGGCGCCAGCGCCACCAGCATGCCCATGGTCGAGCAGTTCGGGTTGGCGATGATGCCGCGCACCGTGTAATCGGCGATGGCGTGCGGGTTCACCTCGGAAACGACCAGGGGAATATCGTCCTGGTAACGGAATTCCGAGGTGTTATCGATGACGACGGCACCTGCTGCCGCTGCGCGCGGCGCGTGCTCGCGGCTGACCGAGCCGCCGGCCGAGAAGAAGGCGATATCCACGCCTTCAAAGTCGAATTTGGCCAGATCTTTGACGACACAAGGTTTTCCAGCAAAATCGACCGTACCGCCCGCCGAGCGCTCGCTCGCCAGGGGAATCAGTTCGCTGACCGGGAACTCCCGTTCGGCCAGGATCGACAGGAGGGTCTCGCCGACCGCACCGGTCGCACCGACCATGGCTACCTTGTAACTCGTCTTCTTGCTCATCTTCGCTCTTGTTGGCGGGGGGTAGAGGGTCAGCTGGCGTCGGCCAGCACACCCGGATTGAGGATCGTGGGTGGCCGGCCGGCGCAGGGACCATGCCCAAACGCCGCCAGCACATTGTCCACAGCCAGCGACGCCATGCCGCGACGTGTGTCGCGACTTGCGCTAGCGATGTGCGGACTTAGCACCACATTGTCGAGTTGGAGCAGGTCCGGATGGACCCTGGGCTCGCCCTCGAACACATCGAGGGCCGCCGCGGCGATCTCGCCGTCGGCCAGTGCGCGGGCGAGGGCCTCGTCATCGACGATGCCGCCACGGGCGATATTGATGAGGGTGGCCGTGGGCTTCATGGCTTTCAGTTCGGCGGCGCCGATGATGTGCCGGTTGGCCGGGGTGAACGGCAGCACCAGCATCAGGTGATCGGACTGGGCCAGCAGGGCGGCCTTGTCCACATACGTGGCGCCACACTCCTTCTCTATAGCGACGTCGAGGCGCGAGCGGTTGTGATAAATCACCCGCGAGCGGAAACCCTGCGCCCGCCGGGCAATGGCCTGGCCGATGCGGCCCATGCCCAGGATGCCAATCGTCATGCCGTGCACATCGGCACCCAGCCAGCCCTCGAAGCGCGAACCCTTCCACTGCCCTGCCCTGAGCCAGCGCTCGGCTTCGCCCACGCGGCGGGCCGCGGCGAGCATGAGCGCCCAGGCATAGTCGGCCACGGTCTCGTTGAGGACATCCGGGGTATTTGACGCGCCGATGCCAGCTTCGGTCAGCGCATCCAGGTCGAGGTTGTTGTAGCCCACGCCCAGGTTGGCGACGAAACGCAGCCTCGGGGCGTGCTTGAGCACATTCGCGTCGATGCGGTCGGCCAGCCCGACGATCGCGGCGTCGGCATCGGCCAGCCGTGCCGCCAGCTCCTCCGGCGAGAACGCACGTTCCTCGGTCTCGGCCACCACGTCGAAGTGCTCACGCAGGCGATCGACGATATCGGGGAAGAATGGCCGGGAGACCCAGGCCTTCGGCTTGCTCATCACTTACTCCTGCAACGTACCCGGGATCCGCGGCGGCATCGGCGCCACGTCACCGCATTGGGCGCGATGGCGCAGGGCCTGGTCCATCAGCACCAGGGCCAGCATGGCCTCGGCGATGGGGACGGCGCGGATGCCGACACAGGGATCATGCCGGCCCTTGGTGACCACTTCGGTAGCGTTGCCTTCGCGATCGACGCTGCGGCCGGGCACGAGGATGCTGGAGGTGGGCTTGAAGGCCATGGACACCACGACCGGCTGGCCGGTGGCGATGCCACCCAGGATCCCGCCCGCGTGGTTGGAAAGGAAACCCTGCGCGGTGATCTCGTCACGGTGCTGGGTGCCGCGCTGGCGCACGGCATCGAAGCCATCGCCGATCTCCACGCCTTTCACGGCATTGATCGACATCATGGCCGCCGCGAGTTCGCCATCGAGCTTGCCGTAGATGGGCTCGCCCCACCCCGCCGGCACGCCTTCGGCCACCACGGTGACCTTGGCACCCACGGAATCGCCCGACTTGCGCAAGGCATCCATGTAGGCCTCGAGCTCGGGAATCTGCTCGGCGAACGGCCAGAAGAACGGGCTGGATTCGATGGTCTCCGCCTCGAAGCCGCGCGGAACCACCTCGCCGATCTGGCTGACGTGGCCCTGCACCGTTACGCCATAGCGCTGGGCGAGCCATTTCTTGGCGATGACACCCGCAGCCACGCGCATCGTGGTTTCGCGGGCCGAAGAGCGCCCGCCGCCACGCGGGTCGCGCACACCGTACTTCTGCCAGTAGGTGTAGTCCGCATGGCCCGGGCGGAACGTATCGAGGATGTTGCCGTAATCCTTTGAGCGCGCATCGGTGTTGCGGATGAGCAGCGCGATGGGGGTGCCGGTAGTGACTCCCTCGTAGACGCCCGAGAGGATCTCGACGTCATCCGCCTCGCGGCGCTGCGAGGTGTGCCGTGAGCGGCCCGTGGCGCGCCGCTCCAGGTCAACCCGGAATTCACTGGCCTCCAGCGGCAGGCCGGGGGGACAACCGTCGACCACGCACCCGATCGCCGGGCCGTGGCTTTCGCCGAAGGTGGTAACGGAAAGGAGCTTGCCGAACGTATTGGAGGACACGGTACTTCCGTTGGGTGGTTAGTTCCGCGCGGCGCGTGCGGCGCGGATTTCCGCGGCGTGCGCGACCAGGTCGCGGCGTTCGAGGGCGAAGATACCCATCTGGCCTACCTTGAACTCGATCCACACGAACGGGACGCGCGGCAACAGGTTGACCAGGGCATGTTCGCTATCGCCCACCTCGACGATCAACAGGCCATCCTCGCTGAGGTGGCTGGCGGCTTCGTCGAGGATGCGCAGCGTGATGTCCAGTCCATCATCGCCGGATGTCAGGCCGAGGACCGGTTCATGGCTGTATTCGGCCGGCATGGCGGCGTATTCGTCGTTGGTAACGTAGGGCGGGTTCGACACGATGATGTCGTACACCTCGTCCTTCACACCCGAGAACAGGTCGGACTTGACCGCGCGAACGCGGCCTTCGACGTGCTGGTAGACGATGTTTTCGTTGGCCAGGCTGAGGGCGTCGTCGCTGATATCGACGATATCGACCTGCCATTCCGGGTTGTATTCGGCCATGGCAATGCCGATGCAGCCGGAGCCGGTGCACAGGTCGAGGGCGCGTTCCACATGGCGGTCATCGAGCCAGGGGGTGAACCGGCTTTCGATGAGCTCGGCGATGGGCGAACGCGGGACGAGGGCACGGCGGTCGCTCTTGAACTTGAGGCCGGCGAACCAGGTCTCGCCGACCAGGTAGGCGACGGGGACGCGCTCGGTGATGCGCTTTTCGATGAGCGCGAGGATGGTTTCGCGCTCCTGGGCCACCAGCTTGCCGGCGCCGTAAGCGGGCGGCAGGTCGGGCGGCAGGTGCAGGGCGGCCAGGACCAGGTGGGTGGCCTCGTCGATCGGATTGTCATGGCTATGGCCAAACGTGAGGCCGGCGGCGGAGAAGCGGCTGGCGCCGTAGCGGATGAAATCGATGATGGAGCTGAGTTCGCTGGTCACGGGCGGGGGCTTTCTTGGGGCTGACTGGGGAGTATAGCCGTCTGTCGCCCGCTCGGCTTCCGGCCGCAACCCCTTCCGGCTTCGCCCCGTGGCATCGGTTCATTAGGGAAAGGCCTAGCCAGATTGCCGATACGCGGGCTCTCCCCGGGCGCGTAGAGTGTTTGCGGCCCTTTCAAGCCAAGGACTTCGCCATGATTTCCCGCTGGCGCGCCCTGCTTTTCCTGCTCGCCTCTGCCGGCATGAGCCACGCCCAGGAAATGCACGATCACGACCACGGCGTGCCTGAGAAACTGGGCACGGTGTCGTTTCCCATTTCCTGCATGGCCTCCGTGCAGCAGCCGTTCAATCGTGCCGTCGCGCTGCTTCACTCGTTCGCTTATGGCCCCGCGCAAAAGGCCTTCAGGGATGTGGCCGCCAAGGATCCAAAGTGCGCGATGGCCCACTGGGGAATCGCCATGACGGACTTTCACCCGGTATGGCAGCCGGCGCTGCCCCCGGAGACATTCGCCGCTGCGCAGAAGGAAATGCAGGAAGCTGTGCGCCTGCAGCCCGCCGCGGAGCGTGAGCGGCAATATATCCATGCACTGGCACTTCTCTACGCCGCGGACCCGAAGCTCAAGCCCGAACAACGCACCATGGCCTACGAAGAGGCCATGGCGAAGCTCGCCAAGGATCATCCCGAAGACGTGGAAGCACAGGTCTTTTACGCCGTCGCGTTGCTATCGAACGCCTCCATGAGCGACAAGACCCACGCGCGGCAAAAGCAGGCGGTGACCATCCTCGAGCCACTGTTCAGGAAGTACCCTGATCACCCAGGCATCGCGCACTACATGATCCATGCATGTGACAGCGCCGAGCTTGCACAACATGGCCTCGATGCAGCGAGGAAGTATGCGGACATCGCGCCTTCTGCATCGCACGCCCTGCATATGCCCTCGCACATCTTCACGCGCATGGGGCTTTGGGATGATTCCATCCGTTCCAATCTCGCCTCCGAAAAGGCCGCCCGCGCGCAGGGTGACCTGATGGGCGAGCTGCATGCGATGGATTATCTCGTCTACGCCTATGTGCAGACCGGGCGCGACGCGCAGGCACGGCAGGTGCTCGCCGAATTGAAGGCCCTGCCCCGACTGGACATGACCAACTTCGCTATCGCTTATGCGGCGGCTGCAATGCCGGTTCGCGTGGCGGTGGAAGAAGCGCACTGGGATGAAGCGGCGGCGATTTCGCCGCCCTCCGGAGCACCCGACGCCGTCGCCGCCATTTCCGTGTGGGCGAAGGGCCTGGGCCTGGCCCGCTCCGGCCACCCCGACCAGGCCGATGTACAGGCGGCCCGGCTGCGCGCCATGGAAGCCAGGCTAAGAACGTCGGGGGACATGTATTGGGCGGACCAGACCGGCATCCTGGCGACCGAAGTCGCCGCATGGACCGCCCAGGCGCGCGGCAAGGGCGCCGGGGCCGTTGCACTCTTGAGCGATGCCGCCGAGAAGGAAGACGCGCTCGAGAAGCGTCCGGTCACACCGGGGCCGATCGTCCCGGCACGCGAGCAGCTCGGTGAACTGATGCTGGAGCAGAACAAGCCTGGGCCGGCGCTTGCGGCGTTCCAGGATGCGTTGGCGCAGGCGCCCGGGCGGGCGGGTGCGCTGCGGGGTGAGGCGAAGGCGAAGGCAGCACCCTAACCAAAGCGCGGAGTTTAGACCTTCCGGGGGCCGGGATCGCTTGCAGCGGGGTTGCCGTCTTCGTGGTGGCCGGCGAAGCGACGCAGGTAGCGCGGCACCTCCGGCGTGGTTACGGCGATGTCGTACCAGCCTGAGCTCGCCGCCAGGTCCATGGAAACCGTGACCGTCGCACCCGCTTCGATGCTCAGGTGACGCGGATCGTCGGCCACATAGGCATCCGCCACCCGGCATGCCGCACGCGCCTTACCCACGTTCGTCACCGCCACATCGATGCGACGTTCGCCAGCCACCCCGCGCACTACCACTTCGAGGCCATCATCGGCAAAGCCGCGAAGGGCGGCGTAGTAGCCATTCGGCCCATGGATGCGCCGATCGTAGGCGTCGCCTTTCGCGGCAAGCGCCCAGTTGTCTTCAATGCGATCGCCGGCGGCGGCCGTGTAACGTCGTGGCGGTGCGTCGCGGTCAAGACCATCGTAGACAAGAAACGCAGCGCCCAGCCTGCCGGTGTTCTGGAAGATGATTCGGCTTTGATCGCCGTCCAGGCGGTGCTCGACCGACCACGCGTAACCGAGCGGGCGCGCCGGGCGCTGGCCCGGCTCCTGCGACGGCATGACCTGTTCGGCAGGCACGGTGATCGGCTTCTTGCCGTCGGAGCCCGCAGGCACCGCGATCGTCGGCACCTTGTCATCGTGCGCGCCCGCGAAATCAAAGCAGCTGGTGAGATCACCGCATACCGCGCGGCGCCAGCCACTGATGTTCGGCTCCGCCACGCCAAAGCGCGTTTCAAGGAAGCGGAGCACGGAGGTGTGATCGAACGTTTCGCTGCACACCCAGCCACCCCGCGTCCACGGCGATACCACGATCATCGGCACGCGATTGCCAAGGCCGACAACCTGCAAGCCCTTGGGATCGCTACCGGGAACGATCGGGCTGGAGATTCTCGGGTGGGCATCGAGATCCATCACTTCGTCGACAAGGCTTTCAGCCAGCGCAGCGGAGACCACGCCGCCCTCCCCGTTCACCAGCGGTGGCGCAGGCGGCACCACGTGATCGAAGAAGCCGTCGTTCTCGTCGTAATTCAGGAACAACACGGTGCGGCTCCACACCTTGGCATTCGCGGTCAACGCATCGAGCACGGCACGGATGTAGTACGCGCCATCGGCCGGTGAAGACGTGGGATGCTCGCTGTATTTATAGGGTGCAACGATCCACGTGACCTGCGGCAGGCGGTCATGGATCACATCGTTGCGTAGATCACGCAACGTGTGCGTGGAGACGCCATTGCGCACCAGCGGGCTTTTCGGATCAGCGCCTTCCTGCACCTGGTAGGCGGCGAAGAACTCCAGCGAGTTGTCGGTGTAGTTGTCGGTGGGCGACCCGGGCTCGCCGGTACCGCCCTGGTATACCCGCCAGGTGATGCCCGCCTTCTCCAGGCGCTCGGGGTACGTGGTCCACGTGTAACCATTCGTGTTCGCACGCTCCTCCGTGCCGGGGCCATTGGGTTTGACACCGAGCCGCCCGGAGGGATCCGACGTGCCGCTCCACAGGTAAATGCGGTTGATGGCGGTATCTGCCAGCGCGGAGGCGTGGTACGCATCGCAGACGGTGAAGGCATCGGCCAGCGCGTAGTGGAATGCGGCGTCGTCACGGCGCAGATAGGCCATGGTGAGCACATCCTGCTTCTGCTCGATCCACCTGTCGTTACGTGCGAGGTTCCACGAACCGTGGCCGGTGCTCCAGCCGTGGTCGGTACCTTCGTGGTGATCGCCACTGGCACGCGTATCGAGGTGGAAGGGATAGACCCAGCCCGTATCCGCGCCGATGCCTCGAGGTTTCCAGAACTTCGTGTGGGTGGCGGTCGTGGGTTGTTTCCACACCGGATCGCCATTGCCCAACTCCAGCACACGCGGATCATGGAAGCCGCGCACGCCACGCAAGGTGCCGAAATAGTGATCGAACGAGCGGTTTTCCTGCATCAGGATCACCACATGCCCCACGTCGTCGATGCTGCCGCTGCGCCGGTCCGGCGCGGTGGCCAGCGCACGGGCGATGCTCGCGGGGAAACCCTGCGCTACGAGCGACGCGGCAGCCGTGGCGGCAGCGCCTTGCAGGAACCGGCGGCGATCGCGGGAAAACATGGGGCTAATCCTTCAACGAGGCGATGATCGCGGCGTGCAGTTCAGGGGAGGCGGCGGCTACGACGCGCCCACCACTGTCGAGGCCCAGCGCCCGGCCCTCCCAATCGGTCATGACTCCGCCGGCCGCCTCGACGACGGGCGCGATGGCCAGGTAGTCATACGGCATAAGATTGGACTCAATCACTGCATCAATGTGACCGGAAGCCAACATGCCGTAGCTGTAGCAATCGCCGCCAAAGCGCCGGCCAAGCGCGGCGCGGCTGGTACGGTCAAAGCGGGCCCATTCCTCCGCCGTGAACATGTCCGGCGTGGTGGTGTAGAGCGTGGCCTCGGCCAGCGCTTTGCAGCCGCTCGTATGGCAGCGCACGCCATTCATGGTGGTGCCCACGCCCACATGCCCCACCCAGCGCTCATCCAGCACAGGCATATCGAGCACCCCAAGCACGGGCTTGCCGTGGCGCAGCAGCGCGATCAGGGTGCCCCACAGCGGCCAGCCAGAGATGAAGCTGCGCGTGCCGTCGATCGGGTCGATGGACCAGACGAACTCGGCGTCCACGCGGGTGGCGCCGTATTCCTCACCCAGCAAGCCGTGGGCAGGCCAGGCCATCTCGATACGCTCGCGGAGCATCGATTCCACGCCGCGGTCCACGGCGGTTACAGGGCTCAGGTCGCCCTTCAGCGTCACATCGACGGGGCGGCGGAAACGGGGGAGTGACAAGGCACGTGCATTGTTGGCGATGCCGGTGGCAAAGGCTTCGAACTCAGCCCGCTCATCGGCGGACAGCGAGGCGTCGACGGTCACTCTGGACTCCAAAAAGGCGTGCGCGATCTAGCGTTTGCACGTTTCACATTAATGACGAAAACGAAAATTTTCCTGTGGACTCGGAGTCCACATGTTTGCAAATATACCCAAAACGCCACACGGGTGGGTGATCTTTTCCACCGTGTCGCCTAGGAATTAACCCCAGGGTCTTCCATGCGTCCAGTCCAGCACATCGCCAGCATCACCGCGCTGCTTGCCCTGTGTGCCTCCGCGCACGCGGGCAGCCTCACGGTGTATTCGGCGCTGGAGAGTGACGAGATCGCCACCTACCTTGCGGGCGCAAAGCAGGCGCTTCCGGGTGTGGATATCCACGTGCTGCGCCTGTCCAGCGGTGACCTCGCCGCCCGCCTCCTGGCGGAATCGGCCGAGCCACGCAACGATGTGGTGTGGGGCATGGCCGCCACGGACCTGCTGGACCCACGTATCGCGGCGCTGTTGCAACCCGTGCACAGCCCCGCGATCGATGCACTGCCTGCCCGGTTTCGTGGCACGGATGGGCGCTGGTTCGCTCCCACGGGCTATATGGCAGCGCTATGCGTCAACCGCGACGCCCTGGCGGAACGGGGCCTGCCGATGCCGCGCACGTGGCGGGACCTGACATCGCCGGCGTACCGCGGGCAGATTGCCATGCCCGACCCGGCCTCCTCCGGTACCGGCTACATGGTGCTGTCGTCGCTTAGCGATGCGGGGCGCGACGCGAAGGGCATGCAGTTGGTAACCGAAATCGCCGCCAACCTGGGGCAGGTCACGCTTTCCGGCTCCGCGCCTTGCAAGCTCGCGCGTATCGGCGAGTTCCCGATTGGCGTTTCCTTCGCGTTTTCAGCCATGCAATCCATTCGCCAGGGTTACCCGGTGAGCATGGTGCTGCCCACCGATGGGACCGGATACGAACTGGAAGGCTCGGGCCTGATGAAGGGCGCAACGAACGTCGACGATGCCAGGCGCTTTCTCGACTGGACCGCCTCGCCCGCCGCCGCCGCGCTGTACCGCGGCTACAAGGAAATCGTCGCGGCGCCGGGCAGCACGCCCACTGAAGAACAACAACGCGCGGGGTTGCCGGCCAATGTGGTCGCCACCCTGCCCGCACGTGATTTCGAAGCCGCGGCGCGCGAGCGCGCGGCACTCATTGCTCGGTTCAAGCACCTGACGCGCTGAGGCGCGGGGTTGCGGGGGAGATAAGGCTTCATGCATCTGCGCATTGAAGACATCAGCAAGGCCTGGGGTGGCCACTCGGTGCTCGACCGCGTGTCGTTCAACGCGGGTGCCAGCGATTTCGTGTGCCTGCTGGGGCCCAGCGGCTGCGGCAAGACGACCCTGCTACGCATCGTTGCCGGCCTGACCGACGCCGATGCCGGGCGCGTCTACCTGGGCGGCAAGGACATCACCCGCATGCCCGCACGCGAGCGCGGCATGGGCATCGTGTTCCAGTCGTACTCGCTGTTTCCCGACCTGACCGCCGCGGCGAACGTGGGCTACCCCATGCGCCTGCGCGGCGCGCCGGCATCCACCATCGCCACGCGTAGCACCGAACTCCTCGCCAAAGTGGGCCTTGGCGGCTTTGGTGGGCGCTTCCCCGATGAGCTATCCGGTGGCCAGCAACAGCGCGTTGCACTTGCCCGCGCGCTCGCGGCCGAGCCGGCGTTGCTTTTGCTCGACGAGCCACTTTCGGCCCTCGATCCGGCGATCCGCGCCCAGTTGCGCGGCGAAATCCGCTCGCTGCAGCGCTCACTCGGCATCCCCACGATCATGGTGACGCACGACCAGGATGAGGCACTCGCCCTGGCCGACACCATCGTGTGCATGAAAGCCGGCGGTATCGAGCAGATCGGTTCGCCGCGCGACCTTTACGAACGCCCCGCATCCCGTTTTGTCGCCGACTTCATCGGGCACGCCAACCTGCTGCCCACCGCGTTCGTACGCGAAGCCATGCCTGGCTTCCTCGAGCGCCGGCCGCCTGGCGCGGATACCACATGGGAGCTATGCCTCCGCCCGGAAGATCTGGTCGTGGAAGCCAACCCGCGTGGCGATGCCGTCGTCGCCGACGTGACCTTCCTCGGCAACCTCACAAGGGCGGGCATCGCCTGGCGCGGCGAGCGTGTGGTGGCCGAGCTTCACGGCCGCAGCACGCTGGCGCCGGGCGAAGCCGTCTCCATCGATGCCATCCGTGGCGCGTGGGTGTGCGCGTGAGTACCGTAGCCACGTCGCACACCGCGGTGCGCGCGCGCAGCGTGGCGTGGCTATTGCTGGCCGTACCCGGCGCCGGCCTGCTGCTGTTCTTCCTGCAGCCGTTGTTGACCGTTGCATGGCGAAGCCTCACGGATGCCTCCGGCGCATTCACGCTGGCGAACTACGCACGGCTGCTGGATGATCCGGGCCTGCCTCGCGCCGCGTTGCACAGTGTGGAAACGGGCCTGGTCACTACCATGGCGACGATCTTGTTCGGCCTTGGCATCGCCATGGCCCTGCACCGCTCGCGCTTGCCCGGTAAGGCGTTCATTCGCGCGGCGCTGCTGCTGCCCATGCTCGCGCCATCGCTCGTGCTCGGCCTGGGCCTGGTGCTGCTACTGGGCCGCAACGGCCTTGTCCACCGGCTCACCGGCCTGCCTACCGATATCTATGGATTTCCCGGCCTCGTTATCGCCAACACCCTGTATGGCCTGCCGCAGGCGGTGCTGATCATCTCCGCGGCGCTCGGCCGCACGCCCGCCCGCCACTATGACGCCGCCGCATCGATGGGCGCGACGCCGTGGCGGCAATTCATCGATGTCACACTGCCGCGTTTGCGCTTTGCGTTGCTCGCGGCGGCCTTCCTCGTCTTTACTGAAACACTGACTGACTTTGGTAGCGCGGTCATCGTAGGCGGCAACTACCGCGTACTCGCCATGGAGATCTATAGCGAAGTCGTCGGCCAGCTCGATTTCGCCATGGGTGCGACCCTGGGCATGGTGCTATTGCTTCACGCGCTGCTCTCGGTATGGCTCGGCCGACTGGCGAAGCGCCGCCAGGATAGCGGTGATGCAAGCCCGGGGCGCGCGCTGGTGCCTGCACGCCACGCGGGCCGCGATACCCTGCTGGCCGTGGTCTCGCTTGCCGCGCTGCTGCCGATGATTGCGGTCGTGGGCACGGTCGCCTACGTATCGTTCGTCAAGCTGTGGCCTTATCAGCAATCGCTCACCCTGGCGAATTACACCGGCATGACGGAAGGCTTCGGGCCGGTGTGGACATCGCTGGGCATGTCATTCATCGCCGCCGCGGCCGGGACGGCACTCGTGTTCGCGCTCTGCGCCGGCCTGCGCAAGGCACCCCCTACGCTCGCGCGCCCCGTGCAGTTCATCGCCTCCCTACCCGCCGCCGTTCCCGGCATGGTGATCGGCCTGGGCTATGTCATGGCATTCAACCATGGCCCGTGGTCAGGCTGGTTCCACGGCAGCGTGTTCATCATCGCCGCGTGCAGCCTGTACCACTACCACGCGCAAGCGTTCCTCACGATGCAGACCGGCATGCGCCAGGTGCCAGATGCCCTCGAGGATGCCGTCGCCGCGTTCGGTGGCGGCACCCGCGAAGTCCTGCGCGACGCCGTGCTCCCGTTCACCGCGCCGGCCGCCATCTCCACCTTTTTCTACCTGTTCATGCGTTCCATGGTGACCCTTTCCGGCGTGATCTTCCTGGTCACGGCGGATGTAGGCCTGGCTTCGGTCACCGTGATGCGCCTGGACGAAAACGGCTTCCTGGCCCAGGCCGCTGCTTACGCCATGTGCGTGGTCGCGGCCGGCGCCATCGCACTCGGCGCCATGCGCCTGCTTTTGCACACACTCAAGGAACGACGCCATGTGGCATGAAGAACGACATACACGCATCCGCGACCTGCTGCGCACCAGCGGCCAGGTTTCGGTCGAGCGCATCGTCACCGAACTGGGCGTGTCGCGAGAGACCATCCGCCGCGACCTGCTTGAGCTTGCCGAACGTGGCGAAATCCGCCGCGTCCACGGTGGCGCCGTGCTTACCTCCGACGAGCCGCCGATCGACGTGCGCCATGCGACACGCGTGCGTGAGAAGCGCGCCATCGCCAAGGTCGTGGCCAGCCTGGTGGAAAGCGGCCAGACCATTTTCATGGATGCAGGCAGCACCATGAATGTCGTGGCCGAAGCCCTCGCGACACGCAGCGGCCTCACCATTATCACCAACGCCGTGGACGTCGCATCGCGCTTCGCCGCGCGCGAAGGCAACACCGTGCACCTGCTCGGCGGGCGCTTCAACGCGCAGATCGGCTGCACGATCGGTGCTGGCACCGTCGCGGAGATTTATCGCTACCAGGCGCACGTCGCCATCCTTTCGCCGGTGGGCGTGGATGCGAAGGCGGGTGCCAGCAGCTTTGAGCACGATGAAGTGGAGGTCGCCCGTGCGATGTGCACCAACGCACGCCAGGTCATCCTCGCCGCCGATCATTCGAAGATCGGCGTTCGCAGCCGCGCCAGTTGGTGCGCCCCCGAGCGTATCGATGTCCTCGTCACCGACCGCAAGTCGGAGAAATCCCGCGCCTTCGCCACCGTCCGCAAGGCGGTAGGCGAGGTCGCGCTCGCCTGATCCACCTACAACAACGCGCCAGGAAGGCCGCTTTACGCCTGTCGTTTAAATCGATCGAAACCTCACTGTCACAGACCAAAGCCTTTCCGGAGCATCCCATGAGTTCCCTCCCCGCCCTCCGCCGTACCCTGCTGTGCGCCGCGGTCGCCGCGACGTTCAGTGGCCTGGCCTATGGCCAGGCCACCACGGGCCGCATTACCGGCTCGGCACCCGCGACCGCCGGCGAAACCGTGCTGATCGAAGGCAGCAACGGCGTCACTCGCGAAGTGGCTGTCGACTCGCGCGGCCGTTACAGCGCTGAATCCCTGCCGCTTGCCACTTACAAAGTCACGCTGCGCGCCAACGGCCAGCCGGTCGATACACGCGACAACATCACGCTGCGCGTCGGCGCCGCGACCGAAGTGTCGTTCGAAGCGGCTTCGTCATCAAACGCCCAGGACCTGAGCGCCGTCACCGTATCGGCCACCTCGCTGCCCAAGATCGACGTCGCCACGGTCGCCTCGAGCACCGTGATCACCTCCGCCGACCTCGCCCGCCTGCCCCTTCAGCGTTCGGCCGAGGCCGTAGCGCTGCTCGCACCGGGTGCATCACCGGGCTACAGCGGTTTCAAGAACGCGTTTGGTGGCACCCTGGTGAGCTTCGCCGGCTCGGCCGTTTCCGAGAACGCTTACTACATCAACGGCATGAACACGACCGATCCGCTCAGCGGCTTCGGCGGCGTGACCCTGCCTTATGGTGCGATCGACCAGCAGGAAATCCTGAGCGGCGGTTACTCGGCCATGTATGGCCGCTCCGATGGCGGCGTGATCAGCCAGGTCGGCAAGCGCGGCACGAACGAATGGCATTTCGGCGCCCAGGTACTGTGGGAGCCGGATTTCGCCCGCGCCAGCGCACGCAACATCACCTACGGCCATGACAACCCCGCGCCCCCGGGCACGATCAACCAGCGCAACGATCGCAATCACGAATGGTCGTCGACCATCAGCGCTTACGCGGGCGGCCCGCTGATCAAGGACAAGCTGTACGCCTTTGCCGCGGTGGAGATGGAGCGTAGCCAGGGCAACAGCCTGGGCGACGTGAACCACGCGTACGACACCAAGTACACGTACAAGGACCCGAAGTGGTACGGCAAGCTCGACTGGAACATCAATGACAACAACATCCTCGAGCTGACCGGCGTTAACCAGACCCACCGTTCCAACGGCAACAAGTACAACTACGACTACGACACGAACACGATTGGCGACTACGCCAGCGAAGATACGACGTACAAGACCAAGGCGATGGTCTATGTGGCGAAGTTCACGAGCTACATCACCGATGACCTGACCCTCACTGCCCTGTACGGCAAGTCCAAGCTCACGTATTACAACGAGCCACCGGATACCGGCGTCAGCGGCCCGTTCATCGGCAACGTGAGCCAGCAGAACCCGGCATTGAATGGCGGCACGCCGATCACGAACGGCCAGACGCTGGACACGATCGACAACCCGGACCACGAATCGACCAACCGCAACCTGCGCGTCGACCTGAACTACAAGATCGGCAGCCATTCGATCACCGCCGGTATCGATAACCAGGATTCGAAGGATATCGATGACGGCACCACGATCGGTGGCGACGGCTACGAGCTGTGGTATGCCAAGGGCGACCCCAACCTCAACATCAGCGACAGCCCGTTTGTCGGCAAGCCTGGCGACTACCCGGGCGGCCAGACCGGTTACTACGGCTACTACCGCCACTACAACACGCTTGCCTCGGTACGCGTGAAGCAACGCGCCCAGTACATCATGGACGACTGGCAGCTCAACGACCGCTGGCTACTCTCGCTCGGCATCCGCAACGACCAGTTCACTAACTACAACCCGTCCGGCCAGCCGTACCTGAAGCTGACCAAGCCGCAGTGGGCCCCGCGCCTGGGCTTCAGCTGGGATGTGAATGGCGATTCCAGCCTGAAGGTATATGGCAACGCGGGCCGTTACTTCCTCGCGATGCCCGCCTCGGTCGCCCTGCGCACTTCGGCCGGCTCGCTGGCCACGAACCAGTACTTCACCTATACGGGCATCGACGGTAGCGGCATGCCCACCGGCGTGACGTTTATCCAATCGGCGACCGGCGGTGCCGTCTCGCCCAACGGCGAATATGGCCAGCCGCCCGATCCCAAGACCGTCAGCGCCAAGAACATCAAGTCGGAGTACCAGGACGAGTTCATCCTGGGCGCGGACAAGCAGCTCAACGCCGAATGGGTGACAGGCGTGAAGGCCACCGCCCGCAAGCTGCGTAACGCCCTTGACGACGTGTGCGACAACGGTGCCATCAGCCGGGCCGCGATCGCCCAGGGTGCGGATATCGATGCCGTGACGGTCGGTAGCTGCTACCTGTCGAATCCGGGTCGCGCCAACGTGTACCAGCTGGCCAACGCCAACGGTGGCTACACCAACGTCACGGTGACCAACGCCGATTTCGGTTTCCCGCACCTGAAGCGCAACTACTACGGCCTCGACCTGTACCTGTCGCATCCGTTCGATGGCAAGTGGTCGGGTAAGGTCGATTACCTGTGGTCGCACAGCTACGGCAACACCGAAGGCCAGGTGCGCTCCGACGTCGGCCAGGGTTCTGTCGCCGCTTCGCGTGACTGGGATTACGCCACGTTGATGAACTACGCCAACGGCGACCTCGGCAACGATCGCAAGCACCAGCTGAAGCTGTACGGTTCGTACCAGATCGCACCGGAATGGCTGGTCTCCGCCAACATCCTCATCCAGTCGGGCCTGCCGAAGTCGTGCCTCGGCCGCTACGGCGCGGATGAAAGTGATCCGTCGGGCTACGGCAGCTACTACCACTTCTGCTTCGGCGTACCGTCGGCGTACGGCGCCAAGGGCCGTGAGCCGTGGGAAGAGCTGGTGGACGTGAGCACCGAGTACCGCCCGCTGTGGGCCGACAAAAAGCTTGCGTTCACGGTGTCGGTGTTCAACCTGTTCAACCAGCAGCGTTCACAGCGCACCAACCCGGTCTCGGGCAGCACGAACTCGGTGAACGATGGCTACCAGCAGGTCATCAGCTACACCCAGCCGCGTTACGCCCGCTTCGGCATCACGTACGACTTCTGACGGAGCGTCCATGCATCCACTCCTGCGACTGGGTATCGTCGCGCTTGCCGCCGGGGTCCTCGCGACCCCGGCGGTCGGTGGCGAAAAGACCTATAAAGACCTGCCCACGGAGATCCCGGCTCACTTCACGCCGACGAACCCGGGCTTCAACTACGAGCGGCGCACCGTCGACATTCCCATGCGCGACGGCGTGAAGCTGCACACGGTGATCCTGGTACCCAAGGGCGCCACGCATGCCGGCATACTGCTAACCCGCACGCCCTACGGTGCCGATGGCATGGGCCATCGTTCCGATAGCCCGAACCTCGATTCGGCGTTGCGCGGCTACGACAACCCGGCCGACATCATCGTCCAGGACGGGTATATCCGCGTCATCCAGGATATCCGCGGCAAGAACGGTTCCGAAGGCGATTTCGTGATGAACCGGCCGCCGGTCGGCCATGGCAACCCGACGACTATCGACGAATCGACCGATATCTACGACAGCATCGACTGGCTCGTGAAGCACGTTCCCGAATCCAACGGGAAGGTCGGCATCATCGGCATCTCGTACGATGGCTTCGAGGCGATGATCGCCACGATCCACCCCCACCCCGCCCTGAAAGTAGCCGTGCCGATCAACCCCATGATCGATGGCTGGATGGGCGACGACTGGTTCCACCGGGGCGCGTTCCGCCAACAGATGATCCCGTACATCTACGGCATGGTGAACTCGCGCAAGAGCAACATCGGATGGACCACCGGCTACCGCGATGACTACGACCTGTACCTGAAGGGTGGCTCCGCGGGCGATATCGGCCGCGCCTACGGCATGGAGGCACTGGGCTTCTGGCAGAAGCTGCTCGCCCACCCGGCATACGACAGTTTCTGGTCGGAACAGGCGCTGGACAAGATCGCCGCGAAGGAACCGATGACGGTGCCGACGATGCTGGTACACAGCCTTTGGGACCAGGAGGACAACTACGGCGACATGGCCGTGTATCGCGCCCTGGCCCCGCGTGATCCGAACCACGAGAAGCTGTGGCTCGTTCTTGGCCCGTGGCGCCACGCGAAGACCTGGGAAAACGCGAGCACCATCGCTGCGATCGAGCTGGGCAGTGATACCGGCAAGACGTTCCGGCAGACCATGCTGCGCCCGTTCCTCGCCCAGTACTTGAAGGATGACGCTCCGAAAGCGAACGTCGCACCGGTCAATGCGTTTGTCACCGGTGAGAATACGTGGCGCAAGCTGGATACGTGGCCTTCCTCTTGCCTTAGCGGCTGTGCGCCTACCCTGCAGCGCTGGTATGTGGAACCGAACGGAGGGTTTGCCACCTCCATGCCGTCGGCTGGCGATGACGAATACGTGTCGGATCCCGCGAAGCCGGTTCCCTACCGCGTGCGTCCCATTCAATCATGGTCGCATGGCGTCGCCGACCGCGAGGACTCATGGCCGGAATGGCTTGTCGACGATCAACGCCAGTTTGCAACCCGCACGGATGTACTGACCTACGTGTCACCCGTACTTGATAAGCCGATGGGCGTTTCGGGCGAGCCGCTCGTGCACCTGCTGGCTTCCACCAGCGGTACGGACAGCGACTGGGTAGTGAAGCTCATCGATGTGTACCCCGATGAGGTCGAGGAGAGGCCTTCCATGGGGGGTTACCAGCTCCCGGTCGCCATGGAGATCTTCCGCGGCCGCTATCGCGAGGGTTACGACAAGCCGAAAGCACTGGAGGCCAACAAAGCCCTGCCCTACAGCTTCCCGCTTCCAACGGTGAACCACGTGTTCCAGCCGGGGCACCGCGTGATGGTGCAGATCCAGTCCAGCTGGTTCCCTCTGTACGACCGCAACCCGCAGACCTTCGTGCCGAACATCTTCAACGCGAAGCCGGCGGATTACGTGAAAGCCACGCAGAAGATCCTGCGCGGCGGGGAAAACGGCACGTACATCGAGCTTCCCGTGGTGCACTAGTCGCCTCGATGCACACCACCGTCTGCACGTGCACGGATGTCCCGCACGTGCATGACCCCGTACATGGATGGAACCTTGTAGGAGCGCGCTTGCGCGCGATGGGACTTGCCGCCAGACCCATCGCGCGCAAGCGCGCTCCTTCAGACGCCGCAAGCGTGATGTACGTCTCATTTTTGCCGCCATTTGCCGAATGTGCCCCCCATGAGTTTGCTTGATCCGGCTCACGCCACTCGGAAGAATGGGGGTCGCATTTCGTAGTTGCAGGGGCGGGGGAGAATGAATCTGGTACGAACAGCGCGGGACTGGCTCGACCGCGCGCCCACGTCCAGCCCGGTCGACCGCCTCAACGCCCGTTTCATCCAGATCCTGATGATCGGCCTGGGATTCGCCACGCTGCTCAGCCGTCTTTACTTCATCGCGATCCACGCACCTGCCGATGCGTTGGGTAGCATGACGGTAGACCAGGTCACGGACCTCGGATCGGATCTCGCCGTCATGGCGGCGACCCTGGGCGGCCTTATCGTGGTGCGCCGCGGGCATTTCGCGAGGGGTATCCAGTTATTCCTCTCGATCTACCTGCTCGCACTCATGGCGAACTTCGCCACGACGGGCTACCGCCACGCCCCACTCGATCCGACACCCACGCTGCTTCTTGCCGTCGCCGGCGTCGTACTGGGGCGGCGCACGCTATGGGTCGTTTATTCGGCCGTACTCGCCGCTTTCGCGCTTGGGCAACTGGCCGACGCCCTATGGCTGGCCGAACCTCGCCCCTCCCTTGCTGCCGCCTTTCATGTCCTGCCGATGCTGGTCATCGCTTACCTGCTGGTGGCGTTCGCCATCGACAGCACTACGCGAGCGCTGCGCACGATGCTTGCCGAGGCGATCGAACGTAGCGATGCGCTGGCCGCGGCCAACTGCCGGCTGAAACAGGAAATGGAAGAACGCGAACGCACCCAGCACCAGCTCATCCACTCGCAAAAGCTCGATGCGATTGGCCGCGCCGCCAGCGGCGTGGCGCACGATGTCGACAATGTACTCAGCGTGATCCTTGGCTACGCGGCGCAGCGCGAACAGCTGGCCGACCTTGGCACCAACGCGTTGCTCACCGCGATGGAAGGCATGGAGCTGGCGGCCCTTCGCGCGCTCAGCATCAGCCGCAAGCTGTTGAACTTCAGCCGCGAAGATATCATCGATAACCAGGTATTCGATGCCGGCGATGCGCTACGCGAACTGGAGCCACTCCTTCGCCAACTGCTCGGCCGCTACATCCAACCGGTACTTCGGTTACCCGATGCGCCCATGCCGGTACAACTCGACCGGAGCGCCTTCGAACTCATGGTGCTCAATATCGCGGCGAACGCACGCGATGCCATGCCCGACGGCGGGCGTTTCACGATGTCACTGGATGCCCCGCGCCACGGATCGACGGTGACGCTGGCATTGGCCGACACCGGCGTAGGCATGTCCGACGATGTGTGCGCCAAGGTCTTCGAGCCGTTCTATACCACCAAGCCCTACGGCCATGGCACGGGCATCGGCCTGTCCGTCGTCGCCGCCATGGTCCGGGCAGCGCAAGGCAGTATCGATGTCTGCAGCGCACCCGGCGAGGGCAGCCAGTTCCTTATCAGCCTGCCGGTGCATGATGAGAACGCATGCGCCGCGCCTCAGGTTTCGATCACGAACCGGTAACCCTGCCCGCGCGATGTGAGGAGTGGCAGGGGCACGCCCGCCGCATCCTGCGCCTTCCGGCGCAAACGGTGCACCATCATCTCGAGCCGGTGTGGATCGAAGTCGTAGACATCGGACGTCAGCGAGGCGATGAGCTTTTCGCGGGATACCGGCGCACCCTGCATGGCGACCAACAGCCGGAGGATGCAACGCTCCGGCGCTGTCAGCGGCAACGCCAGGCCGTCGGGCGTCACAAGGCACCAGTCATCGGTATCCATGCGCCATTTGCCGGTACCGACCAGCACGGCCGATACGGGCGAAGGTGCCGGGCCCGCTAACCGCCGCCCCACGCCATGCAACGTCGCGGCAAGGATCTCCACGTTCACCGGCTTGTTGAGGAAGGCATCCGCCCCGCGCTTCAGTGCCTCCAGGTGGTCGCTGCTCGCTGTATTCGCCGTGAGCATCACAATGCCGAGCTGGCTGGAGACCTCACGCAGGTGCTTGAGCACGCTCAGGCCATCCTCGTCCGGCACGCCAATATCGAGAACGACCATATCGAATGACTGCAGCAGCATGCTTCGGTACAACTCGGCCGCATGGCCGGCTCCCACCACCTGGAAGCCGAAGTACCGCAGGCCGGGCAAAATGATGCCTTCGCGCAGCTGGGCATCATCCTCCAGCACGCCGATGCGCCAGGGCCGGTCCGGCGCGCGAGACGACATGGTGGGCACTCCTGGAAACATGGGGATCAACTACTTTCGGTGAGCGGTCCCCGCGCCGTCAAGCACGGGGTAAAAAAGTGGACTTCCCTGTCCCGGGCAAACTCAAAGGGTGTAGGACGCCAGCACGCTCACGCCACTGTAAGCCGTGACACCGGAGATACGCAGGTAGTACGTCGTGGTCGCCGGGCTCCTGACCACCGCTGATTCGGTCGTACCTGGGCGGGTGGACGCCACATCCGCGTTACCGCCGTTCTCGTTGGGCGCGCTGCCCGCCTTCGCATACAGCGAGACATCGCCACTCCCGCCGAAACTACGCAACGTAAGCGTCTTCGCGCCTGCGGGTACGGTAATCGCATATAGCGTGCTCGCCCCTGCGGCGCCGGATTGACCGGCCAGGGCGACATTGACGGTAAGTGGCACGGCGTCTCCGCTTCCGCCGCCATCATCCGGGCCACTCACGGCTTTCTCGACCGCTGCATACGCATCCACGATGCCCGCACCGATCGGATGGTCCTCGCTCACCGGAAACGGACGTGCGGTCGACACCAGCAGGTCCTTGACCTGGTCGGGCGTGGAAAGTGGCTGGCCCAGCGCCTTCTCCGCACCAAGCATCATGGCCACGATGCCCGAGACGTGGGGCGTCGCCTGGGAGGTACCCGCCATGCCACCGTACCCGGCATCGCCCGGCGTCGTGGCACTCAGGTTGATCGTGGACCAGACAAAGCCATCGGGTACGTTTTGCGTACCGCTCGATGCGTCGTTTGCGTAGATGCCGCCACCCGGCGCCGAAATCGTGACGCCGGTGCCATAGTTCGAGTAGAACGCACGCTTGCCGGTGTAGCCATTGGAAGCGACGGAGATAACGCCTGGGCAACTGGCCGGACTGAAGTTGGCCACATCGGCGCCGCTGTTACCCGCGGCGACCACCACGGTTGTCCCCCGCGCGATCGCGCCGGCGATCGCCGTGCCCGTGACATCGCTGGCGGTACAAACGCCACCGCCGCCAAGGCTCATGCTGATGACCTGGGCGGGGTTCGCGTTATCGGCGATGCCATCCACATGGCCGCCCGATGCCCAGGTGATCGCATCGGCGATATCGGAGGTGTAACCGCCGCAATGGCCCAGCACGCGTACGGGCAGTACGCGCGCCGCATGGGCGGCACCCGCCATGCCCACGCCGTTATCCGTCAGCTCGGAAATCGTCCCCGAAACATGGGTGCCGTGCCAGCTACTGGCCTCGCCAGGATCACCCGCATCGCGGCACTCGGCATAGGCATCGCCCGTCGTCCAGTCGCCAAGGTCCCAACCGCCGGCCACGCGGCCATCGGTCGTGCGGCCGGAGACGAACGCATCGTCAATGAAGTCATAGCCTGCGTCGGCGAGCGACAAGTCGAGATCGGGGTGCTGCGTTATACCCGTATCCAGTACGGCCACGGTGATGCCCGCGCCATCGGCCACGGTCCAGCCCTTCTCGACGTTCGACGTGCCCGGTGCGCTGGCCGTGGGTGCCTTGAAGTGCCACTGGTAATCGGCGTACTTCGGATCGTTGGGTGTACTGGAAAGCAGGGCGCTGGCGCTCACGATCCGCCCGGACGCGATATCGCGCACCGGTTGCATCATCACATCGGCCTCCACGTGGGCCACCGCGGGGTCAGTCGCGATTTGCTGCATCAGCCGCGTCGCTTCGCTCGTATCGAGCTTGCGCGACGTGCGCAGCACATGCGCGCCGATGGCGAGCCGACGCACGTGGCTCACGGCGATGCCGGGGACGCTGGCACCCAGGGCGCTACGCGCTGCGCGATCCATGCCTGCGCGTGAAACCGCGGCACGGACCGACTGTGCCGCCGCCGAGGCATCGACGTTTTCCGTGGTGCCGTTGCGGTAAGTGACGATAAAGCGATCGATACGCTGCTGCGGCCGCGCCTGCAGGCTGCGCAGGTTGATCGTCGCGGACATCGTGGTGCTATCGGCCGCGTATGCCGAGGGCATGGCCAGGAGGATGGCTGCCGCCAGGGCACATGCCCTGGTCGTACGAAGAGTAAACATGATGTCTTCCGAATAAAGAGAAAGGAGGGATGCCGGTTACCAACCGATGCTCACGCCCACGGTGGCCGTCGATTCACCACCACCCGCAATGGAACCGCCCAGCAAGACGGCACCGTTCCCGGGTATGGCATGCGCGTAGCCCACGGCCAGGGCGCCTTGCCCCTTGTAGCCACCGGCCGCCGCACTCACGCGGTTATCCGTGTGGTCGGCCGCGGCGATCGCGCCCGCCATGCCGGCAAGCGCCGAACCCATGGCACCCACGCGATCCATCCGCGTGTTCACCGTGTGGAACTGATCGTTGACCTTGTTCCGGAACGCGTCGAAATCCTGGCCACTGACCATGCTGCCGAGCTTGCTGTCGGTATACGCATTCGCACTGCTTAGCGTCGTGGCGTCCCCACTGTCGGTGTAGCTCTTCGCCGTGGCGATCGCTTGCGATGTCGCACTATCGAGCTGGCCTTTGTTTACCGCATCCGTCGCTGCGCTGCCTGCCGCCAGGTTGTTGATCTGGGCGCCCCCCGCATCCGCCGCTATGGCAGGTGCGATGGCCGTCGCGACGGGGGCGGCAGCGGCGTTGTCGCGAGTGATTGTCGGAACGACAGGCGCCGGGGCCAGGGCCGATGTCGCCGACGCCTGCGTCGTACCGCCTTCCAGGGCGCCCACGCGGGAATCGAGTCCGTTGATATCGCGTAACGTGCTATCGATCGCGCCGTTCACGGCCGAGAGGGCGTCACCAACGTTGAAGTACGTATTGCCCTGGATGGCGAACGCAGGCGTATTGATCAAGCCATTCGAACCCATGGACAAGCCACCACCGAGGGTTGCCGCAAGCGAATTGAACTGCTGCACGTTAACGGCCTCGTTGGCGTGTGTGCCTGCTGCCACGTTGGCAAGTACCGTTCCACCTGCACCACCGAAACTCACTCGCGCGCGGTCGCTGGCGTCATAGGCCACTGCGTCCAATGTCTTACCGCCCACATCCACAAGGCCGGTGGCACGCAACTGCGAGACGTTCACGGCATCCGTATCGGCGCTACCCGCGGCGACATTCGTGATCTGGCGTTCATTTCCCGCGGAACCTACCGACACAGTATTGGCCACGGTGGCCCGCGAGCTGGCGCCCAACGCCACGCTGTTCGTGGCGCTCTTTGCCACCGAAGCCGCATTGCCCAATGCGGTACCGTCATCAGCGAACGCCGAGGCTCCGGCACCCACGGCCGTTGCCCCCGAGCCCGGCGTGGACGCATGCGCACCCAGTGCGGCGCTCCAGTCGCCGAAGGCCTTGGCGCTCCCGCCGACCGCGGTGGCTGCAAACCCTTCCGCATCGGACCAGCCACCCACCGACAGCGTTTCGCTGTTGGTCGCACGCGCCATCATGCCGTAAGCCGTGCCAAATACGCCGCTCGCCACCGAGTTCATGCCGACGGCGACCGCGCCCACACCCGTGGCCTTGGCGGACGCGTAGTCACCGTTGATGCCACCGCCAAGGCCATCGTGCGGCCCATAGGCTTCGTACTGGTTCGAAGCGTTCAACTGGTCGACGTTCACGGCATCGGTACCTGCGGTCCCGGCCGCCACGTTGGTGATCTGCCGCTCGGCACCCGCGCTGCCTACGGAGACGCTGTTGGCGCGATCGGCAAATGAATTCGCACCCACCGCGACGCTATTGATCGCACCGGCACTCGCGTCGAAGCCAACCGCCGTGGCTAAATCAGCTGCGGCCGTTGCCCCGTTGCCGACTGCAGCCGCACCGGTGCCCAGCGCCAGGCTGACACCGCCCAGGGCCGTCGTGTAATCGCCCGACGCATAGGCCTGGTTACCCACGGATACGCTCTGTTCGCCTGCGGCAATGGCACTGACGCCCATGGCCTGGGCGCGGCTGGTGCCGGCCTGCGCATCGGCGCCGAATGCGATTGCGTCGCTGACGTTCTGCGCCGGGTCGTCGATATCGGCCGTGGGATTTCCCGCGACGGCGCCGTCACCAATTGCCATGTTCCGCGTACCGTAACCGCCACCGGCCCACGCATTGCTGCCCAACGCCATGTCCTTGGAATACGCGGCCACCGCACCGTGGCCGAGCGCTACGCTATCGTCGCCATAGGCAACACTGGAGAAGCCCACTGCCGTCGCACCATCGTGCTGGGTCAGGCTTTCGCGGCCGATCGCCACCGTGCCGTCACCCGCCGCGAAGGCCTTGTAACCAACGGCCACTGATCCGCTGAGGGCACCATCCCCCGCATCCTGGCTGCCGCCGGCGTACGACAGCGTACCAAGCGCCGTCGTGTAATCGCCAAATGCCACCGCAGCGGCGCCGTAAGCGTTGGAGCCTTTGCCATACGCCCAGGTCATTTCACCGCCGCTGCCATGTCCTGGCAACTGGCCATCGCCGTTCGCGTCCAGCCAGCCGCCGATCGCCGTAGACCCAGCGCCCAGCGAATACGTGCCGGTACCCAGCGCCATCGAACCTTGCCCGTAACCGATCGCGCGCGTGCCGATGGCGACGGCATCGTAGGAGTTCTGTGCGAGCGCCGATTGGTAGCCGATCGCGACGCCGTTCTGGGCGCCCGAAAACGCAAGCGCCTCGTTGCCGATCACCACCGTGTTCGATGATCCGCGTGGATTGCCATTCGTATCCAGGCCATCGGTAGCCTGTGAACCGTTGCCGATCACGATGGTCCCGGTGGAGTACGCACCCACGCTGCTGCCCGCGCCAAGCACGATGCTGTTGTCGGCACGTGACGCGGCCGAGGCGCCTATAGCGACGCTGTTGCCTCCCGCCGCCTGGGCGTCGTCGCTTCCGTCGTTGCGGCCATTCACTTTCAGGTAGCGGGTGGCGTCGTCGAGGTTACTGGCAGCCTGCGCGCTGGCCGAATCCAGTTGCGCCCTGTTTACGGCGTCGTAAGCATTCTCGCCATCCGCGACATTCGTGACGCGCCGCTCTGCACCCGCACGCCCCACCGATACCGTATTGGCTTCGTTCGCCACGGAGTTCTGGCCCAACGCGACACTGTTGTTTGCCTTGGCCTTGCTGTTGTCACCGATTGCCGTACTGTTCTTCCCTGTCGCCTGTGCGGCCGCACCCAGCGCGGTACTGTCGTCGGCACTGGCCACCGCACTGTTACCGATGGCCGTGGCCTGGCTTCCCGTGGCCGCCGCCACCTGGCCGCACGCCAGCGAGTTCGCCGCCGCTGTCGGCGCCTGGCCGGCGGCGAACGTTCCCGTGCATACATCCGCATGTGCGGCGGTAAACACGGACGCCATGCCCAACGCCGCAACCCAAGCCACTGCGCGCTTTGTCACGACGCCAGTGCGACCTTTCCCCCGGCCTTTTGCCAGTTCGGATGCCACCACCATCGCCCCCAGCGATGGGTTCCAGACCTTGCTGTAAATCGTGTTCATCAGTTTCCCTCTTCCCCGTGGATGTGCGCCGCGAACGGCGTAAGCGGGGAAGAGCTTCGTGATCTGAAACACAACTGTCACGCACGGACATCACACACGTTTTCGAGGCGCACCTACCTCACGAATCTCACCAAACCTCACAGCGTGCCGCTAGAAATTCCAGCGAAGCCCCAGGTTCAACGACCAGCCACGCGCACCGGCCTCGCCGATGTTGTTCTGCCAATCCGCTTCACCATAAACCGATAGCTTGTTGCGCCAGGCCCAGGTGCCCCCCAGGCCCAACTCCACCATCTGGCCAAACTTGCCGCCGGCGAACTGCTGGGAAAAGTCGAAGCCCTCGGCGCCTACATCCACCTTCGATATGCCACCCCATCCTTTGATGTAATTCGCCCGGGCATAAGGTGTGAACTGACTCCCCGCCGACGTAATCCATGTGCGGTCGAAACGCAGCCCGGCCCGGCCCACCGTTTGCTCGAACGGCTCGTAGTGCGTGGTTACCTGATCCACATCGACCTGGTCGCGCAAGCCAATGTGCTGGCGGATCAACTGCAACTGTGGCTCCAGCTCCCAGCCACCATCGAACCAAAACGGATAGCCAGCCTCCACCGACCCATTCCAGCCCGAGCCGCGGACACGCGCTGCACCCTTGATTCGCGCGGTATCCACATCACCCGCGTGGCGATCGCCCGAAGCGATCACGTCGACGTAGAAACCGTTCACGTGCTGCCAGGTGACGAACATGGCGATGGAGTTGGTGTAGAGCTTGGCATGGCTGTAACCATCCGCCGCCTTTGGGTCCAACTGCGTCGTACCATGCGTGTAGGCCACGCCAGCGCGCAGTGTCGAGCGGTCGGCATCCAGCGCAAAAATATTCGTACCTACCTGCACGGCACGCATATCGATGTCGTAATCGTAGCCGTAATCGCGGAATGCCCGGTTGGTGGAGTAGTGGTAATCACCACCGAAGTAGCGGACGAACGTCTCGCCGCCCAGCCCCTCACCCAGGTCGTCCATGTTGCGCACTTCGCCGAGTCGACGGTGGAGGTTATCGATCGCGCGATAACCGTAGAACGAGAGTGCAGACGGTGACACGATGGACGTGGGGACCTGTGGCACCACGGCAAGCCGCGCGTCGGCCTCCGCGAGCGGGCCCGTCGGCGGCGGTGGGGCGATGTACGCCTGGCCAGGCGCAGGCGTGGGCGCCGGGGATTCGGTCGTGGGTGCCGGGCACGGCCCGTTGCAGACAATGACGTTTGCGAGCCGGTAATCCCAGAACGCATTACCCGAGGTAGCACCGGCCACGACGCGCTGCGATGCCTCACTCGATCCCGGCTGGAACGCATACAGTCCGTACTGGTACGGTCCGAACGCAAGGTAGCCACCATTGAGCCGAAATGCGCCGCCGGAGGACTGGCCCGCCACCTGCACGACCGAGATCCCCTCATCCGCACCCACGTAACCGTTACGGTTAACGTCAGTGATGGCGCCCGTGCTAAGCAACGATGGCGCGATGTCGAGCACCGTCTCGCCGCTCGCATCGCCTTGCACCAACAGCCGATCGGTACCTTGCGCGGCCAATGCGCCACCGGCATTCATCGTGGTGACAAGCCGCAATAACCCGGCCTGCCCGGTGTAGTTGCCATCAATGGTGAGCGTATTACCGGGAGAACCTGTCCCGTTGGTGAGGTCGATCGTGCCCGCATTGGTGACGTTGGCCCCACCCGGCGTCGCGGCGGAAATGACCGGGTGCACGTTATCGCCCGCATACAGCGTTGACGATGCATCGATGGTGACATCGCTCCCCGCAAGGACAAGCTTGTCGGTCAGCGTGAACGCCGCCCCCTGGCTCAGGTTGAATGTATTCCACCCCTGCAGGTTGATGCCCTTATCCAGCGTATCGCTATCAAACGTGCCGCCGCGCGCCTGCGTGCCGACCAGGTCCAGCGTGTTGCCGCCACCCGCACCTGCGATGAGGTGATAGGTAGTCGCCGTATCCACGGCGCCCAGGGTCGCGTGGTTACCCGTGCTTCCCATCGTCAGGCCGCCATCGAGCGTGCCGCCTGTCCAGGCGAATGTATCGCCGCCCTCGCCTGTTGCCACCTCACCACGGACTTGCCCGCCGGAGAGCGAGACGACATCGCTCCCCGCGCTTCCGCGCACGGCGACCGCACTCGCGGATGCCGCGAGGATGCTTCCGCTGTTCGTAAGCGACGAACGCGTGCCATTGGCAAGGTCGACCACAGGCGCCACCGTGCTTACCGACGACAGGACACCACTGTTCGACACGGATGACGCCGTACCCGCCACTAGCGCTGAGCCGCCTGACGGACTGAGGATATTCACGCTGGCCGCCGTACTCACCGCCCCCGTGGTCAACGCCTGTATGCCGGTGCTGCCCGCCCCGTTACCGTGGATGGTGAACCCCGCACCGATGGCGAGGTCACCCGTCGTGACCGACCCATCGGCATGACGGAACGCATAGCCTGCGCCGGGCCCATCCACCTCGAACGTGGCCGTGGAGGCCGGGTCGATCGCCGTGGCAGTGCGCAAGCCGGCGCCGGCTCCGGAGTGGAGCGTCGCACCCGTCAGCGTGATCGCGCTGGTTTCGGCCGCGTTCTCAATCGCATTGCCTGTGCCCAGGGTCGTGATGGTAGTGCCGTTGGCCACCAGCGATGTCGCACCGGCATCGACGAGGATGCCGTGCGCGCTGCCGCGTGTCGTAATGGCCGAGTCGCCGCTACCAAGGGCAAGGCTGGCGCCCGAGGTTAGCCACACACCCGCGTGCCCATCGTTCACCGTGATCGTGCCGGCCGGATTCAAGACGGTACCCGCGCCCTCGATCCGCACCCCGGTACCGTTCGCCACGGCGATGCTGCCGGTGTTCGACAGCGAGCCAGCGGAGCGCAGGATGGCACCCGTCGCCTCCGGGCCACCCAACGTCACGGCGCCGCTGTTAATCGCGGTCGCGCCGGTCTCGACGATCAGGCCGGTGGTGTTCGCACCGCTGAAATCCAGCGCACCGGCATTGGCCAGCTTCGCGCGGTTGCGCGCGATGAGGCCAATGACGCCTGCCGCCGATGAGTTCAACGTGGCGAGGCTATTCACCGACGTCGCGGTCGAAGCGGCGCCGGTGGCCGCGCCCGTCAGGTCATGCTTCTGCCCGTCGGCGACACCCGCGATGGCGCCGTTTCCCGTCAAAGCCATGGTCGTCGCGGCATCGATGGTCGCGGTAGAGCCGCCCTCGGCCACCACACCCTGGGCGCCCGCGCCGGTGACGTTGATCACCGCGTTGCGCGTATTGAGGACCGAGCCGGCCCCTGAGCCCAATACGCCCGTGGCCTGCGCGCCCGATACGGTGACGGCAAGGCCCGTACCGTCGAAATCCGCGCCGCTATCCAGGCGAAACAAGGTCGACTGAGGTGTCGATACATTCAGGGCAGTGCCGCCGGCCACGTTGATCTTTGCGTTATCACCAAACGCGAAGAAGCCGATCTGCTTGCTGCCGGACTGGAAGCTTGGCGCAGCACCCGCCGCGACATTCACCGTGGCCCGTCCCCGGGCGTGAATGCCGATCGCGCCATCACCCTGCAGGTTCACCGCACCCTGGATATCACCCGTGGCGGTCGCACTCCCCTGGCCCTCGATCCATACGCCATAGTTGCGCGTGCCGCTGGCAGGGTCCGCCCCGCCCGCTACGTTGATCGTTCCGGTGGAGTGCACAAGCGAGGGGGTGCCCGCCGTGGAGACCGCCTTCAATGCCGTGCCATTCACGCCCGTGACATTGATGGTGCCGGTGTTGCGAATACCTGGGCCGGTGGCACCCGCGTTCACGACGGATATGCCGATGTTTTCACGGGGCACGGCGGCGGCACGCCCCGTGATGTTGATCGTACCCGCGTTGGTCACGTTCGCCGCAGGCGCGGTGACAAGAATGCCCGCGGCGTTTTGCGTGCCCGTGCCAATCGTGATCGTGCCGAGGTTGTTGACGGTGGCCGCCGTAGGCACATTGATGCCGGTGGTGATCGTGCCCTGGTTGATCGCCACATCCGCAGGGTTATCGCTTGCCGCGTATTGCGGTCCCCGGCCGATATAGATCACGCCCGAGCTGCCGTTGGTGAACGATGCGGTCGCGTCGTTGAGATAGACACCGTCGGCCGATCCATTGGAACGAGAACCGGTGACCCCGACATTCACAAAGCCGTCGTTCGATGCCGTGGCGCCCGTCCCGACCCGGATGCCGGTCGACTTACCAGCACCATTGGTGGTGCCGAGTGCCAGGTTGATGATGCCGCCCGCCGCGTTGCTGAACGTACTTCCGGACTGGACATCCACGATATTTGCACCGAAGGCGCCACTGGAGATGCCACCATCAGCGTTACGGAAGAAGTTGCCGTTAATAACACCGGCGTTCGCACCGCTACTGCTCCCGGTAAGCACCAGCGCCGAACCATCACCGCTGCTGTGCTGTGCAGCAAGCGTTCCGTTATTTACGAACGATGCCCCGCTATCCGCACGCACGGCGCCACCGTTCGCGTTCACCACTTCCAGCACCGCGCCAGCGTTGATCGTGCCATGCGCGTTGGCGCCCACCATGCGCATGACGATACGGTCGCCAATCGGCTGCGCAACATCGTCTGGTGGGCTATCAGCAGTGATGCCGTAAGTGATCTGCTCGGTGGTCGAGGTATAGCCCAGCGAGAACAGCGTGACGTATTGCGCCGGGTCCAGCTTGCCCGCCTGGATTTGTGCGATGAGGAAATTGTTGTAGTCGCGCAGCTGGGCATCGTTGGTCACGGTGTGCGATGCCGTGCCATCGGCGGTGGTGACATTGAACGTACCGCCGTAGTGCGCGACGAACGAGACGCCATACGTGCGCGGTTGCGTGGGATCCGCGACCTCACCATTGAACGTGATGCGGTTTTGCCCAGCCCACGTGATGTTGCTGGCGACGCCTCCGGTGCCGTCGGCATAGAACAGGTTGGTCTGCTTTGCCGCCATGGACCAGCTGTTCTCCGCCGCCTGGCTATTGGCGCCGGTGCCGATCGCGACCGTCAACGTTCCACCGCCCGGCCCCACCTGGCCGACACGCGCATCGATGTACTGGTTATCCCCCACATTCACGATGTCGGGCACTACCGTGGTGTAGCCCACGGGCGCCAGCGCGAAGAGGTTGTTGGTGTTGTAGACGGAGACCACCCGGTTGGTCCCGGTGATCGGGTCTTTCACCGTGATGCCGAAGTTCTGGCTGCCCGGATTGAGTCGCGCCGCGCCGATCCACTGCTGCCCGGAGAGAAGTCGCCCCAGGTCGCTCAACTGTTGCAGGGTGGTGTCCTGTCCCCCCGTTTGCCCTGGCTGGAACTGCTGTGGACCATTGAGCGTGACATTGCCACCGGCAGGCACGTCGGTTCGCCCCACCTGCTGGTCGTTATCGATAGGGTTATAGGGTGGCACGGCCACTGTCTGCGCCCGCGCAACGGGCCATGGCCCGGACAGCGCGGTGGCGATGGCGATGGCGAGCACAAGGCGGGTGGCACCGCCCAGCATGGGGCGGCGGAGGAGCGCATCACAGGTTGTCATGTTGTTTACCCCGTTAGCGCCGCCGTCCGGAGCGGCATGGCGCACGGGTGGGCATGGTTCGCCCGGGTACTGCGAAAGGCCCCCTTCCTCCGCTCCCACCCCCGGGGCCTCATGGCCCTGCCGTGCAGAGCGGCGGACCGCATTCCCAGTGCGGTTCGCCTCCGAAAACGTCTATAGGGGCGGGTAGATGAAGAAAATGTGCACGGGACCCGCCATGGTCATGCCGCAGCGGGGTGCTGGTGCATCGGCGCCAGTCCCCTATACTCCCGCCGATGAAACCAAGCGTCCTGTTGCAGTACATCCTCCCGCATCGCTTCCTTTCCCGGATCGTCTACCAGGCGACACGCTGGGAATGGGCGCCATGGAAGAACTTCCTGATCGAGACGATCGTGCGGAACTACAACGTGGACATGAGTCAGGCTGCCCAGCCGGATCCGCTGGCCTACCCGCACTTCAATGCGTTCTTCACCCGTAAGCTGAAGCCGGGCGCCCGCACGGCCGATCCCGACCGCCAGGCCATCCTGTGCCCGGCCGATGGCCGGATCAGCCAGCTGGGCCGCATTCGCGATGGGCGCATCTTCCAGGCCAAGGGCCAGGAATACACCGCGGCCGAACTGCTTGGCGACGAAGCCGCTGCCGCACCGTTCCGCAACGGCAGCTTTGCCACCATCTACCTCTCACCCCGCGACTACCATCGCGTGCACATGCCGCTGGAAGGTGAACTGACCGGAACGACGCATGTACCGGGCCGCATCTTCAGCGTGGCACCGTTCGCGGTCGAAGCCATTCCGCGCCTGTTTGCCCGCAACGAGCGTCTGGTGTGCAGCTTCCAGGGAGAGCACGGCCCGTTTGTATCGGTGATGGTCGGCGCCATCCTCGTATCCAGCGTGGCAACGGTGTGGGATGGCCTGGCGATCCCGCCATATGCCTCGGACATAATCCGCACCGACTGCCGAACCCGCGGCGTGAAGCTGGAACGCTTTGCCGAAATGGCCCGTTTCAACATGGGCTCTACCGTAATTTTACTGCTCCCCGAAGGTTACGAGTTCGACAATCTTCAGCCACAACAACAGGTTATGGTTGGGCAAAGGCTCGGCCACTGGGCGGGTAGCGTCTAAAATCGGCTGACACTACGCGTCACATTGTGACGAAAACGTCTTACATTTGACGCAACAGCAGGCTATGCTTCGACCCTCGGACGCCATGGGGTAATGGGTAGGCGTCCCGACACGCAGTGCCGTATAGGGGAAGTCGTCATGCGTCTGGTTACTCATCTCATTGCCGTGAACCGTGAAATCCGCCTTCGCCGCCAGTTGGCGGATATCGAACGCGTGGTTCTCGCCCTGCCCGTCCGCACGCATGCGGACCTGCAGCAACTGGTTCGACGCGAGATGGAGCAGGCGGCAGCATGCGATTTCCCGCACCTGTACGGCACGCCGCCCGAAGAGCGTTACAGCACGTATGGTCACGGCCCTGACCTGGGCCTGGGCAAGGCGCGCTCGGATAATCCTCTCATCGCAACGCGTGGCGTCGCCCTGTGGATTGCAGCCGTGTACCACGAGACGCTGGATTCGCGCCGCCCGGGCATGGAAGAACTGCACCGCCAGGTGCTCCGCCTCATGCGCCAGATCAAGGAACTTTCCACACCGGACCGCCGCGACTTCGGCGCCGAGTGGATGGAACCGTCCGCGCTGGCCTGAGTCCGCCGCCTAGCGGCAGACAGGTACCTTCAGCGATTGCCCCACCCTGAGCGAATGGGTCTTGAGCCCATTCATCTTCGCAATGTCCTCCACGTCGGCACAGCTGCTGCCACGCGCGATGCTGACGAGCGTATCGCCCTTGCGGACGGTATAGCTTTTCGAACCCCGTGCGCTCTTCGACGATGACGACGAACCGCTGCCGTACTGGTACTGCGGGCCCGGGCCGTTCGGCCCGTTCGCGCCGCCCGAGGCAAGCGCAGCCGAGGTCGCTGCAGGCGGGGGCGGCGCCAGGATCTTCACGGCGTTGTGCAGGTCGCTGGCCAGGATGGGCCACGGGCCATCCGTGCAACTGGCCATGTAGGCCTTCTCCAGCTGCTTGGGCACCTCCAGGCGGGTACCCGCCGGCTGGCTCATCTGCGGATCCAGCCGCGGGTTTAGGTTACGCAATGTGCGGAACCAGCCTTCGGGCATGTCGTCGGAGGACCCGAGGCATACGGTCAGCTCGGTAAGCGACGCAGACCGGGTAAGCGTGATCTGTCCCGGCGCACCATCCAGCTTCGGCCATTTCAGGTGATAGCTATCCGCGTGCAGGAACAGCCAGGCAGCCGCCAGCACCATGGGCACGTAATCCCGCGTCTCCGCCGACATCTGCCCGTAGATCGAGGGGTCGTAGAAGCCTGCCCCCGGGCTGCCGGCCGCGATGCGACGCATGCGCCCTTCACCACCGTTATAGGCGGCCAGGGTCATTTCGAGGTTGTTGTTGAATGCACCGAGCTGCTCATTGATGTACTCGGCATTGGCCTGCGCGGCGAGCTGCGGATCAAAGCGCTGGTCGAAGCCGCCATCGCTGGACAGGCCAAAACGCAAGCCGGTGGCATACATGAACTGCAAGGGCCCCGATGCACCGGAGCGCGACACGGCGTGCACCTTGCCGCCCGATTCCTTGGCCATGATGCCGAACAAAAGCGCTTCGGGCAGATCGGCCTTCTGGTACGCGGGCCACATCTTGTAGCGCATCATCTGGTAATTGACGTAGGCATCCATGAGGTTCGGACGCAGCTGGGTCAGCCACATCTCCAGCGCGGCCTTCACGGGGCCGTTCATCACCATCATGTCGGAGAACTTTTGCCCCTTCAGCAGCGTGACGCTGCGCTGGGCTTCGGGGAGCGCGTTGAGCACCACCGAACCTGAGGCATCACCCGGCTGGGCACCAACCTCGGCGCTCTGCTCGGTGTCGTCAGAATCCTCGCCTTCGATGAAGCTACCGTCCTTCAGGCGCAGCAGGCGGTCGAACACCGCGGCAAAGCGCTGGGGATCGCAGCCCGGCGTGAGGCCACAGCGGGCCGACGCATCCTTGAGCTGGTCCAGGGCCTGCTTGCGCGTGCGCGCCGCCTGGTCGGTATCGCCGCGGCGGGCCTGGTCGATCGCCGCCTCGTACCCCTTGCTTGCCTGGTTCATCCGGTCGTACAACGCATTCACTTCCGGCGTCGCCTTGCCGGCCTTGGGCGCGGCGCCCGAAGCACAGCCCGCGAGGACCGCCAGGGGCAGCAGGAGAAGGGCGTAACGAGCGTGAAGCGCCATGCGTGGGACCAGGTCAGACAATGCCGGCAACGTTACGCCGTAACCCTACGTGACTCAAGCGGCGAAGCGGAAAATTCTCCGTAACGGCGCATCCTTGCGTAGACTTGTTCAGGACATTCATAAGGAACGGACCATGCCAGGCATCCTCGTTGGCCGCAACGACACCACCGCCGTCGAACTGGACTCCCGCTACGGCAACCGCCACGGCATGATCGCGGGCGCCACCGGCACCGGTAAATCGGTCACCCTCATGCTGCTGGCCGAGGGCTTTTCGCGCCTTGGGGTGCCGTGCTTCCTCGCCGATGCGAAGGGCGACCTGGCCGGCCTTTCCCAACCGGCCGCTGCCCCCTCGGACAAGCTCAAGGAGCGTCTGGCGAAGCTGGGGCTCACCAGTTGGGCCCCGCAGGCCAATCCGGTGGTGTTCTGGGATATCTACGGCAAGCTCGGCCACCCCGTGCGGGCGACCGTGTCGGAAATGGGCCCCACCCTGCTTTCGCGCATCCTCGAACTTAACGACACCCAGGAGGGCGTGCTCGAGGTGGTGTTCCGCGTGGCCGATGACGAAGGCCTGCTGCTGCTCGACCTGGGCGACCTGCGCGCGATGCTTGGCTTCGCCGCGGATCACGCCAAGGATATTTCAACCCGCTACGGCTTGATCAGCGCGCAGAGCATCGCGGCTATCCAGCGTGCGCTGCTGAAGCTCGAGCAGGACGGCGCAGACAACTTTTTTGGTGAGCCCGCGCTGGAGCTGGCCGACCTGATGCGCCAGGACATGAACGGGCGCGGCGTGGTCAACGTGCTGGCCGCCGATACCCTGATCCTCAAGCCGCGCCTGTATTCGACGTTCCTGCTGTGGTTGCTCTCCGAGCTGTTTGAGCAGCTGCCGGAAGTCGGCGATCTCGATGTGCCGAAGATGGCGTTCTTCTTCGACGAGGCGCACCTGTTGTTTGACGATGCGCCGCCAGCGCTGCGCCAGCGTGTGGAGCAAGTCGTCCGCCTGATCCGCTCCAAGGGCGTCGGCGTGTATTTCTGCTCACAGAATCCCGACGACGTGCCGGGGGAGATCCTGGGCCAATTGGGCAACCGCGTACAGCACGCCTTGCGGGCGTATACACCGCGCGACCAGAAGGCAGTGAAGGCGGCCGCCGAGACGTTTGCAAAGAATCCGAAACTGGATGTGGTCGAAACCATCGGCACGCTTGGCACCGGCGAAGCGCTTGCATCCACCCTCGGCGAGGGCGGCGTGCCGTCGCCGGTGCAGAAGGTGCTGGTTGCGACTCCTGCCTGCCGCATCGGCGCCATTACGCCCGAGGAGCGGACCACGGTGCGCTCACGCTCACCGGTGGGTGCAAAGTACGACACCGCCGTGAATCGCGAATCCGCCGAAGAAATGCTCGCGGCCCGCGCCACGGCGAAGAACGATGATGCCGCACCGCCCGTGAAACATGCCGACAAGGGTGACGACGAAGGCAATGGCTGGGGCGACGCCGTGCGCGATGCCGTCTTCGGCACCAAGCGCCGCCAGGGCATGCTGGAGACGATGGCCAAATCGATGGTGCGTACCGCAGGGTCGCGCGCGGGCCAGCAGATCGTTCGCGGCATCCTGGGCAGCATCTTTGGTGGAAAGCGCTAACCGTGCCCAGGGTAGCGCTCGCCGACGCATCGGTGCCCTTCCACCAGCGGATCATCACCGGCTTCCGCTACCCGCTGCGCGGTGCGGCGCCAGTCACGATCGGCGCCATCGCCGTGTTCGACCTGCTCGCGTACTTCCCGATGATGCCGTTGCGCCTGCTGGTGGTGGGGCTAGGCTGGATCGCCCTGTACACGTACGCGTTCGCGTGCCTTCGGCATACCGCCGACGGCTTCGCGGATCCGCCGGAAATGGCGATGAACTCGGAGGACAAGGCAGCCCTGGCGCTCATCGTCATCCAGCTCACCGGCAACGCGCTGGCCATTCTTTCGCCGCTCGTGTTCGGCGTGTCGGGCCTGCTCGTATCGCTGGTCGTGGCCTTCGTGCTGCCAGTAATGACCATGTCGCTGACGTTCGATGGCGTCGCCGCCGCGCTGAACCCCCTGACGTGGGTGGCTGCGATCAGCCGCATCGGCGTGGATTATTTCAAGCTGTTCGCCGTGGTGCTGGCCACCGGTCTCCTGCAAGCGGGTGCGCAGTACGCCATGCAGCAACGCGGGCCCATGTTCCTCGGCACGCTGGTGTACTACCTGATCGCCAACTACCTGGCGCTGTACACCTTCCACCTGATGGGTGCACTGATCCACCACCATCACGAACGACTGGGCTACCGACCGGAGGCCGATGCGCTCGTCGAAGCGACGAACCCCGCCGATGACATGGCGCTCCTTGCCCACGTGAATGAGATCGCCCGGGACGACATCCCGTCCGCGACGGATATCCTGACCGAACGCATCCGCGAAGGCCTCACGCCTGCCCCGCTTCACCAGCGTTACCGCCAGCTGCTGCGCGCCCAGGAGCGCTTGCCAGAGCTGCTCGTGCACGGACAGATATGGATCGCGGCACTGGTGGTCGGCGGCGAAACGCGGCGCGCCCTGGGCGTGGTGCAGGACTGCATCGGCATCGACCCCGGCTTCGTGCCCGACGCGACGACCACGTGCGGCCCGCTGGCGGATACCGCCGCCCACGGCGGCATGCCGCGCCTCGCCCTGCAACTGGCCCTCGGTTATGTGCGCCTGTGGCCTGGCGACATGGGCGCGCCAAACTACGGCCTGCTGGCCGTGCAGATGCACTTCCGGCTGGAAGAACGGGCGCAGGCAGCCGCACTCGCACGGTCGCTGCTGCAGGCGTACCCCGGCCATCCGGTATCGCAGGACCTGGCCGATATGCTCGATACCCTCGACCCTTCGCGTCCGGTGACGCCATGAGCCGCTGGCGTCCACCCGCACCGTCCTCGACGGCCATCATCACGCGCGACGGGTTCGAGCGGCTGAAGGCCGAACTGGACCACCTGTGGCACGTCGTGCGGCCCGAGGTCGTGAAGGCCCTTGCCGCCGCGGCCGCCGAGGGCGACCGCTCGGAGAACGCCGAGTACACCTACCGCAAGAAGCAGCTCGGCGAGATTGACCGCCGGGCGCGCTACCTGAGCAAGCGTATTCCGGTGCTGAAGGTCGTCGAAGCCACGCCATCGCAGGCGGATGCGGTCTTTTTCGGCGCCATCATCGAACTGGAGAACGTGGAGACGGGTGAAACGGTGCGCTACCGGATCGTGGGGCCCGACGAAACCGATGCGAAGCAAGGCTGGATCAGCATCGATTCACCGCTGGCACGCGCCGTACTCAAGAAGCGCGTGGATGACGAGTTCGAAGCGGTGTTGCCGGGCGGCCCCACCAGGTTTGCCGTCATCGCAGTCAGCTATCTGTAAGGCGCGGCAGCGTCCTGCTCCAGTTGTTCGGTGAACGCCTCTACGTGGGCCGCGAAGCGCGACACGGCATCCACATCGAGCGGCGTGCCTTCTCGTAGCGCAAGCTCAAGCGCTTCGCCTTCACGCGCAACCGCGGAATCGCCGAACACGTTGACGCCGCCCAGCACGTGATGGATCCAGCCGGCGACGCGCTCCGCGTCACCGCCCGCGATGACATCGTCAAAACGCGCCAACGCCTCGCGCGTTGCCGCGGCACCGGCGCGGATCACGGTCGTGACGTTGTCGTCCGATCCAAAGGCGCGGCGCATGCGCTCCCAATCTATCGCGACCGCGGGCGTTACCGTCGCTTCACCCACGGCGGGTTCGGCCGCCACGGCGCCCAGCCAGCGCGATACCGCCGCGTGGAACGCCTCCAGCCGGATGGGTTTGCGCAACAGGTCATCCATACCCGCCGCCAGGCACCGTTCGCGCTGATCCGCCCGTGCATCGGCGGTCATGGCCACGATCGGCAGGTGGCGCCCGGTGCCCTGCTCCCGACGGCGCACTTCGCGGGCCACTTCATAGCCGTCCATGCGTGGCATGTGGCAGTCCACCAACAATAGGTCGTAATCGGCGGACGCGATCGCGGCCAGGGCCGCCACGCCGTCGTCCACGATCTCGCAGCCCAGGCCATGCATGGCAAGCTGTGCACGCACCAGTTGCTGGTTCACCGGGTGGTCTTCGGCGACCAGGATCCGCGCAGGCTGCGCCGGCGCAGACACCTCCCGTGATTCCTCGACGACGACGGGTCTCGCGACCGCAAGCGGGTCCGCGATCGGCAACTCCACCGTGGCCGTCACAGCCGTACCCTTGCCGGGTTCGCTCTGGATCACGATGTGGCCGCCCATGCGTTCGATAAGGCGCCGCGAGATGCTCAGGCCCAGCCCGGTGCCACCGAACCGCCGCGTCGTGGATGATTCCGCCTGGCTGAAAGGGGCGAACACATGCCGCAGCTTCGCCGCGTGGATCCCTATGCCCGTATCGCTCACGACAAACCGGATGCGCTGCCGGCCGCCGTGTTCCTGGTCCACGTGGATAGCGACGCTGACGTGGCCCGCGACCGTGAACTTGATCGCATTGCCGATCAGGTTCAGTAGTACCTGGCGCAGGCGGCCATCGTCGACCAGCACGGCCGGCGCCAGCGCATCGTCGATATGTACTTCGATGGCGAGCCCTTTGGCCTGCGCCTGGCCGGCCATGATCGCCACCGCATCTTCAACCAGTGCCCGCGGATCGGAAGGCCGCGGATCCAGCGCGAGATGGCCGGCTTCGATCTTCGAGAAATCGAGCACGTCATCAAGGATGTGCATCAAGGCTTCGGCCGAGTGCTCGATGGTCGTGACCATGCGTCGCTGCTCACCATCGAGCGGCGTGCGCTCCAGCACATCAAGCAACCCGATGACGCCATTCATCGGCGTGCGGATTTCGTGGCTGATGGTGGCGAGGAAATCGCTCTTCGCACGCGTCGCGGCCTCGGCTTCGTCGCGCGCCTTCGCCATGCCGCGGGACGCGAGCTCTTGCGCCGTCACATCCACCCAGTAGCCATTCCAGCGCACGCTACCGTCGGCAGCCGCTAGCGGAACCGCATCCGAACTGAGGTAACGCACCCGCTCGCCAACCTGCGCACGTACGGTGACATGCAGCGGCGATGTCTCTCGTGCCGAGCGCTCGAAGGCTTCGCGCAGCGCATCGCGGTCTTCCGGCGCTACCGGTGCCAGCAGGCTATCGCCCGCACCCTCCAGCAACTGGCCGGGCTCCATGCCCAGCAGCGTCTGCGGATCGCCGCCCACGTAGGCCATGCGGTACTGCCCTGCCGTATCGCGCACCGCTTCGTACACGACGGCGGGCACATGGGCGGTGACTTCCGCCAGGCGGCGCTCGGTGCGCTCGCGACGGCGGGTCTCGCGGCGCAGGTTCAGGTACGCGTAGCTAATGGCGATCAACGATGCGAGCAGGACGGCGACGAAGGGCAGCACGCGGCTGGCGATTTCCCGCCAGGTGGGGCCCACCACGTAGTGCGAGGCAAACCAGGTGTTGCGGATCTCCTGCTGCCGGTGTGTCGGCAGGTTCACCAGCACGCGGTTGATCAACGGGAGCAAGGGCGCGAGTTCACGGCGCACGCCGATGGCGATCGCCTCGCTGTCACCGGTCGGCGCGGCCACTTTCAACTGGCCAAGGAAATGCTCACGAATCAGGTAATCGACCGAGGCGAGGTTACCGACGAAGGCGTCGCCATCGCCCGCGGCCAGCCGGCGGAGTCCCTCCTCCTCTGTCTCGACCGGGACGATGGTGACACCCGGGATCCGCCCCAGCAGCCGCCGGATGGGCTCACGCGCGGTGTTGCCAAGCACCCGCTTTCCCGCCAGGTCATCACGCCCGGCAATGACGGGAGCGCCTTCGCGGGTCACGATCATGATCGGGAAATCGAGGTATGACGTGCTTGGCTCGAGGTACGGCCACGTGGCACTCTGCGGATTGATGGCGGCCACCAGGTCGACATCGCCCCGCTTCACGCTCGCCACGGTGCCCAGCCAGTTCTCGCTGGGAACCTGGGTAAGCCGCAGCCCAAGCTCGGCGGCGATCTCACGAACGTAATCCAGCGATAGGCCCTCAGCCTGGCCCTGCCCCGTAATCAGGCTAAAGGGCGCATAGCTGGGATCCACGCCCAGGCGCAGGGGCGGCAGGTCGTGCAGCCACGCCTTCTCTCGTTCACTCAGCGGGATGGCGAATTGCCGGGGGCGCGGTGCGATGTCCCGCCCCACCCACGGCGCGCGCAGGCGGCCGTGGTCCGCCGCCGTGAGGTCGGAAAGGGCGTGGTCGATCGCCCGGCCCAGCGGGGCCTCGGATGCGGGAACGGCCAGCGCCAGGGCACTGATCGGCAGCGCCAGCGGGTCGCCCACATGCAGCTCGTGCTCCATGCCCAGGCGGGTGACGAAAGCGCGGGCTGAATAGGGGTTGTCGATGTAGGCCGCCACCTCACCCATCCGGACCCGCTGAAGGGCCTCGGCGGTCGATCCCACCTCAACCAGGGTGGTGTCAGGCAACTCGCGACGCAGGGCGGCCATATCGAAATAGCCCGCGTGCACGGCAAGGCGCTTGCCACGCAGGTCGCTGGTGCGGTGGATGATGGTGGTGTCCGCGCGCTGCACCAGGGCCGGCAGGGACTCAAAGTACGTCGCCCCCACCCGGATCCCCGGCATGCCCTGCTCCAGCGGGGTCACGCTGGTGGCCACGTCGATCTCGCCACGCGACAAGGCCGCCAGCAGCTGGGGCCAGGTGTCGTAGACCCGGGTCTTGAGGGTCACCCCCAGCTCGGTGGCCACTTCGTGCAGGTAATCCGGCCCCAGGCCCTCCAGCTGGCCGTCACGCAGCTCCTCGAAGGGTGGATAGCCCTCGCGGTAAGCCCCCACGGTGAGCACCGGGTGGTGGCGGATCCACTCGGCATCCTCCGGGCTCAGGGGCACGTCCGGGCCCGCGTAGGCCAAGCCTGACAGCACAAGTAGCATTAACGGAAGCAGATATCGGGTCACGGGCGGGCTTCGTCAGGGGAACCATCGTGGGCATAATCGGATCGAACCACATGGCGTCGCTAGGAAAGAAGGAGAAACAAACGCATGCCACTGAAAGTCATTCTGGCAGACGACCACCCGCTCGTACTCGTTGGCGGCGCTCTGGCGCTGGAAAACGCGCACATTGATGTCGTAGGTAAGGCCAAGGCCGCAGGCGAGCTTCTCGACATGCTGGCTGACCGCCCCTGCGATGTCGTGATTACGGATTTTCTCATGCCGAGCGATCAGCAGGACGACGGATTCGCCCTGCTCGATACCATTGCTGAGAAATACCCGAACCTCGGGGTGATCGTCCTGACCATGGTCAACCGGCCCGCCGCCCTGCAGTCGATGCTGTCGCGCGGTGCGCGCGGCATCGTCGATAAGCGCGCGCCGATGGACGAACTGGCCACCGCGGCGAAAGCCGTGCACGACGGCGAGACCTACCTGAGCGAGTCGCTGCTCGACATCCTCAACGAAGCCGACGATAACTCGGTCGCCATGCCCGGCGCCCCGCTATCGCCGCGCGAGAAGGAAGTCATCAAGGCCTTCGTCAACGGCCAGTCGCTACAGCAAATCGCCGATCGCGAAGGCAAGTCGGTGAAAACCATCAGCCGGCAGAAGCGCGATGCCATGCGCAAGCTCGGCGTGGACCACGACAGCCTGCTCGGCGATTACGTCCGCGATCACGGGTTGCTCTAAGCGCCCCTCAGGGCAGGCGGGTACATCCGCCCTGCCCTTATCGGCTGGAAACACGGGGCCGTGGTGTAAAACGCTTCGCTTCCCGTGTCCTCGAGCCAACCCGGCACGCCGGAAACCGGCAACGGCCGCAGCTCCTGTGGATCGTTGAGCACGTCGCCCCGTGCAATGGCGTGCGCGCACACGGCGGCGGCATCCCCGTCGCCAAGCACCACGAGCGCCTTGCCGACCAGCAGCTTTTCCGGGGTCAATGCGTGCTCAAGCAGCGCATGCCCGAAGACCTCCGCGCGGGCGTCGCCACACAGCCATGCATCGCGATGAACCCAGAACAACGTGTGCCAGTCGTGCCGATCCCACGCGGCCAGCATGGTGGCATCACGCAAGGTCACGATGATGCCCGCCTCATCGAAATGCGTAAGCGCACACTGCGGGCGGGAGCGCTCACGCGGGCCCATTCGGGCAATCTCGGCCACCTGGCGTGCGTTGAGCGCGCGCTTCAGCGCCGGGTAGCGCAGCCACACGAAGGCGTTGAAGAGATCGTGCCAGTTCGCCTCGCGCGTGGCGACGGCGCCGCGTGCAATGCGCTCTTCGTAATGCAGGCCGTCATCCAGCAACGCACGATCCTGGGCAACGAACCGAATCCCCGCATCGGCTGGCAACAAGGCGTTCAGCCCGGCCGTTTCCGGCCAGGCATCACTCGCAACGAGCGCAGAGAATTCACTCCAGTGCGCCAGCGGCGGCACGGCCAATACGCGGCGATCAAGCTGCTCGCGCGTGGGTGCCACGTAACGCATGGGCGTTACGCCAGGCGACCGTAAAGGTCGTGCGCGTCGGCCTCTTCCACCAGCACATCGACAAACTGGCCCGGCTTCAGCAGCTGGCCGTCATCGATACGCACGGCGCCATCGATCTCGGGCGCATCGGCGCTGGAACGGCCCCACGCACCCTCGGCATCGATCTCATCGACCAGCACCTTGATGGTCTTGCCGACCTTGCGCTGCAGCTTGGCGGCCGAGATCTCGGCCTGCACCGCCATGAACTGCTCCAGGCGGTCTTCCTTCAGTTCTTCATCGATCTGGCCCGGAAGGTCGTTGGCCTTGGCGCCATCGACCGGCGAATAGGCGAACGCGCCCACGCGATCGAGCTCGGCTTCGCGCAGGAAATCGAGCAGCTCGCTGAACTCCTGGTCCGTTTCGCCCGGGAAGCCGACGATGAAGGTGCTGCGGATGGTGAGATCCGGCACCTGGCGGCGCCAGTTCTGGATACGCTCCAGCGTCTTGTCGACATTGCCGGGGCGCTTCATCAGCTTGAGGATGCGCGGGCTGGCGTGCTGGAACGGGATATCCAGGTACGGGAGGATCTTGCCATCCGCCATGAGCGGCATGATCTCGTCGACGTGCGGGTACGGGTACACGTAGTGCAGGCGCGTCCACGCGCCCAGCTCCGAGAGGCCTTCGCACAACTCGGTCATGCGCGTGCGGTACGGCTTGCCGCGCCACTCGCGCTCGGCGTAGCGCGTATCGACACCATAGGCGCTGGTGTCCTGCGAGATCACCAGCAGCTCCTTCACGCCGCCCTTCACCAGCTTCTCCGCTTCCATCAGCACCTGGTCCACCGGGCGGCTGACGAGATCGCCGCGCATCGACGGGATGATGCAGAAGCTGCAGCGGTGGTTGCAGCCTTCGGAAATCTTGAGGTACGCGTAGTGCTTGGGCGTGAGCTTCACGCCGGTATCTGGCACCAGATCGAGGAACTTGTTGCGCGTGGGCGGCAGCGCGGCGTGCACCGCGCCCATCACCGAGGCGTAATCCTGCGGGCCGCTGATCGCGAGCACATCGGGGTAGCTTTCCCGGATCAGCTCCGAGCGCTTGCCCAGGCAACCGGTGACGATCACCTTGCCATTCTCATGCAGGGCTTCGCCGATAGCATCGAGCGATTCCTGCACCGCCGAATCGATGAAGCCGCAGGTGTTCACCACCACGGCATCGGCCTCGCCGTAGCTGGGCACGATCTCGTAGCCCTCGACCTTGAGCTGGGTGAGGATGCGTTCGGAATCGACCAGGGCCTTGGGGCAGCCGAGCGAAACGAAGCCGATCTTCTGGGACTGGGCGGCCTGGGACATATGCCGTGGGTACCGGGGGTGGGAAACCGCGCATTATAGCCGGTTGCGGCGCCCCGGTCCGGCTGTGCCACCACGCACGACTTCTGGACGGCGGCCCGGTTAATCTTCGCGCAGCGTTCTCACCCCACCCGGAGATTTCCCCCATGGGTCGTACCCTGATCCTCGACACATCCCGCCCCCACGAAAGCATGGATGCGTACCTCGCTGAGCCAGAGGGCACGCCGAAAGGTGGCATCGTCGTCATCCAGGAGATTTTCGGCGTCAACGCTCATATCCGCAGCGTGGCCGATCGATTCGCGGCGGACGGCTATGTGGCCATCGCTCCCGCATTGTTCGATCCCGTCGAGAAAGGCGTGGAAACGGGCTACGACCAGGAAGGCATGACCAAGGGCGTGAAGATGGTGGCCGAACTGGGCCTGCTGCGGCCCCAGCAGGATGTGGGCATCGCGGCGGCGTGGCTGGCGGATACCTACAAGGTAAAGGTCGGCACCGTGGGTTACTGCTGGGGTGGCACCGTGGCCATGCTGGCCGCCCTGCGCCTGGGCCTGCCCTCCTCCAGCTATTACGGCTCGCGCGATGTCCCGTTTCTGACCGAGCCGGCCAGGGCCAATGTCATTTTCCACTTTGGCGAGCGTGACCACTCCATCCCGCCTGAGATGGTGGAGAAGCACCGCGAACTGAAGCCAGAGATGGATACCTGGGTGTACCCGGCTGACCATGGCTTCAACTGCGATGTTCGGGCCAGCTACGACGAGCCGAGCGCCACGCTCGCGTGGGAGCGCACCCTGGCCTTCTTCGGCCGCGAACTGGCATGAGCGCGACGTTCGAACTGGATGCGCGGCTCGCCGGCGATACCGTCGTCGTCGGCGATCTGCCGCTGTGCCGGGTACTGCTGATGCGAGACCAGCGGTTTGCGTGGCTGGTGCTGGTGCCGCGGCACGCTGGGCTGGTCGAGGTGGCGGATCTGGCGGAAGCCGACCGGGCCGCGCTGTGGCGCGAGGTGGACCAGGCCGGTGCGGCGCTCCGCACCGTGGCGCCGTGCGACAAGCTCAATATTGGAGCGCTGGGAAACATCGTGCGGCAGCTGCACGTGCACGTGGTAGCGCGGGTGGAGGGGGATGCCGCGTGGCCGGGGCCGGTTTGGGGGTCCGGGAAGGCTGAGCCTTATGCGGATATCGAGGGGATGGCTGAACGGATGCGTCGCGCCCTGGTGCTGGGCTGATCGATGTAGGAGCCCACCCTGTGGGCGACATCTTCCGCCTCGGAGCAGCAGGCCCTGCGGCGCTCTCGCGAACAGCGTCGCCCACAGGGTGGGCTCCTGCCGTAACGAAGAAGGCCGGCTTGCGCCGGCCTTCGATGTTTACTGCTGCGTCTGCGGGTCGTACGCGCCGCTGGATGCTTCCTTGCCCTTCATGCGATCGGGCAGGTCGGCCTTGTGCGGGGTATCTTCCAGCTGGCGGGCTTCGCTCTCAACCGCGTTGAGGCGGACCAGCTCCCCCTTCTTGTCGTAGTACACGGCAAAACCGTAATCCAACGCCATGCGGGCCATGAAGCCCAGGTGGTTGTCACGGATCTTCGAATCGTCGCTGGGCAGCAGCAGCACGGTCTTCGGCAGCTTGCCGGTGTCCTTCAGGTAGGCAAAGTGGCTGCCGGCATCGGCCGCGGAAAGCACGGCGCCGTCGAGGGTCTCGAACTGGCCGCTCTTGTAGGCCTTCAGCGTGTAATCGAACTTGCCCTGCTCAGAGCTCGTGGCGATCACGTCGCCCTTGGACGCGCCACGGTGGCAGCCGGCGAGCACCAGCATGCTGGCGAGGAACAGCGCCGCGGCAATGCGGCCCATCAGGGTGGGAACTCGGGTCATGCGTGTCTCCGTGGATCGTTGGTACGGGCGGAAAAGGCGAGTCTACCGCGCCCGGGTGTCGGGCGCGGGTGCGACCATGAAGGCGTTCAGGTGCTTGGCAGGGTCACGCCGCGCTGGCCCTGGTACTTGCCGCCGCGGTCGGCGTACGACACTTCGCAAACCTCGTCGGATTCGAGGAAGAGCATCTGCGCCACACCCTCGTTGGCGTAGATTTTTGCGGGCAGCGGCGTGGTGTTCGAGAACTCCAGCGTCACGTGGCCTTCCCACTCCGGTTCGAGCGGGGTCACGTTCACGATGATGCCGCAGCGGGCATAGGTGCTCTTGCCCAGGCAGATGGTGAGCACGTTGCGCGGGATGCGGAAGTACTCAACCGTGCGCGCAAGGGCAAACGAATTCGGCGGAATGATGCACACATCGGACTTCACATCGACGAAGCTGCCCTTATCAAAGGCCTTCGGGTCGACGATGGTGGAGTTGATGTTGGTGAACACCTTGAACTCGTCGGCGCAGCGGACGTCGTAGCCGTAGCTGGACGTGCCGTAGGACACCAGGCGGTGGCCGTCGCGCTCCTTGACCTGGCCAGGCGCGTACGGCTCGATCATGCCGTGCTGCTCGGCCATGCGGCGGATCCACTTGTCGGACTTGATGCTCACTTACAGTTACTCCCTCGCTGGAGCGGAAAGGATATCAGGTGTTCTGGATGACGATCTTCGGGAACGAGATCGCTTTGTTCTTCGCCTGCAGCGAGAGCTTCGCCGCCGCCCCACGGGCGATCGCCCGGTAGCGCGCCGCGAGATCAGAATCCGGCATGGCGACCACGGTGGGCTTGCCATCGTCAGCCTGCTGACGGATGCGGATATCCAGCGGGAGCTCACCCAGGAAAGCGATGCCGGCCTCTTCCGCCATGCGCGCGCCGCCGCCGTGGCCGAAGATGTGCTCCTCGTGTCCGCAGTTCGTGCAGACGTGGGTGGCCATGTTCTCGATGACGCCCAGCACCGGCACTTCCACCTTGCGGAACATGCCCAGCGCCTTGCGGGCATCCAGCAGGGCGATGTCCTGCGGCGTGGTGACGATGACCGCACCGGAGACAGGCACCTTCTGCGACAGGGTCAGCTGGATATCGCCGGTGCCCGGCGGCAGGTCGATGATCAGGTAATCGAGCTCTTCCCAGCGCGTGTCATTCAGGAGCTGCATGAGGGCCTGGGTGACCATCGGGCCGCGCCAGATCATCGGGGTGTCTTCCTCGATCAGCACGCCGATAGACATGGCCTGGAGGCCATGGGCCTTCATCGGCTCGATGCTCTTGCCGTCGGGCGACACCGGCTTGCCGGACAGGCCCAGCATCCGCTGCTGGCTCGGGCCGTAGATATCGGCGTCGAGCAGGCCGACCCTGGCACCTTCGGCCGTCAGGGCCAGGGCCAGGTTCACGGATACCGTGGATTTGCCGACACCGCCCTTGCCCGAGGCCACGGCGATGATGTTCTTCACACCCGGCATGGGGGCGAGCTGGCCCTGCACCTTATGGGCATGGACGCGCCAGCCCACGGAGACGGCGGCCGCCGTGATCCCCGGCTCAGCCTCGAGGGCCGCCTTCGCGTCGGCGGCGGCCTGGGCCACGTAGCCCTCGGCCGGATAGCCGAGCTGGATATCGACCGACACGCGGTCGCCATCCACGCCCACGGCGCGAATGGAGGTGCTCAGGGGCTGTCCGGAATGAGGGTCGATGACGCGGTCGAGCACGCCGCGCACAAGGGTTTCGCTGGCCTGGGACATGGGGAAATGAGGAAAACCTAAGATGACGCGATTATGGCACGCCCGTGGCGGGGCGGCCCCGCCGGGGCCGAACGCTGCGGGCGATGCTGGCCGTGGAACAGCAGCGGGGCCTGTGGCGTCGTCGCGAAAGGATGTCGCCCACTGGGTGGGCTCCGACGCTGAATATTGCCGGGTGGCGCGTTGCAGCTTGACGGGCTGGGGCGGCTTCGTCAGGCTCCGGCCGTACCTGACCGTATGGGGAGCCCACGAGCCTATGAAGCACCTGATCCGTACCGCCGCCGCCCTCGCCTTCGCGACCGCAGCCCTCCCCGCCCTTGCCGCCACCGATTCCCCGGTGGGCAAGTGGAAGACCATCGACGACAAGACCCACGAGGTGAAGTCCATCGTCGAGATCACCGAGAACCACGGCCTGCTGGAAGGCAAGGTCCTGCAGGTGCTCAAGTCCGACAAGGGCCCGCACCCGGTCTGCGACGAGTGCGATGGCGACCGCAAGGGCAAGCCCATCGAAGGCATGACCATCATGTGGGGCCTGAAGAAGAGCGGCGATGAATGGTCCGGCGGCCAGATCCTGGACCCGGCCAAGGGCAAGATCTACAAGGTCACCCTCACCCTGGTCGATGGCGGCCAGAAGCTGGACGTCCACGGCTATATCGGTTTCTCGCTGCTCGGCCGCAGCCAGGAATGGGTCCGCGCCGAGTAACGCCACGGCGGGCCATGCCATAATCCCCGGTCCTACAGCCGACCGTGCGAATCATGGCCCGCCGCATCCTCGTCACCAACGCCCTCCCCTACGCCAATGGCCCGCTGCACCTGGGCCACATGCTTGGCTATATCGAAGCCGATGTCTGGGCGCGGGCGCAGCGAATGCAGGGCAACGAGGTGTGGTACGTGGCCGGCGAAGACGCCCACGGCACACCGATCATGCTGGCCGCCGAAAAGGTCGGTAAGACGCCCGAGGAATACATCGCGGGCATTCGCGCGAGCCACGAAGCGGATTTCACCGATTTCCACTTCAGCTACGACCAGTACCACACCACGCACTCGCCGGAGAACCAGGAGATCGCCACGGCGATTTACCTGAAACTGCGCGAGGGCGGCTACATCGCGCGCCGCGATATCCAGCAGTTGTACGACCCCACCCGCGACATGTTCCTGCCCGATCGCTACATCAAGGGCACCTGCCCGGTGTGCGGTACGCCCGACCAGTACGGCGACAACTGCGAGAACTGCGGCGCGACTTACGCGCCTACCGAGCTGTTGAACCCGTACTCGGTGATGTCCGGCGCCACGCCCATCCTGCGCGATTCGGAACACTACTTCTTCGAGCTGGGCAAGTTCGAGCAGCTGCTGCGCGACTGGTTCGCCGGCAAGCTCACCGGTGGCAAGCGCGTGGCCGACAGCAGCGTGGCCGCGAAGCTCGCCGAGTGGATCGATGGTGGCCTGCGCGACTGGGATATCTCCCGCGACGCGCCCTACTTCGGCTTCCCGATCCCCGACGCACCGGGCAAGTTCTTTTATGTCTGGCTCGACGCGCCGGTCGGCTATCTCGCCTCGTTCAAGGCACTGTGCGAGCGCAAGGGCCTGGCGTTCGATGATTTCCTCGGCAAGGACAGCACCGCCGAGATGCACCACTTCATCGGCAAGGACATCATCAATTTCCACGGCCTGTTCTGGCCGGCGATGCTGCACGGCGCGGATCTGCGCGTGCCCACCGCCCTGCACGTCAACGGCTACCTGACGGTGAACGGCGCGAAGATGTCCAAATCGCGCGGCACCTTCATCCAGGCGCGTACCTACCTGGATTCGGGGCTCGACCCGGAAGCGCTGCGCTACTACTTCGCCACCATGCTCGGCCCGCAGCCGGTCGATGTGGACCTGGACCTGAAGTCGTTCGAGGAGCGGGTGAACTCGCACCTGGTCGGCAAGTGGGCGAACATCGCCAGCCGCACCGCAGGCTTCGTGAACACGCACTTCGCCGGCAAGCTGGCCGATCGTTTTGACGACGAGGCCACCACGCTGTGGGGCGAACTGCTCGCGCAGTACGAGGGTGTCGAGACCCTGTACGAAGCGGATGAATACGCGGAAGTCACCCGCCGCTTCGTCGCCATGTCCGATGCGGTGAACGGCTACATCGCCGCGAAGGCTCCGTGGGTTATCGCCAGGGACGAAGCACGCCGCGATGAGCTGCAGCAGGTCTGCACGTTCGCGCTGAATGCGTTCCGCCTTCTTTCGGGCCTGCTCAAGCCGATCATCCCGGTGACCGTCGCCGCGGCCGAGACCTTCCTCGGCGGCCCCATCGAATCGTTTGCCGACGCACGCCGCGAGCTGTTCGGCCATACCGTCAACGCCTTCTCGCCGCTGTTCGGCCGCCTGGATCCCAAGAAGATCGAAGCGATGGTCGACGCATCGAAGGAATCGCTCAGCCCCGCCGAGCAGGCCCGAGAGGCCGCCAAGGCGGACGCCAAGAAAACCAAGCCCAAAGAAGCACCGAAAGCCATGACTGATACCGCCGCCGCTCCCGCCGATACCGCCACCATCTCGATCGACGATTTCGCCAAGCTCGACCTGCGCATCGGCAAGGTGCTCGCCTGCGAGTTCGTGGAGGGGTCGGACAAGCTGCTGCGCTTCGAGCTGGATGCAGGCCCGCTGGGCAAGCGCCAGATCTTCTCGGGCATTCGCGCCGCGTATGGCGAGCCGGAAACGCTCGTGGGCCGCAACGTGGTCTTCATCGCCAACCTCGCGCCGCGCAAGATGCGCTTCGGCCTGTCCGAGGGCATGATCCTTTCCGCCGGTGACGGCGGTGCGGATCTGTTCCTGCTGGATGCCGACCAGGGTGCGGCACCGGGCGCCACCGTTCGCTAAAACGCTTCGGTTTTGCGCCAGCCATGACGCCAACGCTTGCCGATCGCATCGACCACCTGCTGCCGCAGACCCAGTGCGAGCAATGCGGGTTCCATGGCTGCCGCCCGTATGCCGAGGCTATCGCCACGGGCGAGGCACCGATCAACCGGTGCCCGCCAGGCGGTGCACTGGGGATCGCACGGCTGGCGGCACTGCTCGATCAGCCCGTCATCCCGCTCGATACCTCGCGCGGCGCGGAAAAGCCCCGCATGCTCGCGCGGGTGATCGAGGCTGACTGCATCGGTTGCACCAAATGCATCCAGGCTTGCCCCGTGGATGCCATCCTGGGCGCGGCCAAGGTGATGCATGTGGTCATGAGCGACCTGTGCACCGGCTGCGAGCTGTGCGTGCCCGCCTGCCCGGTCGATTGCATCACGCTCGATCCCATGCCGCTGGCGCAGGCTGATGACCGCGCCCATGCCGATGCCGCCCGCGCGCACTTCCAGCGCCGCGAGGTTCGATTGGCGCGCGAGCGTGCCGCGCGCGATGAACAACTGGCCGCAAGCAAGCGCGATGTCGGCGCGCCTGCAGCCCGCAACGCCGTACTCGAAGCCCTGGCCCGCGCCAAAGCCAAGAAGAAGGATTCGCCGTGAAGAAGGCCGACATCATCGAGATGTTCACCCGCCTGCGCGAGCTGAATCCGCATCCGAAAACGGAACTCGAATACACCACGCCGTTCGAGCTCCTGTCCGCCGTGGCGCTGTCCGCGCAGGCCACCGATGTGGGCGTGAACAAGGCCACGCGCAAGCTCTTTCCCGTGGCGAACACGCCACAAAAGATCCTGAAGCTTGGCCTGGAAAAGCTGAAGAGCTATATCAGCACGATCGGCCTGTACAACAACAAGGCGAAGAACCTGATCGCCATGAGCCAGATCCTCGTCGACCAGTACGGCGGCGAGGTGCCCGAATCACGCGAGGCGCTGGAATCGCTGCCGGGTGTTGGCCGCAAGACCGCGAACGTTGTACTCAACACGGCGTTTGGCCAGCCCACGATCGCGGTGGATACGCACATCTTTCGCGTCGCCAACCGCACCGGCCTGGCGCCTGGCCCGGATGTGCGCAAGGTGGAAGACAAGCTGGAAAAGGTGATCCCGAAGGAATTCATCCAGGACGCCCACCACTGGCTGATCCTGCATGGGCGCTACGTATGCAAGGCGCGCAAACCGGAATGCCCCACCTGCGCCATCGTGGATCTCTGCGCGTACAAGCAGAAAACCAGAGCCTGACAAGCGGCAGAATCACCCCGTGCTGCAGGAGCCCACCCTGTGGGCGACATCTTTCGCGACACCCCACATAGCCCTGACACGGGGTCGCGAAAGATGTCGCGCACAGGGTGCGCTCCTACAGGGGCACCGCTGTGCGCGATATGGTCCTGGTTACGCCGCCTGGCGGTTACCTTCCACGCGGCGGTTCAACTCCTGCCAATCCACGATCAGCTCGCAGCCACGCTTGGAAGCATTGCGGCCCCACTCGCGCAGCAGTTCCAGCGACGCCTGGTCCACGTGCAGAAGCTGGTCCATCGACACCTGCAGGCGGGTGTTCGGCGGCACGCCTTCCAGCGTACGAGCCATGGTCGGTACCTTCAGGAACGTGGCAGAGCCTTCCAGGTGCAGCGTGGCATGGCCAGGCTCGTCGTGGTGCTTCACGTCCATCTTCAGCTTGGACGATAGCAGCGCCAGGCGGAACAGCGACAGACCGAAGCCAACGATGACACCGGTAAGCAGATCGGTAGCGACAATGGCCACCGTGGTCGCGACATAGACCGCGGCGGTGCCCTTGCCGTAGGCAGCAAGATCCTTGATCTGCTTCGGGTTCACCATCTTCACGCCGGTAAACACGAGGATGCCGGCCAGGCACGATACCGGGGTCATGCGCATCAGCCACGGCAGAAGCATGACGAAGCCCAGCAGCCAGGTACCGTGCAGGATGGTAGCCATGCGCGTGGCGGAGCCGGCCTGCACATTGGCCGCACTACGCACGATCACGCCAGTCATCGGCAGCGCGCCGAGGAAGCCGCAGATCATGTTGCCCACGCCCTGTGCCGTCAGCTCACGGTCGTACTGCGTGCGTGCACCATCGTGCATGCGATCCACCGCGGCGGCGGAAAGCAGCGTCTCGGCACTGGCGATGAATGCGAACGTCACCGCCGCCACCAGCAGGGCACTATCGAACAGACCGAACAGGCTACCCATGCTCGGCAGGCTCACCGCCGAGAACAGGTTGGCCGGCACATCCACGCGCTTCACATCCAACGCGCCCAGCTGGGCGGTCAGCGTCATGGCGATCACCGCCAGCAATGCGCCTGGCACAAAGCGTAGCTTGGCCGGGCGCAGCTTCTCCCAGCCCAACATGATGCCGATCGTGCCAAGACCAATCAACAGTGCGGTCATGCCCTGCCCTTCACCCGCACCAGTCACGGCCTCGAAGGCCGCCCCCGGAAGCGCCGCGAAGTTCTCCAGGCCACGGGCCATGGGGATGGCATCCATCAGCACGTGCGACTGCGACGCCACGATCAGGATACCGATGCCGGACAGCATGCCGGCCACCACGGCCGGCGAGGTCATGCGGAACCACACACCGACCTTGCACAATCCGGCCACCACCTGGATCAGGCCGGCAAGGAGCACGACGGGACCAAGGGCGGCCACGCCGTGCTCGCGCACCAGTTCAAACACCAGGACCGCGAGGCCCGCCGCCGGGCCGCTGACCTGCAGCGGCGAACCGGCAATGGCGCCTACGACGATACCGCCCACGATACCCGTGATGAGGCCGGCGCTGGGCGGCATGCCCGATGCGATGGCAATACCCATGCACAACGGCAGTGCGACAAGAAAAACGACCACCGAACCAAGGAGGTCGCGGCCAAACAGGCCCTGGGAGAAATAAGTGCGCATAGGGAGCTTCCTTTAAGCGGCAGACGCCACCGCCACCGGCACGGAGAACCGTGCGTGCGGCGTAGCATCACGAACGTCGGCCGGATCCGTCGCGAGCGGACGGAACTGGCCTTCCAGCGGATCGAAGGCGGTGATCTCCGTCTTCGCGATGTCATAGATCCAGCCGTGGATACGCAAGCTGCCATTCGCCATGGCTGCAGCCACGGCGGGCAACGTGCGCAGGTGCTCCAGCTGGCCTACGACGTTTTCTTCGGTGAGGTAACGCAGGCCTTCCTCGCCCTGGATCGTCGGGCGGTTCTCGGCAACGACGTAACGCGCCACATCGGCGTGCTTCAGCCACTGCTCCACGGAGGGTTTGCCCTTCAGGGCGGCCGGGTTTTGCAGGGCCTTCATGGCGCCGCAATCGGAGTGGCCGCAGATCACGATGTGCTGCACCTTGAGCGCGGTCACGGCGTATTCGATAGCTGCAACAACGCCACTGACATGCTGCGCGTACGGCGGCACGATATTACCCACGTTGCGGTAGACGAACAGATCGCCCGGCTGCGCGTTGAACATCAGCTCCGGCATGATGCGCGAGTCGGCACAGGTGATGAACATCGTGTGCGGCGTCTGCCCGGAAGCCAGGCGCGCGAACGTTTCGCGCTGCTCGCTGGTCATGTCACGGCGGAACTGGTCGAAGCCCTGGATGAGACGTTCCATGGTGTTTCTCTCTCTTTGCTGAGGGATGGGGGTTGCGGGCATAAGGGCCCGCTGGCGTGCCGCCGAACGGCGCGCCGATACATTCGATTAGGGGGCAAACAGCATCTGTAGGAGCGCGCTTGCGCGCGATCACCGGCGGCGG